>NZ_JBIWAM010000002.1:0-385959 GCF_044760065.1 Pseudomonas sp. NPDC098740 | reverse complement strand
TGAAAAAGGCTTCGGATTCATCACTCCTCAAGGTGGCGGTGACGACCTGTTCGTACACTTCAAAGCTATCGAAAGCGACGGTTTCAAAAGCCTGAAAGAAGGCCAGACCGTTTCCTTCGTGGCTGAGAAAGGCCAAAAGGGTATGCAAGCTGCACAAGTCCGCGCTGAGTAATTTTCAGCCGCACTAAAAAAACCCCGTCCACGTGACGGGGTTTTTTATGGGCGAAACAAAAGCCCGAAGCGATCAGCCGCAGTTAACGCGGGTGACGACCCGATTGGCATCGGTATTCAGGTTCAGGCGATCGGAGCGGTACTCCAGGGTCACCATGTCGGAGGGCAAGAGGAACCTTGCATTCTGCGCGCCTGCGCGAGTACGCGCCTGCTCCAGCAGTTCAGGCGAAGCCTTTTTGCCAATGGTGAATTCGGCAGCCTTTGCCTCACAACGGCTGTGACCCGTGTCAGTCGTCGTGACAGGATCTGTTGTCGACTCGGTGGAGGTAGTGCTGCAACCGGCCAGCATGGCAACGGCCAACAAAGTACCCAATGACGCGAGCTTCCAAGGCATGAAGCCTCCTTTTTTCAATAGTTAAGCTGAGATCGTGCGACCGCCAATCTGGCGTTTGGTTTCACAGGGAGTACTAGCACCCTGCCTTCTATTCGGACACGCGGCGAGTTTGCCTGAGCATCGCCCTGCCGTTTACCACTCAATCGTGACTGAATATGAACAGCGTTCAATAGACGTCAATGTAGTCGAACGGCGGATTCGGCCAGTTCTCTTTCAGCGCATTGAAAATCTGCATGACCCAGACCTCGTCACTGGCCGCGACCAACCCTACATAACCGGAACCCTTGGCCCACGTCTCCAGACGAAACAACAGCCCGCTGATATCAGTGCCGCCCACAACACCTGACGAAATGTAGGCGATGCCGCCCTTGGTGACTCGCAATTGAGTGTGCTCATCGTCGCTGGCAGAGGCCAGCAGCTGACGTACCGCCTCAAGGGTCAAGCCGTCAGGAGTGTTCAAATCGATCTGCACAGCACAGTCCTTGAAAATTCGTCAAAGACCAAGTGTCGCATAGCCCTCCCCTCATGCCTAAGTCGGAGTGCCAAAAGCCGCGCAAAATGGTTAACTCGACACTCAGACTTTCCCGACTTCACGAGCGCCATCATGACCACCGTAAGTATCGACGCCGACATCAAAGCCAAGTGGCCACAGGGCCACAGCTCTTACAGCCCGGGCAGCCCGGAAGAGTTGGCAATCATTGGTATCGATCTATTGGTCAAGGAACTGGGGACGCAAGCCGCCCAGACATTCATCGCACAGATATTCGAGAAGTACCCCACCGACTATATGGGCCTGATAGATAGCGAGTGAAAGTAAAACCCGCAGGCTGGCACCTGCGGGTCTATGGCTTACTTCAGAAGAGCCAGACGCTCGGTCAGCAGGTCAAAGAAGCCCTGGGCGTCGCCGCTTTCTACCCAGAAAGCGTTCTTCGGCGCTTTCAGGCCGTCATACCAGTCGACGATGGTTTGGCCGAACGTCGGGCCTTCGCGACTATCAACCACCACATTTACCGAGCGACCGGTGAACAACTCAGGCTTGAGCAGATAGGCGATGACAGTAGCGTCATGCACCGGGCCACCCGGAATGCCGTAGTGTTCCATGTCGCCTTTGACGTATTCATTGAGAATATCGCCCACCAGCTTGCTGGCATTGTTGTTGATCGCGGCAATCTGCTTAAGACGCGCTTCACTGGTTAGGATCTTGTGGGTCACGTCGAGCGGCAGGTAGGTCAGCTTCACGCCGCTTTTCAATACCACTTCCGCAGCCTGCGGATCGGCGAACAGGTTGAACTCAGCCACCGGGGTGATGTTGCCGCCATTGAAGTGTGCACCGCCCATGATCACCACCTCCTTGATGCCCTGAACGATCTCAGGTTCCTGGATCAGCGCCAGGGCCAGGTTGGTCTGTGGACCGAGCATGGCGATGGTAATGCTATGGGGTTTGGCGGCTTTCAAGGTATCGATCAGGTAATTGACCGCATTGCCCTGGGCCAGGCCTTTCTTCGGCTCATGAACGGTGACACCCGACAGTCCTTCCTTGCCATGGATATTCTCGGCATAGATCGGCGTGCGCATCAGCGGCTTCGGAGCGCCCGCGTAGACCGGCACCTCCTCGCGACCTGCCCACTCGCGGGCCAGCCGCGCATTACGCGAAGTCTTGTCCAGACGCACATTGCCGGCGACGGTGGTCAACGCACGAATGTTCAGCTCTTGCGGCGATGCCAGGGCAAACAGCAAGGCAACCACGTCATCGGCACCCGGGTCGGTGTCGATGATCAAGTCGATCTTTTCCGCCGCCTGGGCGCTTGTTGCGGTAATCAGGGACAAGAGCAGCAGACTCCGGAGCAGGTGGTGCAGTTTCTGAGCATAGCGGTGCATAGCGCACTCCTTGTGCGTGGGACAACAGAAAGACAACAGCGAGTTAGAACGTAACCCCTGCCACCAGCACGATGTTGCAGTACGGCTGACATTCACCTGTACGAACAATCGCCCGTGCCTGTCGGCTGAGGACTTTGAATTGGTCATGACTGAGCAGCTCACGCCGACCCAGCGAACCTTCGGCATTCAGCTCATCGAGCGTCGTCAATGCCGAAGGCTTTTTGTCCAGAATCTCCTGGGCCAATACATGGCTTTCGACCTGCATTTCGCTGAGCACAACCTTCAACGTGCTGACGAAATCCGGGATACCGTGGGTCAGGGCCAGGTCGATCAGTTCAACGCCTGGTGGCACCGGTAGACCTGCGTCGCCGATCACCACCTTGTCGCCATGGCCCAGGGATGCGATCAGCCGCGACAACGCGACGTTGAGCAAAGGTGTCTTTTTCATGGTGCTTTAAAGGCCTGTACGTCGGACAAGGTGGGAATCGAGGGTTGCGCGCCAGCACGGGTCACCGACAGCGCCGCGGCAACCTGGCCGAAACGGATCGCGTCGGCTTCGCTTTTGCCGGCCGCCAGCGCGGCGGCGAAACCACCGACGAAGGTGTCGCCAGCCGCCGTGGTATCGACAGATTTCACCTTCGGCGCCGGGAAGTGCTCGAAGCCTTTGCCGTTGGCAAACAGCGAACCTTGAGCACCGAGGGTGATGATGACCTTGCCGGCGCCCAAGGAGATCAACCGGGATGCAGCGGTTTCGGCAGATGCCAGAGAATCCACTGGCAAACCACTCAGCGCCGAGGCCTCGCTTTCGTTGGGAATCAGATAATCGATGGACGCGTACCAGTCCGCCGGCAGTGGGCGGCTGGCCGGCGCCGGATTGAGGATCACGGTCTTACCCAATTCACGACCACGCTTGAGCGCATGACCGACAGTGGCATCCGGGATTTCCAGCTGACAGATGATCACGTCCGCCGCCCGCAATACGGGGTCGAATCGATCAATCACCTCTGGAGTCAGCGCTCCGTTGGCACCGGCAACGATCACGATTGCGTTCTGGCTGTTGTCATCGACCACGATCAACGCTACGCCGCTGGAATCGTCGACGATGCTGACTGCCTGGCAATCGATCTGCTCGGCCAACAGCGCCCCGCGCAGCTCTTCGCCGTAGGCATCGCTGCCCACGCAACCGACCATCGACACCTGCGCGCCCAGCCTAGCCGCTGCGACCGCCTGATTCGCGCCCTTGCCACCGGAAACCGTGGCAAACGACTCGCCGATCAGCGTTTCACCGCCACGTGGCAACCGTGGCGCCCGGGTGACCAGGTCCATGTTCAGGCTGCCTATAACCACTACTTTTGCGGGCATACGTCACTACTCATCAATTCTGTTTCAGCGGTGCTTTTGATTTAGCGGCTTTCTATTTCAACGGAACTGGGCGAACACGCCGGCCAGCGGCGCAGTCGACTCCCGCAGGACAATACTGGGCGTCACGATCCGTTGATCGGTGGCCATATCCGGCGTGGCGATTCTTCTTAAAAGCACTTCGGCCGCCATCTCGCCGAGTTGCAGGATTGACTGCCCTACGGTGGTCAGCGCCGGGTACACATAGCGGCTCATCTGAATATCGTCGAAGCCGATCACCGACAGCTCCGTCGGCACGCGAATATTGCGCTCGGCCGCCGCTCGCAGCACACCGATGCCAATCATGTCGTTACCAGCGAAGATCGCGCTCGGCGGGTTCTTTTCCAGCAGCATCGCGGCGGCGCTGTAACCGCCGGTGCTGGTGAAGTCGCTTTCCAGCATGCGCTCGCGGGATACTTCGACACCTGCCTCTTTCAGGGCACGGCAATAACCGGCCAGGCGCATCTGAGCCACGCTGGTACTCGCCGGGCCGCCAATAGTGGCAATGTCCCGGTGCCCCAATTCCAGAAGGTGGCGGGTCGCCAGATAGGCGCCGTATTCGTGATCGATCCGCACCATGTCGGCATTCACACCTTCCAGTCCACGGTCGACGATCACCATCGGCGTACGCACGCCTGCAAGGCCCTCCGCCAGCCCCGCGTCACCGCCAGCCGAAGCGACGATCAGCCCGTCGATGCGTTTTTCCAGCAGTACGCGCAGGTAGCTGCGTTGCTTGTCCGGGTTGTCATCGGAGTTACAGAGAATCACGCAGTAGCCATTACGCTCGCAGTAATCCTCGATGCCGCGCGCCAGTTCGGCGAAGTACGGGTTGAGGCTGTTGGGCACCAGCAGACCGATGGTCGCCGTGGTTTTGGCTTTGAGAGACCGGGCCACGGCACTGGGCACGTAGTCGAGAGTTTTGATTGCTGCCTCAACCTTGACCCGCACCTCTTCGCTCACCGGCCGGGTCTTGTTCACTACGTGGGAAACCGTGGTGTAGGAAATTCCCGCGAGCGCTGCCACATCCTTGATCGTTGCCATGACTCAGGTCCGCCGGCTTGCGCGCTGACTGCGATAAGTATCAAGCACCACCGCCACCACGATCACCGCGCCGGTGATGATGCGTTTGGTGGGTTCAGTTGCGCCGATCTGCGCGAGACCGGCCGCCAATACGGAAATAATCAGAACCCCGAAGAACGTACTGATGACCGAACCGCGGCCACCCATCAAACTGGTGCCGCCGATCACGACCGCGGCGATCACTTGCAGCTCCAGCCCGGAGCCGGCATTCGGATCCGCCGCTTCCAGACGGGAAATCTGGAACAGCGCAGCAATACCGGCCAGCAGCCCCATCAGACTGAATACCAGGATCTTGTAGGGCTTCGGATTGATCCCTGCCAGACGCACCGCCTCTTCGTTGGTGCCGATGCCGATCAGGTAACGACCGAACACGGTACGCGTCAGCACGGCCTGGGCAATGAAGATGATCAGCAAGGCAATGATGAACGACGGCGAGATGCCGAAGGCGATCGGGTTGGACAACCAGGCGAAGGCATCACCGATGTAGGCCGTGCGCGATCCGGTCATCTGATACGCCACACCGCGCGCCATTTCCAGCACGCCGAGGGACACGATGAACGACGGAATCCGCCACGCCACAGTAATCGAACCCGTGATGGTCCCGGCCAGTGCTGCCGCCGCCATTCCGAGTAGCGCCGCAGGCAACACGCTCCAGCCCCAACCGAGAATTGCCACGCTGACCGTTGACGCCGCGAGCGCGAGCACCGAGCCCACCGACAGGTCGATACCGCCGATGATCAACACGAACGTCATGCCGACCGCCAGCACCATCAAGTCCGGAATCTGGTTGGCCAGGGTGCTGAAGGTGTCATAGGACAGGAAATGGCTACTTAGAACCGAGAACAGCGCAACCATTGCCAGCAAGGCACCGGCCAGTCCCAGATAGGTACCGAGGCCGTAAAAGTTGCCACTACGTTTGCCGGCAGTCACTGCAGTATTCATGCGAGATCCCTAGGCGCTGCTTCGTTGAGCAACGCATCACGTTTTTGGTAGCCGGCGAACGCGGCGGCAAGCAAATCATCCTGGGTCCAGCTGTCACGCTCAAAGGTGTCGATCAGACGTCCCGCCGAGAGCACGCCGATGCGGTCGCAGATCAACATCAGCTCACGCAGATCGCTAGACACCACCACGAGCGCTTTGCCTTGACGGGTCAGCTCACCGAGCAAGGCATAAATGTCAAACTTGGCGCCGACGTCGATGCCACGCGTTGGCTCGTCGAACAGCATTACCGAGCAATCACGCTCAAGCCACCGGCCGATCACGACTTTCTGCTGGTTGCCGCCGGACAGTTCCGACACAAGTTGCGTCGGGCTGGAACTGCGGATGCGCATGGCGTCGATCTGACGCTGGGCCAGCGCCATCTCGTCACCATTGTTGACGATGCCACCGCTGGAAATTACCGGCATATTGCCCAAGGCAATATTCGCGCTGATCGATTGGGTCAGCAGCAAGCCTTCGCCCTTGCGGTCTTCAGTGATCAGGGCGATGCCATGACCGACCGCGTCAGCCGGCGACCGGATACTGACAACCTGTGCTGGCGAACCGAGTGCAACCGTGCCGCTGTCCGCTGTATCAGCACCGAAGATCAAGCGCAGCAACTCGGTGCGCCCTGCCCCGATCAAACCGGAAATCCCGTAGATCTCGCCGGCGCGCACTTCGAACGACACGTCGCGAACCTTGTCGGAACGGGTCAGCCCTTTGACCGTCAAGGCTGGAGCGCCGATCTTGCGCGGGCCCATGTCGATGTGTTCGCCGAGTTCACGACCGACCATCAGCGTCACCAGTTGCTCGCTGCTGTAATTGGCCATCGGCTCGACGCAAACCAGGTTGCCATCGCGCAGTACCGCAATACGCTGGGCGACCCGCGCCAGCTCTTCGAGACGGTGCGAGATATAGATGATCGACACGCCGCGAGCTTGCAGACGAGTGATCTGCTCGAACAGCATCTCGACTTCACGGTTCGTCAACATCGCGGTCGGTTCGTCGAGGATCAGCACGTGGCAATCGCCAATCAGGTTGCGGGCGATCTCCACCATTTGCTGGTGACCGATGCCCAATTCGCCCACCAGCGTGTCCGGGTCAATCGCGTCGAGGCCGACCTGGGCCATGGCTTCGATCGCTGCCTTGCGCAATTGCCTGCGACTGATCCAGCCGCCCTTGCTGGGCAGGTTGTCGAGAAAAAGGTTTTCCGCCACCGACAGGGTCGGCAACAGATTGAGCTCTTGCATCACCATGCGGATGCCGAGGTCTTCGGCCTGAGTGCGGCTTGCGGGGCGGTAATCCTGCCCCTGGAATTGCATGTGGCCGGTGGTCGGTGTGACCAGCCCGCCGATGATCTTCGACAGCGTGCTTTTTCCCGCGCCGTTTTCGCCGGTCAGCGCCAGCACTTCACCGCGCATCAGCGTCAGGTCGATGCCGGTCAGGACCGGTTGGGCGTAGGTCTTACCGATACCGCTGACCGAGAGGACAGCGTTCGGGGCGGAAACTGACATAAAAACTCTCCATGCGCTCGCCCCGACGGGCGAGCACCGTTGTGTCGCCAGAAGGACTACTGGGTGACCAGCTCTACCGGAGTTTCGATCACGCCATTGGTGCCGCTGTCGACTTTCTCACCTTTGATGATCTTCAGCGCAGTCTCGATGCCAAACACGGCTTGCCTGGCTGCAAACTGGTCAGCGGTGGCCAGAACGCGACCATCCTTGAGCATTGGCTTGATGGCGTTGATGTTGTCGTAACCGACCACTTGCACCTTGCCGGCCTTGCCCGCTGCGCGCACGGCGGATACTGCGCCGACGGCCATGCTGTCGTTGCCGGCCAGCAGGGCTTTGACTTGCGGGTATTCGCTGAGGATCGAGGCAGCAACCTTGTTGCCTTTGTCGATTTCCCAGTCACCGGACTGCAAAGAGACGACCTTGATCTGCGCCGCTTCCATCGCATCCTTGAAGCCTGCGGTTCTTTGCTGTGCGTTGGTGGTGGTTGAAACGCCTTCGATGATGCCGACTTCGTCTCCGGCCTTCAGTTGCTTGGCCAGGTACTCGCCCACCAGACGCGCGCCTTTGCGGTTATCCGGGCCTACGAACGGTACGGTGATGTTTTTGCTTTTGACCACAGCAGGGTCCAGCTGGTTGTCGATGTTGATCACGGTGATACCGGCATCGATGGCTTTCTTGATCACTGGAACCATGGCCTTGGAGTCAGCCGGCGCGATGACCAGCGCATTGACCTTGGCCAGAATCATTTGCTCGACGATGCGTGTCTGGCCAGCCGTGTCGGTTTCATCTTTGATGCCGTTGGAGATCAGCTCGAAATCGCCGGAGTGGTCTTTCTGATAGGCCTTGGCGCCGTCTTCCATGGTCAGGAAGAATTCATTGGCCAGGGATTTCATGACCAGCGCGACTTTGGGTTTTTCAGGCGTCTCGGCGAAGGCCGAAGAGACAGGTAACGCGACGGATGCGGCAGCCAGCATAGCGACAGCGAGAAGACGTCCAGCGAATGGCAGCTTCATGGGTTCACTCCGATCTTATGATTATTGTGAGCAACGCTTGCGCTGGCGTAGGCTTCATTGCGCTCACTGATGGATAACCACCGGGAGCACCGCGCAAACGTTTGCGTAGACCGAACTATGCGAACCCTGCCGACATTTGTCAACGACCAGAAACGACCATTTATTTGAACTGACTGGCAAAAGCCGGGCATTCAAGTCATGCCGTGGTGTTGACCACCGTTCCGGTGCTGGAACCCTTGGCCATTTCCTTGACCAGGGCCGCGGACACTTCCAGCAACGCACCATTGGTGTCGGCAATCTGCCCTTGAACTGCCATGACCACAGTGGCCTTGGCTTCCGGTGTCGGATAAGACGCCGCCTGAGCTGCGGCTAATTGTTGCTGTTGCTCGCGCAGTTGCTGTTGTAGCTCTTGCATGCGTTTGAGCAGGACTTTCACCGCCACACTCTGGCTGCTCTCGTCTGGGGTTTCGGCCTGCGCGCCCGCGCTTTTATCCAACCCCAAAGGGCCAGTCTTGACTTGGTTGCCCTCACCTTCCTTCGTACCCAACGCTTGATTCGCGGCATCGACCGTCTGATCGCTCAACGCTTGAGTCGTAGCGGCGGACTTGCCGCCGATGGTGACGCCTGCGGCGTTTGGGATACCAATGGATAACGACATGTGAACTCCTGAGTAGAAAGATCCTTTAAAGGAACATCGACCGAAGCGCGGGTTTCTTTAGCACTGATTCGCAATCTTGCAAGGCGATTTGCTCTACAGAGGTCGTAGTACTTTTCGGAGAGCCGAACACAAACGCTCAACGCGTTCGGAAACCCGGACAACAGACTGTGTAACCATTCTGGCGACTAAAATAAATACTGATACAAATCATCAAGTTAAAAGTTTTCCTCATTCAAAGTACGACTGGTACAGATCCTGCTCATCTCATTCACCCCAAGCGTTCAGATCCGCTTGGGGCGCATCTAGATGAACCTGCATCAGCACCGTCTCACGACTAGAGAGAAAAATAATGACATCTGCTTTCAAGACCTTCGTTCCGGGCGCTTTGGCCCTCTTGCTACTCCTGCCTACTGCCCTTCAGGCAAAAGAAGTCGAAACCCAACAGAAACTGGCGAACGTGGTGATCCTGGCCACCGGCGGCACCATTGCCGGCGCGGGCGCCAGCGCCGCTAACAGCGCGACCTATCAAGCGGCAAAAGTCGGCATCGAACAATTGATCGCCGGGGTTCCGGAACTCAGCCAGCTGGCTAACGTTCGTGGCGAACAGGTCATGCAGATCGCGTCCGAAAGCATCACCAACGACAACCTGCTGCAACTGGGTCGTCGCGTGGCTGAGCTGGCCGACAGCAAGGACGTCGACGGCATCGTCATCACCCACGGCACCGACACCCTGGAAGAAACCGCCTACTTCCTGAACCTGGTGGAAAAAACCGACAAGCCAATCATCGTTGTCGGCTCCATGCGCCCAGGCACCGCTATGTCGGCCGATGGCATGCTGAACCTGTACAACGCAGTGGCCGTGGCCAGCAGCAAAGAGGCACGCGGTAAAGGCGTACTGGTGACCATGAACGATGAAATTCAGTCGGGTCGCGACGTCAGCAAAATGATCAACATCAAGACCGAGGCGTTCAAAAGTGCCTGGGGCCCACTCGGCATGGTGGTCGAGGGCAAATCCTACTGGTTCCGTCTGCCGGCCAAGCGTCACACCATGGACTCGGAATTCGACATCAAAACCATCAAGAGCCTGCCTGACGTCGAAATCGCCTATTCCTACGGCAATGTCAGCGATACCGCTTACAAAGCGTTGGCTCAGTCTGGCGCCAAAGCCATCATTCACGCCGGTACCGGCAATGGCTCAGTCTCGTCCCGTGTGGTCCCATCGCTGCAAGCCCTGCGCAAGGACGGCGTGCAAATCATTCGTTCGTCCCACGTCAACGCCGGCGGCTTCGTACTGCGTAACGCTGAACAGCCAGACGACAAGTACGACTGGGTTGTGGCGCATGACCTGAACCCGCAAAAAGCCCGCATCCTGGCCATGGTCGCACTGACCAAGACCAACGACAGCAAAGAGCTGCAACGGATGTTCTGGGAATACTGATTCGCCCTCGCCCGACCGGTTCCGGTCGGGCACTGCTTTCACCACTCGCCAACCCAGGCGAGTGGTGACTCACACCCCCTTCCGATATTTCGATAAAAAACTTCCCTTCGTCCTACACCAAACGGAAAAAATTGCTGTCAGAGGATTTTCTTGAATTTTAAGCAGTTGCGAAAATGCTTACAGTTAAATACTGTATGCACGTACAGCTTAATAAGGATAATTCCGTGGCCACCACCTCTGCCTCTCCTGACTCCTATGAACGCATGGGTATGCGCGTTCAAAAAATCATCAATTCCCCCACCGCTCAAAAAGCCAAAGCAGCCTTGATCTTCCGTCTACCGGACGAACCTGTGGATGAGTGGGAACAATTGCTCGAAGAAATCGACGAGAACGACAACGTCACCCTCGCCTATCGCGACGATGGCGGGGTGCAGATTTTTTGGGTTGTGCCGAAGGAAGATTGAGTCAATGAGTGTCCGCTGGTTTGCTTTGCTGTTTTTGTTCATCACCCTCGGCGCCGAGGCTGGCGCCCCACGTACCTTCAACGAAGCCAAGAAAGTTGCCTGGAAGCTCTACGCACCGCAATCCACAGAGTTCTATTGCGGGTGCAAATACACCGGCAACAAGGTCAACCTCACAGCCTGCGGTTATGTACCGCGCAAAAACGCCAAGCGCGCTTCCCGCATCGAGTGGGAGCACATTGTTCCGGCCTGGCAGATCGGCCATCAGCGTCAGTGCTGGCAAGAAGGTGGGCGCAAGAACTGCACGCGTTACGATCCGACCTACCAGAAGGCCGAAGCCGACCTGCACAACCTGGTGCCGAGCATTGGTGAGGTGAATGGCGATCGCAGCAACTTCAGTTTCGGCTGGTTGCCGGTGCAGTCGGGCCAATATGGCTCGTGCCTGACCCAGGTCGACTTCAAGGCGAAGAAGGTCATGCCCCGCCCGTCCATACGCGGCATGATCGCCCGAACGTATTTCTACATGAGCAAGCAATATGGTTTGCGCCTGTCGAAACAGGATCGACAGCTCTACGAAGCCTGGAACAAAACCTATCCGGTAGAGGCCTGGGAACGACAGCGCAACCAAAGCGTGGCGTGCGTCATGGGACGCGGCAACGAGTTTGTCGGCCCGGTCGACATGAAAGCCTGCGGTTAAGCGCTCGCTAAAAACATAAAGGCCTCGGGTTTAACACCCGAGGCCTTTGTTCGTTTCTAACCGCCCGCTTTGTTGTAGCGCCAGTAGCCCATCAGGTTGAGTGATTCCTTGGCAATGCCGCATTCCTTGATCAAGTATTTACGCAGACTCATCACTGCAACCGTCTCTCCGGCGACCCAGCCGTAGAAGCCATCACGCGCAGACTCGGACGTTTCCCAGAGCATGTCTTCGTGGACATCGACTTCCGCCAGTTCCACCGCTTCAAATACTTGCGAAGAAGATGGCGGCAAAATTGCCCGACGGACCGCGCCGACCATCAGCGAACCCACTCCAGTCGCGGTGACGCGATCTCGAATCAGCCACTCCACCGAAAGTCCGGGCCAGTCAGGAACCGGCAAAGGATCGTCCACACTGTCTACTTCAAAAAACGCCTGGGTTATCGGTGGCACGGCAAGCGCTGCCAGCTCATCCAGAATGCCAAGCGCAGCGGGCAAGGCCGTGGCATCGGCGACCAATAACAGGTGCTTGAGCTGTTTAGGCGGCTTCCATTCGAAACCGCCCGCGTCATCCGCCGAAAACTGGCGATCAGGTGCGACGATCTGGATCGGCTCACCCGCTACTGCATGAATTGCCCAACGGGATGCAGGGCCGGTTTCGCCGTGCAACACGAAGTCGATATCCACTTCGCCCTGCTCGGCACGCAAATGTCGGATGGTGTAAGTGCGCATCGCCGGGCGCTGGGCAACCGGCATCGAGCGGTAACGTGCATACCAGCCATCGCCATGAGCGAGCCTGGCAGGCGAACCGTCTACAGCCGGAAAGAATAGCTTCACGCGCTGGTCGGGTGCCCAGGTCGCCATTTCGGTAACCATCGGACCGGCCAGAGTGACGCGCATCAAATGAGGACTCAGCGCCTTTTTGTGCCGCAGGACTGCGTCGAATATTTTGTAAGGGGTGGCGGAGGCCATGGGGGGGGGGGAACTCCTACTGGGAATCGACAGTGACTACGTCTAGAAACGAGTCAATGTGGATCCCCTTTAAGGCGTTCCGTCGAAAGCAGCCTGGAAAAGGACTGCTACTGGGTCACTGGATGTTCGACGACCAGCAATTCGATGTTCTGTTTCTTAGCCCGGGTGAGCGCCGCGCGCACTTCTGTCTGTTTGGCCTCAGCCTCGGCTTTCGAACTGAATGGCCCGAGCAGAATCCGGGTCTTTCCATTTTCCTTGACGATATTGGAAACGAAACTGTGCTCAATCAGCCAGCCGCTCAAATCGCTGACCGCCTGAGGTGTTTCGCCTCGAACTTCGAGATCCCATTGTGGCGCGGATGCCGTCGAAGGTGCAGTCGCAGCTGCCGGTTGCGGCTTTTGCGCGTCAACACTCTTGCCCTCACCGCATCCCGCCAGCGCCAATACCGCGATTACCAAGACCATTTTGCGCACAACGCTTCCCTCAGAATGCTTAAAGCGGCGATTTTAGCATTCATGAATACTTCCCGAGTGCCGCAAAATGGGCTCAAAACAACGAGAATGATGGTTGCGGCCTCTGTATAGTTACGCCTTGGGAATTAATGCAGCATCTGCGCGTCAGAAAGAGGCACCCAAACCGTGAGACTTCGCACTAATCTATACATACCACCGACCTCTGCACTGTCCGAATCAGGTGCCCTACAAAGCAATCAAGGAGAAGACCATGCTGATACTCACCCGCAAAGTCGGTGAAAGCATAAATATTGGTGATGACATTACGATCACCATTCTGGGCGTTAGCGGCCAGCAAGTCAGAATTGGCATCAATGCCCCGAAAGACGTTGCGGTTCATCGCGAAGAAATCTATCAGCGCATTCAGGCTGGCCTCACCGCTCCAGACAAACCGCAGACTCCCTGAATCCTGTTGCAGTCAGTAGCCAGCCCGTTCGTTACAGCACAATGGCTGGCTAAAGATTCATGCTCGGCCTTTTGCTGAGCACTCGCCTCCTCCCCCCATTACGTGAAGCCGATGCTACCGGCTTCGGCCACGCCGTGGCTGTCAGATTATTCGCTTTAACCCCGACGAATCACGCCGTTATTAGCCGAATGTCACACCGCGCGCCATGCCGGTGGCCGCAATCACCATCAACATCAACAACAACGCTTCGATATGGCTGATGCGTGCAAACAGCCTGGCTCGGCCCTGGTCAATCGAAGCGCCCCTGCCCAAGGCGATCCGCCACTTGATCAAGGTGATCATTGGGGCCACTTCAAGCAGCAGAATGATCACGAACAGCGTCATCTTCAGATGGAATAACGGCTGATGAAGGTAATAGTCGGTGCCTTTTTCGTACCCACCGAAGGCCCGCATCAAACCTGTGATCAGCAAAATACCCGCACAGATGCCCCATACGTTATCGGCAACCAGCACGCTGCGAACCTGCGCCGTACCGACGACCAGGCGGCTTAACGCCGTCCCTCGGGTGAGCACCGCCCAGAGGCCCAAGGCAACAGCCAAGAGGTGGATCGCCGCAAGAAACCAGTGAGACAGCATAGGGATGCTCCTGACAGGGATAAGGAAATGGGCTTGTCAGTAGTAGTCCAAAATCTGGAAATCTGCCTGCCAGGCACCCACAGGCTGAGGGCGATTTTTTCGAAGCATGACTACCTGCTCAGGGAAGGATGATTTTGCTTATGAATCGATTTGAGTAGCAGGCCGTGACATAACTGGCGAACAGCCAGCTATCTCCCTATCATGCCGCCCACTGGCCCTTGCGTAAGGAGTCAGAGGACAATCACTCAAAAGGGAATAGACGTGAAAGAGTTCGTAATTGGTGTAAACAACGTAGTTCTGTACGTCGCACTGGCCGTTATCTGGATCGCCGCAGTGGTCATGATCTTCGTTCAGGGCTTCTGGTCCGGGGCAGCCGTTTTCATTACCGGCACCCTGACGTGGTGCATCATCTCCGGCTTCTGGTTTGTACAGTCGGCGACTTATGAAGAACTGAAGAAGTTGAACGCCAGGTAAGATTGGTTTTAGTTGGCTGGACCTACCACACTGGTCCGACGTTGTTGAGATGAACCACACCAGTAGTGATTCATGCTCTTCATGCAACATTTGTAACGAGGGGGCAATCCCCTCGTTACAGTGCCTGGCGACTACCCAGGCTTGTGGTTATCCAGTACGCAATTGACCGCTAACTCACCCATCATGATCACCTGTTGCAGCACCGGCATCGTCTTGCGCTGCGGGCCTTCCATTAGGCCGGCGCTGACAGATGTGCTCAGCAAGGGCACGTTGAAGATCGTGGGAGGCGTCTATCGCCTTGCTAGAGGCAAAGTAGACTTGATTGCCTGACTTAGTAGCGCTGCACCGCTGCCGAGATCCAGATGTGAAGAGCCCAGCGCGATGGCTGGGCTCTGGTTATTTTCTGTTTTCCATCATCTTGTCGGCGAGAGCTTTGGCCCTTTCAATCAACAGATTCTGCCTGTCTTCATGAGTAGCCCCTCCTACAACCGGTGCCGTCAGATTGCTTTCCGCAATCAACGCAGCGCAGAAGTATTGATCCCAAACAGCTCTGTCCTCAGATACCGGCTTGTTCATTTGGTCGGCGATCATATGCGGCTCCTTTTGATGAGGTAGCACCGCTATCTTACGCCTGAATCACTGGCAATCCGTGCCGCTGAAGCTAATCGGCAAACCGGGTGATCATTGACCGACCCGAGGAGAGCCTGTCACCGCCGTTTCTCGCTAGCCGATGGCCAGCGCCTTCAGTCGTCTCTATCATCACGATCACGATCACGACCGTGATTGCGATCATACCCCTGATCATTGTCACGACGATCATATCTGCGGTCATACTCTCGATCATCGTCATACCCGCGGTCGTATCCACGACGGTAATCATGACCTCGATCACGATCTCGACCGTACCTTTCTCCGTCGTCCCAGTGAGGCCCACAGCCTCCCAACAGGAGAGAGCCTGAAATGGCCATGAACATTATTACTGCACGCTTCATTTGAACGTCCTGAATGCAAAGGTCAGCGATATGACCGTGAGGCCGCTCAATGATTCACAGATCAGATACAGCAAGCCAAATCCAAAGCCTGAATTAACAACGCGCTGATCGGCAAGGAGGCATCAGTAAGCGCGGTTCGCTTCGGCGAGAACGCCTATCACGTCATCAAGCGGGCCACCGGCAAAGTGAAGACACGACGAAAAGAAGGTCGAGTACCTGGAGGTGGGTGCCGAGCTGGCGTTTTGAGTGGGGGTTTTGCAAAAGTTTTGCAAATCGCAGGCAACAAAAAAGGGCCCACCTTTCGGTGAGCCCTTCTAGACCGCCCAGCAGAGCGGATTTTGTTTGGTAGGCGCGATTGGACTCGAACCAACGACCCCCACCATGTCAAGGTGGTGCTCTAACCAACTGAGCTACGTGCCTGCTGTGAGGCGGCATTCTACGGAATTCCGAAGGGGTGTCAACACCTTTTTTCGAGCTAACCCTATGAATATGCAAAATATTTAATTTTGTCGCTGCAAAGAACATTTTGCGGTGGCTGGCGGTCGATTTTTATCTCGGGTAGGATCGATGCACTCGTAAAATATATTAAACAGAGGCTACAGGATGGCGAACACCCCCTACCCGGAATCCTATTACGCCGCATCGGCCAATGCGGTTCCGCCGCGCCCGGCCTTGCAGGATGACGTAGAGACTGATGTCTGTGTGATCGGTGCCGGTTACACCGGTCTGTCCTCTGCCCTGTTTCTGCTGGAAAACGGTTTCCGGGTCACGGTGCTTGAAGCGGCGAAGGTAGGTTTTGGTGCGTCGGGGCGCAACGGTGGCCAGATCGTTAACAGTTATAGCCGCGACATCGATGTGATCGAACGCAGTGTCGGTCCCAAGCAGGCTCAGTTGTTGGGGCAGATGGCGTTCGAAGGTGGGCGGATCATTCGTGAGCGGGTTGCCAAATATAATATCCAGTGCGACTTGAAGGACGGTGGTGTGTTCGCCGCCATTACCGCCAAGCAGATGGGCCACCTGGAATCCCAGAAGCGTCTGTGGGAGCGTTTCGGTCACACGCAGCTTGAACTGATGGATCAGCGTCGCATCCGTGAAGTGGTCGCGTGCGATCAATACATCGGCGGCATGCTCGACATGAGCGGCGGGCACATTCATCCGCTGAACCTGGTGTTGGGCGAAGCGGCAGCTGTCGAGTCGCTGGGCGGCACCATTTATGAGCAATCGCCGGCGGTGCGCATCGAGCGCGGCGCGAGTCCGGTGGTGCATACGCCTCAGGGCAAGGTCAGGGCCAAGTTCATCATCGTTGCGGGCAACGCGTATCTCGGTAATCTGGTGCCGGAACTGGCCGCCAAATCGATGCCCTGCGGGACTCAGGTGATCACCACCGAACCTCTGGGCGACGCATTGGCCAAGAGCCTGTTGCCACAGGATTACTGCGTCGAGGACTGCAACTACCTGCTCGACTACTACCGTTTGACCGGCGACAAGCGCCTGGTCTTCGGCGGTGGTGTGGTGTATGGCGCGCGGGATCCGGCGAACATCGAGGCGATTATTCGGCCGAAGATGCTCAAGGCCTTCCCGCAGCTCAAGGACGTGAAGATCGATTACGCCTGGACCGGCAATTTCCTGCTGACCTTGTCGCGTCTTCCTCAGGTCGGACGCCTGGGCGACAACATCTACTATTCCCAAGGTTGCAGCGGCCATGGCGTGACGTATACGCACCTGGCAGGCAAGGTGTTGGCCGAAGCGTTGCGTGGCCAGGCCGAGCGTTTCGATGCGTTTGCCGACCTGCCCCACTACCCGTTCCCCGGCGGACAACTGCTGCGTACACCGTTTGCTGCATTGGGCGCCTGGTATTACGGATTGCGAGACAAATTCGGCTTCTGACCGACTAGATGCAAAAAAGGGGCAACTGCACAGTTGCCCCTTTTCATTTCAGCTCGGGAAGTCAGCCCCTTCGCTGAACGAGCCTCTGCAAGAATCCGTCCCTGCGCTGCTGGTCCATTTCCTCTTTGGCCAAGAGCTCGGGAAGCAGCTCGACCGCACGCCGGGCATCGAGGATGAAGACACCGTCATCATCGCCAATGGCCAGGTCTCCCGGCTGCACCTGAAACCCGCCCACATTGATCGACTGATTGACTTCCCCATGGGCGCCAATGCCGCGAGTCGTGTACGCACTGACATCCCGGCAAAAGATCGGCAACCCATGGCGACGCAATGCGCTGACATCCGTGACGGCACCCGACACCACCACCCCGGCCAACCCTTTGATCAGCCCGGCCAGGGTGCGCAGTTCGCCCCAACAGCCACACTCCTCGTCGCCCACACATTCGATCACCAGCACGTCGCCCGGCTCACTCAGCAACAGCGCCTCACGCAAAATGCTGCCATCCGGCGGGAAGACTTTGACGGTGATGACATTGCCGACCATGCGGATGTCGTTGAACAGCGGCTTGATCCCCCGCAGGAAACCCCGATCGGAAAAATGGCCGATGGTTGACGAAGGGATCGACCGGTAGGTGTTGAGCAACTCCGGGGTGACGAGCTGCTGGCGAGGGTTGATCTGATAACTCATCGGCATTTCCCCGGACGCAGCAGTGGGCAGGTCGAACAATATTCAGCGGGCTCAGTAGCCAGGTAATAGAAGCAGCAGGTTCGCCGAAAGCGAATGCTGCGCTGGCCCTCGTCGACCAGTGTCGGCGGTCGGCGGAAATGGCTCAGCGGGTTGTAATCGAGGCCGAACAGTGAAGGCTCTGCCTGAGTCAGCAACCACACGAAGTCGGCTTCATAGCGCTCACGCACCGACGGCTCGTCGATTTTTGCCATGCGTTTTTCATACAACGAATACACGCGCACCGCGGTGTTTTCCCACAAGATGCGTCGTGAAACGCCGCTCACACGGTTGAAGGTTTGCCACAGCGGCTTCAACAGCCCGGCAAACAGTGCCTGCACCAGGGTTTCCCGCCAGGCCTCGCGCTCACCTGCCCCGTACGTCAGCGGCAGGGAATGAACCAACGGCATCGAAGACGTCCATAGCCCTTCATCGTGGCCGTATTCGATCACCGTGTTGTCCAGCGACAGCAGCAGCCCTTTGTCGTACACCGACATGGCGTACAAACAGGCGCCGGTGGCCAGGAACGACAGGCGCTTGCCCAGCAGCGAGGCGGTGATCGCCCGCGACGGTGAGCCAATGACCGGGCTCAATGCGTCCAGCAAACGCTCGCACACATCGTCCTGCAACAGATCACGCGCCATCAGCGAGCGTAATGGGTCGCGCTCGGCGCAGTCCTTCAACCGCAACCCACCGCCCAGCACGTTCCACTCTTGCGCGCTGAAGTAACGAGCCAGACTCATTGCGGCAATTCCCGACCAAACGGGATGCACATTGGCGTACCAAAGAACGGGTCAGGAATAATCCTGCAGTTGAGGTCGAACACGGTTTTGACCAGCGCTTGGGTTAAGACGTCCTCAGGCCGGCCCTGGGCAAATGCCCTACGCTCATGCACCGCAACCATATGATCGGCATAACGACAGGCCAGGTTGAGGTCGTGAAGCACCATGATGATGGTTTTGTTTTCGAGCCGATTGAGGTCGCGCAGCAGGTCCAGCACTTCAATCTGGTGAGCCAGGTCGAGGAAGGTCGTCGGCTCGTCCAGCAGCACGATGCCGGTGTCCTGGGCCAGGGTCATGGCGATCCACGCGCGCTGGCGCTGCCCACCGGACAAGGCATCCACCGGCCGATCCGCCAGCGCCTGCAAACTGGTCTGCGTCAGCGCGCGATTGACCATGGTTTCATCCTCGGACGACCACTGTTGCATCCAGCTCTGATAAGGGTATCGGCCCAAGGCCACGAGCTGGCGAACGGTGATGCCCTCCGGCGCCGTCGGTGTCTGAGGCAGGATGGCCAACTCACGCGCCACCGCCGCCGTGGATTTTTGCTGGATATCCACGCCGTTGAGAATCACCGAGCCTTGCTGCGGTTTCAGCAGTCGGGCAAAGGATTTGAGCAAGGTACTTTTACCGCAGCCGTTACTGCCAATCAGCACCGAGATCTT
Organism: Pseudomonas sp. NPDC098740; assembly: GCF_044760065.1. Taxonomy (NCBI): domain Bacteria; kingdom Pseudomonadati; phylum Pseudomonadota; class Gammaproteobacteria; order Pseudomonadales; family Pseudomonadaceae; genus Pseudomonas; species Pseudomonas sp. NPDC098740. Next base: position 366,236 of record NZ_JBIWAM010000002.1, on the reverse strand, counting down.
GCCCTTGGGCAGTTGCATGTCCAGCGCGTCAATAATCACCTGACGCTGATAACTCAGGGTCAGGCCGCGACTTGCAATCGACGTCATACGTTGAATTCCTTAATGACGCTGTTTAATCAATAAATAGAGAAAAAAGGGTGTGCCCAGCACCGCGACAAAGATCCCGGCCGGCAAATCCAGGGGCAAGAACAGCGTGCGCCCGACCAGGTCCGCCAGCATCACCAGATTTGCGCCAATCAGGGCTGCCATCACGGCCTGCCCAGCGAAACCGGGGGCCACCAGGCGTTTGGCAATATGCGGCGCGATCAGCCCGACAAACGCGATCGCCCCGCCCCAGGCAATGGCCGCACCGGCCAACGCCACACTCACCAGCAACAAACCGGCCCGCAGCCATTGCACGCGCACGCCGATGCCCTGGGCCAGATGGTCATCCAACTGTTGCACCATCACCTGACGGGCCAGCAACACCAGCAGCGGACAAATGCCCAACAACCAGCCAGCCAGCGCCAGCGGTTCGGGCCAACTGGCGCCGTACACGCTGCCGGTTAGCCAGACGTAGGCCGACAGAGTGGTGGTCAGCGGACTGAACACCAGAATGAAGGTGGTCGCGGCCGTCAACATCGCCGAGACGCCCACGCCGATCAGCACCAGCCGCAGCGGTGAGGCCCCCTGCTTCCAGGCCAGCAGATAAATGGACAATGTTGCCAGAGCCGCACCGAGCATCGCCGCCAAGGGCAGAAACTGTTGCCCCAGCGTCACGGACAAGAACGACAGATAAAGCACGGCGGCGGCGCTGGCACCGCTGGTGATGCCCAGCAGGTCCGGCGATGCCAGCGGGTTGCGGATGATGCTTTGCAGGATCAACCCGGACACCGACAAAGCAGCCCCCACCAGTGCCGCCAGCACAATGCGTGGAAAACGCAGTTGCTCGACGATCAACGTCAGGCTGGCGTCCTGACTGGAAAACAGAATTCGCATCACCTCGAGGGGCGAAAGGATGACTTTCCCCAGCGATAACGAGCCGAGCATCACCAGCACCGTCAGCACCAGCGCCGCCGCCAACCGCCACCACGTGGAGAGGTTGACCCGCCGGGAATACCCGCCTCGGCGCCAGCTCACCACCTTATCCATAACGACCTCCACGCCGGGCCAACATAATGAAGAACGGTGCGCCGAACAGCGCCGTCATCACCCCCACCGGCACCTCCTGCGGCAGGATCAATACCCGCGACAACGTATCCGCCAACAGCAGGAGAATGGCGCCGAGCAGCGCACAACCAGGCAGCAACCAGCGATGGTCGATGGACAACCCTTTGCGCACCATGTGCGGTACCAGAAGACCGATGAAACCAATGCTGCCGGCCAACGCCACCGCGCTGCCCGCGAGACAGATCACCAGCACGCTCATCAGCAGCCGGATCAGGCCGGTTTGCTGCCCCAGCCCCGTAGCAATTTCTTCCCCGGCGTTCAGCACGTTGACCTGCCCGGCCAGCAACAGCGCCCCCGACAACCCGAACAGATCAGTCAGCAACAAGGGTGCAGCGCTCGACAGGTTGCGTTCGGTCAACGAACCGGCCATCCAGAACAGCACCGTGTCCAGGCCATCCTGATTCACCACCAGCAGCGCCTGGCTGAAAGCGGAGAACAACGCGGCGATCGCCGCGCCCGCCAGCACGATGCGCAGCGGACTGAGACTGCCTTGCCCCATGTTGCCGATCAGCCACACCAGACGACCCGCCACAGCAGCGCCAATGAACGCCGACCATAGCCAGGCATCCGGGGATGACAGCGAGAAGATCGAGGAAAACAGGATGATAAAAAAAGTCGCACCGGCATTGATCCCGAACAGCCCGGGTGACGCCAGCGGATTGCGGGTCAGTGCCTGCATCAGGGCGCCCGCGACCGCCAGACTGGCGCCGACGGAAATCGCCATCAGGGTCCGCGACAGCCGCGTGGTGGTCACCAGCACATGACTGATACTCAACGGGTCGGGATCGACAAACGCCGCCGCAATCTGTGGCAGTGGAATCCAGGTCGCACCGACCGCCAGGCTCAACACGCAGCACAGCAGCAACACGACACCCGCGCTGCACAGTTTTACTCCCGGACTCATGAGGCCACCTGCGCGGCGGCCACGCGGGCCACGTCGTCGAGCATCAGGTTCGCCCCCAACATCCCGCCCGACAGACTCCACGCGACGCCATCGACCTGCCACACCTGTCCTTGCTGCGGGGCACGCATCTGCTTCCACAGCGGGTGTTGCACCAGACTCTCGTAGTTGCGCTGCACCGCCCCGTTCTGCGCGCGCAGGAAGACAAAAAAGATGTCGGCATTCACCACCGCAAGGCTTTCCTTGCTGGTGAGTTTGATCGATACCCCGCTCGCCGCCCGGCTGCTGTCACTCCAATTGAATCCCAGTTCGGTGAGCACGGAGCCCGGAAAACTCGCCGGCAGGTAACTGCGGATGTGGTCTTCGCGGATGTCCAGAATCGATACCGTGGGAGGCCAGCGTCCGGCAAATGTCTGCTGCAGTTGCTCGCACAGTTGTGCCACGCGTTGCTGCCATCGGTTCAGAATCTCGTCGGCCCTCTGTTGCTGGTGTAAAGCAGCACCCATCAGTGCCAGGGTCTTTTTGAACTCAAACACTTCCTCCAGCATCAGCACCGGGGCGATCTGTTTGAGTAACGGTGCAATGCGTTCATGACGATAGCGCGAGGCAATAATCACGTCCGGCTTCAGCAGCGCGATGTCCTCAAGACTGGGCTGGGTTTCCAGGCCGACATGGGGCACAGCGCCCAGTGCTTCGCGCAAGTAGTGATAGGTCGGTTTTTCGCTCCAGGAATCAACCACGCCACACGGGGTCACGCCCAACACCACGGCACAGTCGGTGGCGCCCTGAAACAGGGTGATCACCCGCAACGGCGCGGCGCCAGCCTCGGCCCACGCTGGCGTGGAAAACCTGAGGGCGAGCGCCCCCAGGGACAGGCGCAACAGCGTGCGCCTGGAGGGATGACATCGCGGCTCAAGCTTCACGATCGAGCCTGTGAAACGGATTGACCACCTGCCCTTTGCCAAACGGCATGCTGCCAGGGCCACCCGCACGTTCGATCATCGGAGTGAGCAGCAATTTCTGCGGCCAGTGCGGCGATTCGAACAGCTGGTGCTTGATCATGATCCGCGCCTCGGCGTCAAACTCGATGGTGTCGATCAACTCGTTGAGCACTTCGCCCATCGCCGTCCACAACCCGGTCGCCGGCAATGAGTAGACCTCAGCCAGCGTATCGATGATGGCGCGGAGGTTGATCTGAATACCCAGGGTCTGCAGCCAGAACAGCAGGTCTTCAGGGCGCTCGTGGTACAGCGTGTTGGCGTGCCCCTTCTTCAGCCGGTAAGCCGGATCAGCCAGACCGTTGCGTTCCAGCCACGGCACGAAGATGCGCAACGAATCGTGATCGCGCAACAGCAGGCCCTGGGCGTAACCGGCCTTCCACACCAGCACCGCGTTCTGCCCGTGAATTTCCCCCAGCATGCCGATGCGGAACATCCGCAGGTTGATATCAAAGAAGCTGTGGCACAGCTCGCGGAACAGCGTCATCACCGATCCGGCATTGGCCGGCAGTTGGCGGTAGCCCATCCAGTCATCGAAGAAGTGCTGGTTGCTGCCCGGCAGCGGTGTACCCAACGCAGCCATGGGCACCAGTCGACAGTCCGGGGCTTCGAGCAGCGCAGGCGGATAGCCGCGCACCATGGCCGACAGGTGACGCGGCGCTTCGTCGAACAGCGTGGCGTCTGGCGGCATGAACGCCCACCATTTGGTTTCGTCGCACAGATGCAGGGACTGCTGCAGCGTTTCATCCTTGCCCAGTGCCTGACGCAGCAGCGCCTCGCTCAAGCCGCCATTGATCATTTTTACCGCGGGCAGATAACGCGACGCACCCAGGGAGTAAATGGCCATCGGCAACTTGAGGTAATCGGCACTGTTGAAGCACGGGGTCATCGAGCGCAATGACGAGGTGGCGAAAAAATCACCGTCGGTGAAGTCCAGTCGATGGCAGTCACCCTTGGTGAAAGCGTCGCCGAGTTGCGCCTCCAGCACGTGTTCGAACTGCCACGGGTGCACCGGCAGCGCGATGTGGCTCTGGGCAATGCCCCGCTGCTGCAGCTCTTGGTGCAAGTTGGCCTGCAACAGCGGCGGCAACAGGAACTGGGCGGGATAACTCTGTGCCAGATCCGTCACACCGTCGCCGCATTGCAGCAACGCGCGGTCGACCGCGACCCAATTGAGCGCCACCGGACGGGCGAACTCCGCCTGATACTGCCGATATTCCGCGTCGTCCAAACCCTGCTTGGCTTTGGCCAGCGGATGGTAGGGACGATCACGCAACGAAGCCCACTGCTCCATCGCCAGGAAAAAGTCCGCGTTGCTCTTTTCCAGCAAGCGTTCGCTGTCAACCCGATGGGCCAGGGACAACTCGGTTTGCCTGACGCTAGTGCGCAGCACATCCAGAAACAGGGCGAAGCCTTTTTCATTGTCCGGGTAGCGATCGGTCATCCCTGCCAACACCTGGGTCGTGAAGGCCTCGGGTGACAGCGCGGTCAGTTGGTCATTCTGTCGCGCCCAAACCGGCGTGCCCGGTACTTTCTCCCATTGCTGGGTTATACCGGGACGCAGGGCAATAACGATGCAACCTTGGGGATCGCTGGGCCATTCCCAGATCCGTTGTTCGGCGCTCAACCCCGTAAACGGCTGATCGGCCGATGACGAGGGCGCCACCAGGTTCAGCGGCTCGGTCCCGAAAAAATGTTCGGCCAGCAAACAATCGACCAAATCCTGCATCACCCTGTCGGCGGCCATTGCGGTGAAGTTCATCCGATTATTTTCCTTCTGCTGAAGTGGCGGCCAATTTGGCCTGAAGGGCACGAAAAGCGATGCCACGCTCGTCACCCAAAACAAAGCTTTTTACGCCGCGAGCCAACCATCGTTCGTGGTCGCCCGGCTGACGTGGAATCGCGCAATACGGCACACCCGCGGCACTCGCCGCTTGCCAGCTGGAGAGCAGCGCTTGCTGCACCTCGGGCCGGTCGATCTGCCAGGGCATGCCCATCGATTGCGATAAATCGGCGGCCCCTTCGAGGATCAAGTCCAGGCCCGGCACCGCGGCAATCTCTGCCGCGCGTCGCACACCTTCGGCACTTTCGATCATCGCTACGATCATGATTTGCTCGTTGGCCAGCGCGACGTACTCCGCCAGGCTGTGTTTGCCAAACGCACCGGGGCGACCGGCATTCAGGCTGCGGGTGCCCTGCGGGTGGTATTTGCAGGCTCGAATGCTTTCGGCCAAGGGTTCGGGGCCTTCGATCATCGGCAAGACAATGCCCTGGGCACCGCCATCGAGCAGGCGCAGCAGGGTTTTCGGGTTGAGGTCCGCCACCCGCACCAGCGGGGTCAGCGCGTAACTTTCGGCGGTGCGGATCATGTTCTCCACGGTCTCGGGATTGATCAGCACGTGTTCCATATCGATGATCACAAAATCAAAACCCGCCTCGGCGATCAGTTCGATGGCCGCAGGCGACGGAATCGAGCTGATCAGGCCGTAGACCGGCTCACCTGTTCTGAGCTTCTGCTTGAGCAGATTGGTCCTCAGCATGATTGCGGCCGGAACGCGTGCAGCGGATTCGGCACCGATTTGAAACGACGTTCGCCGTCGCCCAGCAGGCGGCGCTTGGTCAACTCCTCCACTTCATAGAACGGAGCGAAGACATCAAACGCTACATAACGCAGGCGGTGTTGCGGATGTTCGGCCTGGTAAGCGGTGATCACCTCGGCGGTCATTTTCCAGAACAGAGCCTCTTCCAGCTGGTAGTGCTGATGCAGGAAAATCGCCATCTCGGCCAGGGCGATGAAAAAGAACGAATCACAGGAAAAATCCCGGACCGCATCCACGTCGTCGGTGAGGATGAACGAGTTGCGGTTAAGCTTGGCGTGGCTGGCGGGCAGCGGCACCAGGGTCGGGCACAGATCGGGGCGCCCCAGGTGCTGCGGTGAATAGCGCACGCCGTCGTGGAAGTCTTTCAGGGCAATACGTTGCGGCCAGCCCTGCTTCACGATCAGGACGATGTTCTGCCCATGGGATTCCATGCCGATGCCTTCGGCGTACAGCATATGAATGATCGGCGACACCGCCACCTGCAAGAGTTGACGCGTCCAGGCGTGCAGGCCGTATTGAGCGATCCAGGCATCGATGAACGGGGTCTGTTCACCGTTGCCGTAGCGATTGTCCACGGAGCTCAAACCATTGAACGGCACCGCCTGCTCGTCGTCTTGCAGGTACTGGTGAATGCTCTCGCGCCACAGCGTGCCCATCGTGCCGTAGGCCTGGGACATCCGCGTAGCAGGCAGGTGATCGTAATCAAAGCTGACGCCGACCACCTCACCGAGAATCACAAAGCCAAGGTCGCGGGCGGTGCTGTCGCTGCCGATCAATTGCTGCAACCAGTCGGTGATGATCGGGCCGTTCATCACCGTATGCCGGGCCAGAATTCGGGTGCTGGAGGTATTGGTCATGCTCAGCGCGAGCTTGACGTAAGGCCGCTTTTTTTCAGTGACGTTGGCCAGGGTGCGGATTGACTGTTGCGCCTGATAACGGTCATCCGTAGTGCCCAGATAGATCACCTCTCCGCTGACCAGTTCTGGGTAGAACACGGGAACGATGACGTTTTCCCACTGCCACGGGTGCACCGGCATCAGCCAGTAATCGCCCATCGACTTGCCTTGATCGGTAAGGCTCTCAGCCAGTTGCTGCCAGCGCTGAAGTCCGAATTCCTGCTGGATAAACCCGTCGTAATCCAAGTGCCGCGAGATATTCATCGCCCCGCAAGTTTTCGCAACCGCCAGCCAGACAATCGCGATGGGCGCGGCAAATTCCGGCCCGTAACTGGCGTTGTCCTTGAGCGAGAAACCGATGCGCGATTTGTAGCAAGGGTGATAGCTGTGGGCGTCCATGAAGTGCTGTTCCAGCGCATCGACATCCAGCTGATACGGAGGTTTGGCCGCTTGATAGCCCTGGCTGCGCGATTGCAGATCCTTGAGCATCGTTTGTTCAAGCTCATGGGTGAAGCGTGGCAGGTGCGGGCTGTCCTGAAGTTCGCTCAGCAGCTCCGCCAATGCTTGATGAAGGTGCGGCCGACTGCGTGCGCCCAACGCGTCTACGCGTTCGAGACTGGCATAGTCGAGGCGGATCAGCTCGAAGCTTTCGCTGAGCAATCCGCTGCAGTGGTACTCCACCGGTTGTTGCTGCGCATCGAAGCCGCTGACAACAAAACGGTACTGGCCGCCATCGAGTGGCGAATGGTGATACGGCAGGACGTTTTCATACAGCAGCGTTTGCAGCAGCTGGCCCACCACGCGCTGTTCCACTTGCTGATAGTGGCGCGGATCGGCCGTCGCCAGCCAGACGCCTGGCACGCCATCCTGAGCCTGAGGTGTTGCCTGTGAAGAAGTCGCCATAGTCATAACCTTGTCCGTGAAAGAATTAACGGTGTTCGAGGGCTGAGGGCAATGCCTCGGCCGCCTCGTCGGATGTGTGAACGGGAAAACGCCAGGCACAGGGCAATGCCAGCAGGATGAGGATGCCGGTGGCCATGAAAACCTCGCTGATCGCCCCCGGGGTTGCCACCGAAACAATGCCGCCCGCCGTCTCGGCGGCCAGGCGAAACTCCAGCCAGAGCGAGGCGATCACGATGGCCAGTGACGAGACGAGACGACGGGAAATGTTGTTCATCGCCGCGCCCTGGGTGACCATCGGTTCAGGCAGCGCATCGAGCCCGGCGGTGGTGATGGGGATATAGGACAGGCCCAACCCGGCGCCGCGGACCATCATCAGAAAAAACACCACACCGATTGAAGCGCCAGCCCCCAGCATGCCCAATCCCAACGTGGCGCCCCCGGTCAGCAGCAGCCCCCAGAGCACCACGCCGCGCGGGCCGTGACGGTCCAGCCACTTGCCGCCGAGATGCCCGAACAGGCTGGCGAACATCGCCGTGCACAGCAGCGCCAGGCCGGTCCAGATAGCGCTGTAGCCCATCACCACTTGCACCAGCAGCGGCAGCAGCACCAGACATTCGAACATGCCCACCGACTGCACCACGGCGATGATCACGCTCAAGCGATAACCGCGCAGGGCAAAGATGCGCAGGTTGAGCAGCGGCGAAGTCCGGTTCAGTTCCAGTCGCACGAACGCCACCAGGCACAGGATGGCCGCCAGCAGCATGCCAAGGTTGAGCGGATCAGTGAGGGCCTCGGCGTGACGCAGGCGGCCAACGGCGATCATCAGCAGGCCGATGCCCGTCGCGATCAACAGGTAACCCGCCAGGTCGAAAGGTTTGCGCTCTGCCGCTTCAGAGGCCGGCAGCACACCGACACCCAGGATCAGCGCCAGCAGGCCAATCGGCACATTCATCAGGAACAGCGAACGCCAACTGAACCACTCCAGCATCAGGCTCCCGCACAAGGGTCCCAATGCCGGCGCCAGCATGACCGCCGCGCCCCACAGGCCGGTGACCCTGCCCCGCTCGCCCTTGGCGTACACCGAAAAAATGATCGCCAGCGACAGCGGAATCATCAGCCCGCTGGCAATGCCTTGCACCACGCGTGCGGCAATCACCAGCGCGATGGAGTTGGCCAGCGCCCCCAGCAGCGAACCGCAGACAAACAACGCCACGCCCCACAAATACAGGGATTTGCGCCCCACCCGCTGGCTGAGAAAACTGGTGAGGGGCATGGTCATGCCCATGCTCACCATGAACGCAGCCACAATCCAGGTGGCCAACAGCGGACCGATATCAAAGGCCTCCATGAACGCTGGCAACGCCGGGTTCAGCGAGCTGTTGTTCAGGCTGACCGTCAGCGTGCCCAACAACACATTGACCACCACCAACCAGCGCGGCACGGCAAACGTCAATCCCACGGTGCGACTCCGGCATCGTGCAGGAACACCTGCGGTGGTCGCGGATGACAGAGGAAATCGGCATGGGAGATGTTGTACCCATAGGCACCCGCCAGCGGCAGCACCAGCATGTCGCCGATCTCCACCCCGGTGAGCGGGCAATCGCGGCTCAGCACATCCTTGGGCGTACAGAGCTGCCCCACGACGGTCCAGTCCTGTTGTGTCGCCGTTGGCGTTACGCGATGCCGGGGCAGATGAATGATCGGATGATCATGTCCCTGGGCAACCGGCAAACGGAACTGATGAGTGCCGCCCCGACAGACCAGGAAGTGCTTGCCGTGACTGGTTTTCTTATCGAGCACTTCAATGACGTAATAGCCGCAGAAGGCGCTGATGAATCGACCGGGCTCAAAGCGCACGATGGGCGCATCGGCACAGGCTGCAAGGGACTGGCCCAAATGCGTACACAAGCGCTGCCAATCGAATTGCTGCGGCCCGAGGTAATTAACGCCGATGCCACCGCCCACATTGAGGTGGGTGATCGCCGCGGGATCGGCCGACAACGCCTTCCATTGCGGCCAGCGCTGCAAGTACAGATCGAGCAATTGTTCATGGCGTTCCACCTGCGATTGATGGGACATCGCATGCACATGAAAACCCTTGAGCCGCAGGTGGCTGGCGTTATCGACCCAACTGACCGCTTGGGCCAGTTCCGACTCGTCGATCCCGAACGGCGTGGCCGTGCCGGCCATCGCCAGTTTGCTGGAGAGCGGTGAAGGCAGTTCGGGGTTGATCCGCAGCAAGACGTCTTGCACGCGCCCCGCTTCCAGTGCCAGCCGTTGCAGGCGGACGATTTCGTTCAAGCCTTCGATATGAATGGCTTCGACCTGGTGTTGCAGCGCCGAACGCAGATCGGAGTCCAGTTTGCCGGGGCCGGAGAAGATGAATGGTTTGCGCGTCGGGCAGACCTGGAGACGATCGATCTCGCCGCCGGAGGAAATCTCGAACCCGTGCACCAACGGCGCGACGGTGGAGAGTATCTGCGGTTCACTGTTGGCCTTGATCGCGTAGTAAAGCTCCACGCCTTCGGGCAGCGCTGCCATCACTTGCGTCACATGCTGTTTCAGCGCGTCCAGGTCATAGATGAACAGCGCCAGCGGGTCTTCGTGTTGTAGGCGGGCTTCGTCGATGGCGGCCAATACCGCGACGGGCAGCTTATCCATGTTTGGCCTCCTTGCCCCACGGGGACACCAGACTGACGTAGCTGGCCTGGCGATCAGCCTTGGCTGCCAGACGGACTTTCAGGTTGGTTTTGCAGGCAATCGGCTGACCGGCGATCAGTGCGTCCAACTCCGGTGCAGCGCGGGTCAATTCGGCGCGGATGCTGATCAATTGCTGCTCCACCCGTTGCCACATCAGCGGCGCCAGGTGCGGACGCTCCCAACTCAGGGCCAGTACCGCCTCGGACAAGTTGTTGACGAACAGGCAATAGACGATGCGATTCCAGCCTTGCTGGCGGGAATAGAGCAACGACTCACGGACCCGTGGATGAACCTCTGCGTCGATCCGGGAAGCACCCAGTTCGTCGGTCAGTTTGACCCCTTCGAAATCCCGCAGGAGCAAGCGTTGTGGACGACCGTTGTCATGCACCAGCACGCTGTTCTGCAAATGCGGTTCCATCACAATGCCGTGGTTGAAGAACAGCGCCAGCACCGGCCGCAGCAGCAGCGCCTGATAGTCGTCAAACCAGCTCAACAGCTGTTGATCGTCGAGGTCATTGCCGTTGAACCGGCTCAGGAACTCATGCACCAACGGCGGTAAATGCAGGCCACGAGCGAACAACGTACCGGCCATGATGCTGCAATCGGTGCCGGTGACGAGGCAGAAGTTCTCCCGCAGGATCGCCCCGGTCTGTTCGCGGAACCAGTAGTTATCGCCTTCGCTGGCCTGTTGCGGCGCCCAGCTCAGATTGCCCGGCTCGGCCACCACCGAAAGCCCGCCAAGGGTTTCGGGCCGGGTCAGTTGGAGGTTACGAAAGACTCGGTCGATCATCAGTGCGCTTTCCAGTTCGTACCAGGCGTTTTTCCTGACGCAGTTGGTGATGCGCACGTTCAGCGAGCCCTTGATGAAGAACTCATGGCCCTCGATGTACCAGGTTCGGATGGACGCAGTGGGGTTGGCCATCAGCCCTGTGGCGCCAAGATCAACGATGGCCGCGGATTTCAACAAACGCTGAACCCGACCATCCTGCATGAACAGCTGAGCCTGAACCGGGTGCATGCAGATAACGGCGTGCCCTGGCCGCGCCTGCGCTTGATCGGCAAAACCGGCCAGCACTTGGGCTTTGCTCAGGCCGTTGGCCCCGACGCTCAATCCTTCCAGCGGCACCTCGAACAGGTGCAATGGCGTGCGGGCCTGGAATTCCGGGGCATAGGTTTCCTGGGCCAGATGAGCTGGCCACAGGCGCGCCTTGGGTGCCGGGTGGTTCGGATGACCAAACCACAAGCCCTGCTCGCTGGCGAGGTAACCGCTGAGCGGTGCCGGGTGCTGACCGTCCATGTTGTGGCCGACGATGGCCGCGGTCAGCAACTGGCTTTGCAACACCTGATCCAGCAATTCGTCGTTGCTGGCACGGGCCATGTGTTCGCACGCCGCGAGCAACTGCTCGACGAACTCGGCAAACCTCAGGCACGACCAGTCGCCCTCGCCACGCCGGGCATAAACGTCCGACAGGTAACGGTGACTGCCCAGACCATCACGGCGGTCCACCATCACAAAGAACTGCTGCTGGTTGGGCAGGTTGATGGTCAGGGGAATGCCCTTCCATTCCAGACCCTCGAGGTAACTGCCCGGGGCGATACCTTGCATCTGCGTCGGCCAACTGTAACTGAGGCAGTTTTCCGGCAAGGCGAACTCTTTGATCAAACAATTAAGCAACGCGCGCGTCGTCGCCAACTCACTGACCATATTCGATAAAACACTGCGATCTGGATGATTCATGGGTGCTCCACAGTAGCCCGCGAGGCCACTGGACCGTTATATGGCGAATAAATTAGTTGCTGATCGACCTGTTTAACGGCCGACCAAACCCCACGTAACGACATCACTTCACTGAACCTGCTTAAACAATCAGACGACCATCAAAGTTACTTGCAGCACTGTCATCAATCTGCAATCCGGCGAACCGCTAACGCAACTTCAATTGATTCATTCAAGGGCGCAATTGCAATAAAGCGGTAGCCATCGCGTTATCAAAACGCTGGATCACTTGCTGGCATTGTTCATCGTCGATAATCAATGGCGGCAACAAGCGGATGACATTGCCCTTACGCCCGCCGCGTTCCAGCAACAGGCCTTGTTTGAAGCACTGTTGCTGGATGGCCACGGCCAACGCCGGATCCATCGGGAAATGTCCGTGACGATCCGCCGGCTGGCGCTCGTCGACGATCTCGACGCCCAACATCAGGCCGCGACCGCGCACCTGGCCAAGGGCCGGATAATGCGCCTGCAACTCGACCAGTCGGTCCTTGAGCCACTGGCCACGGCGCTCGGCCTGGGCGGCGAGGTTTTGCTGTTGCAGCACCTGCAACGTGGCCAGCCCGGCGGCCATGGCCATCTGGTTGCCGCGGAAAGTCCCGGCGTGATTGCCTGGCTCCCACGCGTCGAATTCACGACGGATGCCCAGCACTGCCATGGGCAAACCACCACCGACCGCTTTGGACATGACGATCAGGTCCGGCTCGATGTCGGCGTGTTCGAAGGCAAACATCTTGCCGGTGCGGGCGAATCCGGTCTGCACTTCGTCGAGGATCAGCAGGATGCCGTGCTTGCGCGTCACCTCGCGGATCGCCCGCAGCCAGCTCACCGGGGCACTGTTGACCCCGCCCTCACCCTGCACTGCTTCAAGGATTACCGCCGCCGGTAGGGACACGCCGCTTTCGACGTCTTCGATGAACTGGGTGAAATAGTGGGTCAAGGCCTCGACCCCGGCCTCACCGCCAATGCCCAGCGGGCAACGGTATTCGTGGGGGTACGGCATGAACTGCACCCCGGGCATCAGGCTGGCGATGGCATTTTTCGGCGCGGTGTTGCCGGTCAGGGCCAGGGCGCCGTGGGTCATGCCATGGTAGGCCCCGGAGAAACTGATGATGTTGTTGCGCCCGGTGTAGGTCTTGGCCAGCTTCAGCGCGGCCTCCACCGCATCCGCCCCGGACGGCCCGCAAAATTGCAGGCAGTAATCACGGCCCTGGTTCGGCAACAGGCTGATCAAGGTTTCGCTGAAGGCGTCCTTGACCGCGGTAGTCAGGTCCAAGGTGTGCATCGGCAGGCCTGAAGCGAGGAAGCTGTCGAGGCTGGCCATGACGGCCGGATGATTGTGCCCCAAGGCCAAAGTACCTGCGCCAGCCAGGCAGTCGAGGTAAGTATTGCCCTCGACATCGGTCACCCAGAGCCCGTGCGCCTTGGCGATGGCCAGCGGCAACTTGCGTGGATAACTGCGTACATTAGATTCGAACTTGCTTTGTCGAGCCAGATAGTCGGCATTGGTTTTTTGCAAAGGACTAGAGTGCAATACGCCATCATTCAACATCGCTTCACCCTCGTTAAATTCGATATGAAACTTATTCTCATTAACCAGTTGTTGCAACTAATTCTTACAACCTATTTGGAAATTTACATATAGCGATTTTAACTACTTTAAAAACCATCAGACACGCAAAAAACCAAGTTAATAAACCTGGTATGAACTTCTGGAGCGCCATGATCTAGCCATGATCTTTTAATGCAACTGACAACTTCGGTATAGGCTACCGACAGATAGCGACTTATACGCAAGTGTCTTGAATGTTCATTAACTGATGGGGTGCATATGTCCTTCCTCTATACGAATCAGGTCATGGTCCAACGATGGCGCCCCGATCCCTGGGGCGCATGACACGGGTGGATCAGAAGTCGACAGTCGCCGAAAGGAGGTAGGTGCGCGGGGTCGACAGTGTCAAACCAGGCTCACTGTCATCCGAGGCCCCGGCCGAACTCCAGTAGCGCTTGTCCGCCACGTTCTCGACATTGGCACGCAGGGTGATGTTCTTTTCCTCGACCTTGAACGCATAGCGTGCGCCCACGTCGAAACGCTCCCAGGAGTCGATTTCCTTGTTGTTGGACTGGTCCAGGTACTGCGAGCTGGAATAAATGCCGCGGCTGGTCAAGGTCAGGCCCTGTACAGTCGGCACGTCCCACTCGGCGCCCAGGTTGACGTTGTATTTCGGCGTGGCCGGCGCCCGGTTGCCGTCGAAGGTGCCATTGGTGGTGTTGCTCAACTCGCTGTCGATGTACATGACACCGCCGAGCAGACGGAAACCATCGAGCGGTTCACCGAACACACTCAGTTCCACACCCGTGTTCTCACGCTTGCCGTTCGGGCCGAAGACGCGCGTCGTGGCGTTGGTCTCGTAGGCCGGCTGCTTGATCCGGAACACGGCGGCGGTGACGGCGAACGCACCGGCGTCATACTTGGCACCGACTTCGACCTGGCGGCTGATGAACGGCGGGAAGATCTCGTCCTCGTTCACCGAGGTCGACGGTGCGATCTTGCCCTGGCTCAGGCCTTCCATGTAGTTGGCATACAGCGACAGCTTATCGGTTGCCTTGAACAGGATGCCGCCCGACGGCGAAACCTTTTCCTCGTCGTAGGCGGTGTCGCCTCTGACGTTATCGGTCCAGTCGTCAACCTTCACGCGCTGCCAGCGGGCACCGAGGGTCAGCAGCAGCCGGTCATCGAAGAAACCCAGGGTGTCGGACAAAGCCACGCCGGTGGAGCGGTTCTCGGTATAGACCTCCGAATCCTGTCGCGTGGGTCTGACAGGCGTTGGTGTTTCAACGGGGTTATAAATGTTGCTGTTGGCCGCAGCATAACGGGCGCCGCCATTTTCGAAGTCCATGTAGTAATAGCTGGCGGCCAGGTTGACTTCATGGCTTACCGGGCCGGTATGGAACCAGTTGCGCACTCCCGCCGTGGCCGTCCGGACATTTTCGTCACGGGTGAAGTCACGCGGTTGAACGCTGAAATTGCCAGCGTTGTTGGTGACCGAAACGGCATGTCGGAGGAAGTCATGGTTACTTTTGCGCGCGCCCACACCGCCGTACAGCATGACGGAATCGTTGACATCGAATTCAGCGTTCACCGTGCCGAAGGTGTCGTTGGTACTCGCGTTGCTCCAGGGCTGCGCATAGTTGCGGCGAATATCGCTGGCATGCGGAACCTGCGCATTTGCGCCGACCTGTACGCGTTCCTGCGGGGCGTCGGTATCACGCTCGGTGCGCCCGATGTCCGTCGAGAGTCGCAGGCGTTCACCGCGAAAATCCAGGCCCAGCACGGCCATCTCGCGGTCGACATTCTGGTGATCCCATTCGGTGTCGCCGGACTGCTTCACGCCGTTGAAACGAAGGCCAAACTTATTGTCTTCACCAAAGCGCCGGCCGACATCCACGGCACCACCGACCTGGCTGTCGGAAGCGTACATACCGGTGAACGAAGTGATGGGCTTGTCGGTCGCGCGCTTGGGCACCACGTTGATCCCGCCACCCACGCTGCCCCGCGGCGAGATGCCGTTGATGAGCTGGCTCGGGCCTTTGAGGACGTCGACGCGGTCGGCCATCTCCATGTCGATCGTATAGGTCGGCAGGACGCCGTAGAGGCCGTTGTAGGAAACATCACTGTTGAAAAGGCTCAACCCTCGAATGGTGAACTGCTCATAGCGCCCACCCGCCGGGTTGGTGGCGCGAACCGAAGGATCGTTGGCGATCAGGTCGCCCAAGGTACGCGCCTGCTGGTTTTTGACCACCTCACTGGTGTAGGTGGTCATGCTGAACGGCGTTTCCATAAAGTCTTTCGAGCCCAGCAAGCCTTGCGAGCCACGGCGCGCGACCTGGCCACCGGCATACGGATCGCCCTCCACCGGGTCAATGGCACCGAGAATCGAGGTGGCGCCCAGTTGCAAGCTGCTGCCTTCTGGCGCCGGCGTCAGGATGTACGCCTCTTCGCCCACCGGCTGCAGTTGCAGACCGGAACCCTGCAACAGTCGGGCAAAGCCCTCCTCGACCGCGTATTCGCCGGAAAGTCCAGGGCTGGTGCGACTGCCCACCAATGCCGGGTCTACTGACAGATTGACCCCGGCCAGCCCGGCGAAACGGGTCAGCGCTGCACTGAGGCTTCCTGCTGGCACCTGATAACTGCGTCGAGGCGCGTCTTCGGCCCAACCGGCAGTGATGAACAACGGACAGGCACTCAGACTCAGCAACAGACTCAAGTGCAACAACGGGCGCAGCCTGGAAGAACCCAGACGCGTACTGCAGGGCATCACTACGGGCATTGAGAATCTCTCTGATTTCGTTTCACTTACCTTGAATGACAAGCGACGCGAAAAAAGGGGACACACCTCAAACACTATTTTTGCGCGGCAGCAACGTAACCCAGTAGCGGGTCCGCCTATGCACCTCCAGCGGCAGGCTGGCCGCCAGCAACGTCAGGATGCGATCGGTGTCTTCCAGACGGAAACTGCCGGTGACGCGCAGTGATTCGAGCTCCGGCTCCCAGCGCAACAATCCAGGACGATAGGTGCTGAGTTCGCGCAGAAAATCGCCCAGGGGCTGGTTCTGCGCCATCAACACGCCGTCGCGCCAGCCTGGCGCAAGCACATCGAAAGGTTCGACGCGTCCGGCACCCATTGCCTGAAGGCTGACTTGCTGGCCTGCGCGCAACGAAAAGACCGGCCCGCGCAAAGGCTGCAACTGCACCGCGCCTTTAAGCACTGACACCTTGCAACCCGTCTGGCCCTGACGAACGCACACTTCGCTCTGGCTGACGACCACTTGCCCGAAGTGCGTCTGGATCGTCAGCGGCAAGGTCCCGGGCACATTCAGCGCTATTTCGCCTTCCACAAGTGTCAGCCGTCGGTTCTTCAGGTCGATATCGACGGCACTCGCGGTGTTCAATTGCAGCAAGCTGCCATCGGCCAACTGGACTTTTTTGCCCTCCCCGGTCGCCGTTCGCAGGTCAGCGCGCCAGACATCCAGAGGTAGCTGCCGGCTGATCAGCCAGGCGGTTGGCACCAGCGCCACTGCCCCCACGGCGCGCTTGAGCACCGTGCGCCGACTCGTCTGCGGCCGATCCAGGCTGGCCATGGCCAGTGCTGACGGCAGGTCGGCAAAGCGTTGGCGCAAGAGTTGGGCTTTCTGCCAGGCCTGTTCGTGACTGGGATGGCTGTCACGCCAGTGCTGCAGATTGGCACGATCGCGCTCGTTGGCAGCGCCTGACTCCATGAGTGCCAGCCATTGAGCGGCAGCCCGAACAACTTGCCGGGCTTCAGCCGAAGGTGCCGAACCGATCACAATTCCACCAGCAGGCAATGTTCATAGGCTTGCGCCATGTAGCGCTTGATCGTCCGCTCCGAGACTTGCAGGCGTTCGGCGATCTCGTGATAACCCAAGCCCTCCAGCTGACTCCAGAGAAACGCCCGTCGCACCGCGGTCGGCAATCCATCGAGCAATTCGTCCAGGGCTTGCAAGGTTTCCAGCAGCAACCAACGTTGCTCGGGAGACGGCACGCAGTCCTCAGGCAGCAGCGCCAGCGCACTGAGGTAGGCCTGCTCCAGGCTGCGGCGCTTATAGAAGTTGGTCAGCAGCCGCTTGCCGACTGTCGCCAGATAGGCGCGGGGTTCTTGCAGGTCAGCGATGTGCTGGGAGCTGGCGAGTAAACGCACGAACGTATCCTGGCTCAAGTCCGCCGCATCATGGCCATTGCTCATGCGTCGCCTCAGCCAGCTTTCGAGCCAGCCACGATGGTCGCGGTACAGGTCGTGGAAGGTTTGCGCCGCCGGCATCGCTGCATCACTCATCTAAAGGAACCCTGCGCGAAGAAATATTTTAAATGCGACTCATTCTAATTAGTGTTGAGACTTCAAACCAAGCGCTTTGTGCGTTTTGCTCCCAGGAAAAACTTGAATACGCATATGAAAGACAGGTGTTTCTGCCACGCAGCCACCGGTTAATCAGGGCCGAGCGTTATTGAGGGAAATCGTCGAGAGGAGTAAGAATTCGACACACGGCCGCATTTGGCCGGCAGACACGAATGCCCGTGGTTACGGGTCAAACATGAAAAGCCAAATCGCAGGCACAAAAAACCCCGGTCTTTCGACCAGGGTCTTTGCTATCGACTCGAAGCAGCCAGCGGCTTACTTCGTAGCTCCAAGGCGTTCAGTGGGCCTTGAGGCAGATATGGCGCAGCGGACGGGACTCGAACCCGCGACCCCCGGCGTGACAGGCCGGTATTCTAACCGACTGAACTACCGCTGCGTATCGCTTTGGACTTGCGTCCAAGTAACTCGTCTGACTGAAAGCTTCGAGGCTTTCAATCTCGAACCAGAATAAACTCTGACTCGGAAAATATGGCGCAGCGGACGGGACTCGAACCCGCGACCCCCGGCGTGACAGGCCGGTATTCTAACCGACTGAACTACCGCTGCGCGTCGGTGGAGGCTTTTAAAAGCTTCCATCTTGCTTTCGCAAGACTCTCGGAAGTGGTGGGTGATGACGGGATCGAACCGCCGACATTCTGCTTGTAAGGCAGACGCTCTCCCAGCTGAGCTAATCACCCGTTTGCATCTCCGAGGCCGCGAAATTTACGCAGGTACCGAAGCTAAGTCAATAGCAGGATTGAAGTTTTTCGGAAAAAGACAAAATCGTGTCATTCGCAACAGCATCAGCAACAGTCGGACCGCTTTCGCGAGCAAGCTCGCTCCCACGGTGGATTGCGTTTCAATGTGGGAGCGAGCTTGCTCGCGAAGGCGGCGGCACATTCAATACATGTGTGCGCCTATGCGGATCACTCGCTGTAAATCATCTTCTTGGTCATGCCGCCATCGACCACGAACTCCTGGCCCGTGACAAAACCGGCGTTCTTCGACAACAGCCAGGCGACCATCGCCGCCACGTCCTCGACCGTCCCTACCCTGCCCGCCGGATGCTGGGCATGATCGGCCTCGGTCAGAGGTTCGGCACGACGTGCGGAGGGATCTCGCGCATCGATCCAGCCGGGGCTGACCGCATTGACGCGGATTTCCGGCCCGAGGCTGATCGCCAAGGCATGAGTCAGGGCCAGCAGGCCGCCCTTGCTCGCCGCATAAGCCTCGGTGTCGGGTTCCGACTGCCCGGCGCGGGTCGAGGCCAGGTTGACGATCGCGCCGCTGTGAGCACGCAGGTACGGCGCACAGTGCTTGGCCAACAGCATCGGCCCACTGAGGTTCACCGCCAGCACCCGATTCCAGTACGCCAGATCAAGGCTTTCAAGGGTGATGTTGTGCGGATCGGCAACCGCCGCGTTGCACACCAGCGCATCCAGACGCCCGAACTGCCCCAGCACTTCGGCGACGCCCAATGCCACCTGCCCTTCGTTCGAGACGTCCATGGCGATGAACCAAGCGTTGTCGCCGAGCACCTTCGCCACTTTCGAACCGCGTACTCGATCAAGATCAGTCAGCACCACCTGCCAGCCTTCGCTGATCAGCCAGGCCGAGATCCCCAGACCAATGCCCCGCGCAGCACCCGTGACCATCGCAACGCGGCCGTTGGTGCCAGTGCTTGGCGTGGACAACTCGATCACAAGGCAGCCAACCCGCGCGCCAGATCGGCTTGCAGGTCGGCCACGTCTTCCAGACCGACCGCGATGCGGATCAGGCTGTCACGAATGCCCGCTGCTTCACGCTCTTGCGGAGCCAGACGGCCGTGAGAGGTGGTGCTTGGGTGCGTAATGGTGGTTTTGCTGTCACCCAGGTTGGCTGTGATGGAAATCAGGCGGGTCGCATCGATAAAGCGCCAGGCGCCCTCTTTGCCGCCCTTGACCTCGAAACTCACGACCGCTCCAAAGCCTTTCTGCTGACGCAGGGCCAACGCGTGCTGCGGATGGCTTTTGAGACCGGCGTAATGGACTTTCTCGATGCCTTCCTGCTGCTCCAGCCATTCGGCCAGTTGCTGGGCATTGGCGCAGTGAGCCTTCATGCGCAGGCTCAGCGTTTCCAGGCCCTTGAGGAAGATCCAGGCGTTGAACGGGCTCAGGGTCGGCCCGGCAGTCCGCAGGAAACCGACGACTTCTTTCATCTGTTCGCTGCGACCGGCCACAACACCGCCCATGCAACGGCCCTGGCCGTCGATGAACTTGGTCGCCGAGTGCACGACGATGTCCGCACCCATCTTCAGCGGTTGCTGCAACGCCGGGGTGCAGAAGCAGTTGTCGACCACCAGCATCGCACCTTTGGCGTGAGCGATTTTCGACAGCTCGGCGATGTCCACCAGTTCAGCCAGCGGGTTGGATGGCGATTCGACGAACAGCAATTTAGTGTTGGCCTTGATCGCCGCATCCCAGCCGGACAAGTCCGGCAGAGGCACGTAATCGACTTCAATGCCAAAGCGTTTGAAGTACTTCTCGAACAGACTGATGGTCGAACCGAATACGCTGCGCGATACCAGCACGTGATCGCCGGCGCTGCACAGGCTCATCACCACCGCCATGATCGCGGCCATGCCGGTCGCCGTGGCCACAGCTTGTTCGGCGCTTTCCAGCGCGGCAATGCGCTCTTCGAACGCACGCACGGTCGGGTTGGTGTAGCGCGAGTAAACGTTGCCCGGCACTTCACCGGCAAAACGTGCGGCCGCGTCGGCGGCGGTACGGAATACGTAGCTGGAAGTGAAGAACATCGGATCACCGTGTTCGCCTTCCGGCGTGCGGTGCTGACCGGCGCGTACGGCCAGGGTGTCGAACGCTACGCCTTCGAGGTCGCTGTCCAGCCGACCGGCATCCCAATCCTGACTCATGCTGTCACTCCTTGCCTTGCTCTTTTAGTAGATACAAAACCGGCCCCTCAGGGCCGGTAGTTACTCAGTTGTTATACAGATCAATGATCGCACTGACTGCCTGCGTCTTGACCTTGGAGGCATCGTTACGTGCCTGCTCGATCTTGTTCAGGTAAGCCTCGTCGACGTCGCCGGTGACGTACTGGCCGTCGAACACCGCGCAATCGAACTTCTCGATCTTGATCTTGCCGCCACCGACCGCTTCGATCAAGTCAGGCAAGTCCTGATAGATCAACCAGTCAGCGCCGATCAGATCAGCCACGTCCTGGGTCGAACGGTTGTGGGCGATCAACTCGTGAGCGCTCGGCATGTCGATGCCGTAGACGTTCGGGTAACGAACGGCCGGTGCCGCGGAGCAGAAGTAGACATTTTTGGCGCCGGCTTCGCGGGCCATCTGGATGATCTGCTTGCAGGTGGTGCCGCGAACGATGGAGTCGTCCACCAGCATCACGTTCTTGCCGCGGAATTCCAGCTCGATGGCGTTGAGCTTCTGGCGTACGGATTTTTTCCGCGCAGCTTGGCCCGGCATGATGAAGGTCCGGCCGATGTAGCGGTTCTTCACGAAACCTTCGCGAAACTTGACGCCCAAGTGGTTCGCCAGCTCCAGGGCCGCGGTGCGGCTGGTGTCCGGAATCGGGATGACCACGTCGATGTCGTGTTCTGGACGCTCGCGCAGAATCTTCTCGGCGAGTTTCTCACCCATGCGCAGGCGGGCCTTGTAGACCGACACGCCGTCGATGATCGAGTCCGGACGCGCCAGGTAGACGTGTTCGAAGATGCACGGGGTCAGGGACGGGTTGGTCGCACACTGACGGGTGTGCAGCTTGCCGTCTTCGGTGATGTAGACCGCTTCGCCCGGTGCCAGGTCGCGAATCAGGGTGAAACCGAGTACGTCCAGGGAAACGCTTTCGGAAGCGATCATGTACTCGACGCCTTCGTCGGTGTGACGCTGACCGAAGACGATCGGACGGATGCCGTGCGGGTCGCGGAAACCGACGATGCCGTAACCGGTCACCATCGCCACAACCGCGTAACCACCGACGCAACGGTTATGCACGTCAGTAACAGCCGCGAACACGTCTTCTTCGGTTGGCTGCAACTTGCCGCGCTGGGCCAGTTCGTGAGCGAACACGTTGAGCAGCACTTCCGAATCGGAGTTGGTGTTGACGTGGCGCAGGTCAGATTCGTAAATCTCCTTGGCCAGCTGTTCAACATTGGTCAGGTTACCGTTGTGCGCCAGGGTGATGCCGTAAGGCGAGTTGACGTAAAACGGTTGGGCTTCGGCCGAGGTCGAACTGCCCGCGGTCGGGTAACGCACATGGCCAATACCCATGTGGCCGACCAGGCGCTGCATGTGACGTTGATGGAACACGTCACGCACCAGGCCATTGTCCTTGCGCAGGAATAACCGGCCATCATGGCTGGTCACGATACCGGCAGCGTCCTGGCCGCGGTGCTGGAGGACGGTTAGCGCGTCATACAGCGCCTGATTGACGTTCGACTTACCGACGATACCGACGATGCCACACATGCGACGCAACCCCTACTTAATGGATCTGAACTGAACACAACTCACTGAGGCGTTTTGGCCATCGGCAAGAGGTGCTCCTTGAACGGTATCTCAGCGGGTACGCTGATACCGCTGGCAAGCCACTGACTGCTCCACCCAAGAATCAGGTTTTTGGACCAGTCTGCGACCAATAGAAATTTTGGCACGAGCTGTGACTCTTGCCACCACCCGTCCTGCTGTACCGGCCCCAGGCTCAACAGCCCGACCGCCACGACCACCAGCAACACGCCACGCGCGGCGCCGAAGGCCATGCCGAGAAATCGATCGGTCCCGGACAACCCGGTGACGCGAACCAATTCGCCGATAAGATAATTGATCATTGCGCCTACGATTAACGTGGCGACAAACATGATGGCACAGCCCGTGATCACACGAGCCGACGGCGTTTGGATGTATCCGGCGAGGTACTCGGACAATGAACCACCGAACATCCAGGCGACGACTCCTGCAATGATCCAGGTCACCAGCGATAGTGCTTCTTTGACGAAGCCGCGGCTCAGACTGATCAATGCGGAGATGGCGACGATTGCAACGATCGCCCAATCAACCCAGGTAAATGGCACAGTGCAGCCTACAGACGGATAAGGCGGCGCATTTTAGCAGAGCGCATGGCTATCGGTAAGCTGCGATTGTCAGTGCATTCCAAATCGAGGCGATAGTTTTAGCCCCTATCGAAGCTGCACCCGCCCCTGTAGCAGCTGGCGAAGCCTGCGTCCGGCTGCGCAGCAGCCGTAAAATCAGGCCATTCGGTCTATCCGGCACACTGTACAAGCAGGGTTTACGGCTGCTTCGTCCGAATGCGGCCCAAACCGGACGCAGCCTCGCAGGCTCGGCAGCTGCTACATAGAGCCGATTGACGAATCGTTAGCCACGCTCAGGCTGGAAACGCACCACAAAACCCTTGAGGTTCTGCTGGCGGCTCAACAAGTCACGCAGACGATCGGCTTCTGCACGTTCGATCAGCGGTCCGACAAACACCCGATTCTTGCCGTCGGCAGTACGAATGTAGGCGTTGTAACCCTGACTGCGCAGGGATTTCTGCAGGCTTTCTGCACTTGCACGGCTCGACAGGCTGGCCAGTTGCACCGACCAACTGACAGACAGGCCATTGGCATCGACGCGGCTTTGAGTCGTGTCCGGCTTGCCCGATGCAGCCGTGATGGGCTGGCTAGGTGCAACCGTTGGTTTGTTCACCGGCGCAGGTGCTGGCGCCGGAGCTGGCGCGACCGGCTTGGCGGCAGGCGCAGGCGCAACCGGGGCACTTGGGGCGCTTGGGGCAATCGGCATGGACGATGCTTCTTGCTGAACGATTTCATCATCACTCGGCACAGGTTCCTGAGGCAGCGCTTGCGGCTCAGGCACCACCACCGGTTCGACCTGCACTTGCGGCATCGAAGGCGCTTGCGGCGCAGCCGGGGCTTCAACCGTCACTTGACGCTGTTCATCCTGACGGGAAAACAGCATCGGCAGGAAAATCACCGCCAGCGCCACCAGAACCAGGGCGCCTACCATGCGCTGTTTGTATGCCTTATCCAGCAATGCCATTTGCCGCTTCCTCCGTGGAGCGCCGGGCCAGCCATTCGAGGGCCTCGGCAACACAATAAAATGATCCGAACAACAGAATCTCGTCGTCGCTCGTCGCCAGCGCGCACTGCCCTTCCAGGGCGGCGGCCACGCTGTCATAGGACGTTACCGAGGCGCCAAGGTTCTGCAGCGCCCCGTGCAAATCGGCAACCGGGCGTGCTCGCGGTGAATCCAGCGGCGCGACGGCCCAATGCTGGACACTAGCATTCAATTCACCGACAACACCATCCAGATCCTTGTCCGCCAACAGTCCGAACACCGCCAGACGCTTCCCGACCGGTGGACGGCTGGCCAGACGGCGAGCCAGATACTCCGCCGCATGGGGGTTATGCCCCACGTCCAGCAACAGGTTCAGGCGCTTGCCCTGCCAGTCGAACTGACGGCGATCGAGGCGACCGACCACCCGAGTGGCTTTCAGCGCAGTAATAATTTGTGCATCCACCCAAGGCAACCCGAGCAACAGGTAAGCCTGCAACGCCAGCGCCGCGTTTTCCATCGGCAGATCGAGCAACGGCAGATCATGCAGCTCGACCACTCGCCCTTGAGCGTCAAGACCGCGCCATTGCCAGTTGTGATCGGTGATGCCGAGGTCAAAATCGCGCCCACGCAGGAAAAACGGGCAATTGAGCTCGCGCGCTTTATCCAGCAGAGGCTGTGGAGGATTCAGGTCACCACAGAGCGCAGGCGCGCGCTGGCGGAAGATGCCGGCCTTTTCGAACGCTACGGATTCACGGGTATCGCCCAGATAATCCGCGTGATCGACACCGATGCTGGTGACCAGCGCCATATCGGCATCGACCACATTGACCGTGTCTAGACGCCCGCCCAGCCCGACTTCCAGCACCACAGCATCGAGGCTGGCGTGTTGAAACAGCCAGAACGCCGCGAGGGTGCCCATTTCGAAGTACGTCAGGGATGTGTCGCCACGGCCCGCCTCGACCGCTGCAAAGGCTTCGCACAGCTCGGCGTCAGTGGCTTCGACGCCATTAACCTGCACCCGCTCGTTGTAACGCAGCAGGTGCGGAGAATTGTAGACACCTACGTTCAGGCCCTGCGCCCGCAGCAACGAAGCCACGAATGCGCAGGTAGAACCTTTGCCGTTGGTGCCGGTGACCGTGATCACCCGAGGCGCCGGCTTGCCCAGTCCCATGCGGGACGCTACCTGTTGCGAGCGCTCCAGGCCCATGTCGATGGCCGAAGGGTGCAACTGCTCAAGGTAGGCGAGCCACTCGCCAAGGGTACGTTCGATCATATGTTGGCGGGTACCGGTGGAACTACGATTGGCTCGATGGGCGCGGCAACGAATTTCGGCGTCGGCAGGCCCATCATTTGTGCTAGCAGATTGCCCAGCCGCGGACGCAGTTCCTGACGGTGAATGATCATGTCGATCGCACCGTGCTCCAGCAGAAATTCGCTGCGCTGGAAGCCTTCCGGCAGTTTTTCACGCACGGTCTGCTCGATCACGCGCGGACCGGCGAAGCCGATCAGGGCTTTCGGCTCACCGACAATCACGTCGCCAAGCATCGCCAGACTGGCGGAAACACCGCCGTAGACCGGGTCGGTCAGTACGGAGATGAACGGAATGCCTTCTTCACGCAGACGCGCCAGCACCGCAGAGGTCTTGGCCATTTGCATCAGAGAGATCAGGGCTTCCTGCATCCGCGCACCGCCGGAAGCGGCGAAGCAGATCATCGGGCAACGGTTTTCCAGCGCGTAGTTGGCAGCGCGAACAAAACGCTCACCAACGATGGCGCCCATCGAACCACCCATGAAGGAGAATTCGAAGGCCGAAACCACTACCGGCATCCCCAGCAGGGAGCCGCTCATGGAGATCAGTGCGTCTTTTTCGCCGGTCTGCTTCTGCGCAGCGGTCAGGCGATCCTTGTACTTCTTGCCGTCGCGGAATTTCAGACGGTCAACCGGCTCCAGGTCCGCGCCCAGTTCGGCACGGCCTTCGGCGTCGAGGAAGATGTCGATACGGGCGCGTGCGCCGATACGCATGTGGTGGTTGCACTTGGGGCAAACGTCCAGGGTCTTTTCCAGCTCCGGACGATACAGCACAGCCTCGCAAGACGGGCATTTGTGCCACAGACCTTCAGGCACCGAGCTCTTCTTGACCTCGGAACGCATGATCGAAGGGATCAGTTTGTCTACTAACCAGTTGCTCATGCTTTCTTTCTCCAGTACCGGCGGCCCGAACGCTCTGGTTCGCAGCCCCGCGTATGCCCTTGAGCTAAATTCATGTATGTGGCGATGATCGATGGGTTGCCGGATCAGCTAAACGTGACCTGCGTACACCCCAAAAACCCTCAGCCATGCCTGTGGACGGCGGCAGTGTGCCAGCCGTCACATCAACGTCCTACAACCGCTTTAATGAACGCCTGAATCTTTGCGTGATCCTTGATGCCCTTGCTCGCCTCTACCCCACCACTGACGTCCACGGCGTAAGGCCGAACCCGGGCAATCGCCTCGGCGACGTTGTCCGGCGTCAAGCCACCCGCCAGGATGATCGGTTTGCTCAAGCCTTGCGGTATCAGAGACCAGTCGAACGCTTCACCGGTTCCGCCGGGGACGCCTTCAACGTAGGCGTCGAGCAGGATACCGCTGGCGCCTGGAAACGCATCGCATGCGGCCGCGATATCGTCACCGGCCTTGACCCGTAGCGCCTTGATGTACGGACGGTGCCAGCCTTCGCACTCGGCCGCGGTTTCGTCGCCATGGAACTGCAACAGGTCCAGCGGCACGGCGTCGAGGATTTCCCCCAACTCGCAGCGGCTGGCGTTGACGAACAACCCTACGGTGGTCACGAACGGCGGCAACGCCTCGATGATCGAGCGTGCCTGCTGAAACGTCACGGCCCGGGGGCTTTTGGCGTAGAACACAAATCCGATCGCATCAGCCCCGGCCTCAACCGCCGCCAACGCATCTTCTATGCGGGTAATCCCACAAATCTTGCTGCGAACGGCCGACATGTCGATAGAACCCCAAGGTAAATCCGAGAAAGTCCCGGATGGTAACAAAAGCGTTCGAGGGCGTCAGCCGTCAAGTTCCGAGAAGCCGGTCAGGAAGTGCGGCCCGATGTAACGCTCGGGCAATTCGAACTCGTCGCGGTACTCGACCTGCACCAGGTACAGGCCGTACGGATGCGCCGTCACCCCGCCGGACCGGCGAATGCGGCTCTCCAGAACCTCTTTCATCCACTCCACCGGGCGCTCGCCGGTACCGATGGTCATCAGCACGCCAGCAATATTGCGCACCATGTGGTGCAGGAAGGCGCTGGCGCGGATGTCCAGCACGATCATCTTGCCGTGGCGCGTGACGCGCAGGTGATGCAGCTCCTTGATCGGCGACTTAGCCTGACACTGGCCGGCACGGAAAGCGCTGAAATCGTGGATGCCGACCAGGTACTGCGCCGCCTCGGCCATGCGCTCGACGTCCAGCGGACGGTGGTTCCAGGTGATTTCTTCGTTCAGGTGCGCCGGGCGGATCTGATCGTTGTAGATCACGTAGCGATAGCGCCGGGCAATGGCCTTGAACCGCGCATGAAAATGCGCCGGCATGACCTTGGCCCAGCTGACACTGACGTCGTGAGGCAAATTGATATTGGCGCCCATGACCCAGGCTTTCATCGAACGCTCGACCTGAGTATCGAAATGCACCACCTGACCGCACGCATGCACACCGGCATCCGTACGCCCGGCGCAGAGCAGCGACACCGGTGAATCGGCGACTTTGGACAAGGCCTTTTCGAGCGTTTCCTGCACGGTGAGTACGCCGGAAGCCTGGCGCTGCCAGCCGCGATAGCGCGAGCCTTTGTATTCAACGCCCAATGCGATCCGAAAAAAGCCGTCGGCCACCATTTCGGCGGCCGGATTATCTATATTTGCCAAGGAGTGACAGCCTGCTGATGTACGCAAAGGCGGGCATTATAAGGCCGCCGGACCGGGACGCCAGAGGCGCGTGTGTTTTGTACCTTGCCCGGCGCCCAGGACAGAAACAAAAACGGCAGCCTCAATGGGCTGCCGTTTTGTTTACGCCTTACCGATCAATCACGCCAGACGCGAAAGCATTTCCTGGGCTTCGCTCTTCTGACCGTCGTCACCCTCGGTCACCACCTCGTTGAGGATGTCCCGAGCGCCGTCGGCGTCGCCCATGTCGATGTAGGCCTGGGCCAGATCGAGTTTGGTCGCGACTTCGTCGGTGCCGGAAAGGAAATCGAATTCCGGCTCGTCAGCTGCGGAGGCCATGGCGTCTTCCGCCGTGAAGCTCGGCTCGCCAAGACTCTGGGACAGACGATCCAGCTCGGCGTTGACGTCATCCAGTTCGGCTGCAAACGCGTCCGGAGCGTCTGGCGCGTCGATTTCGTCAGCCAGCGACAGGTCGAAATCGGCTGGCAGCTCCAGATCGTCCAGCGCAACCTCGGGAACAGCCGGTGCTTCAGCGACAGGCAAGTCCAGGTCCTTGACGCCGTCATCCAGACTCAACAGGAAGTCGTCTTCGGCCAGGGTCGCCGGCGAGGCATCCCCACCGAGATCCATATCCAGGTCGAAGTCCGACAGGTCATCGAGGTTTTCCTTGATGTCGGTCTGCTGCTGCAACACCGACTCGAAGCTCAAGTCGTCGTCCAGCGGGAACTCGTCCAGCTCAGCCGCAGACACTGGTTCTGGTTCTGGTGCAACCACCGCCGGAGAGGCAGCTTCCAGATCATCCAGACTCAAATCGAAGGCACTGTCGAAGTCATCGGGCTTTGCCTCTGCTTCTGCCTCTGGTGCAACCACTGCCGGAGAGGCGGTTTCCAGATCATCCAGGCTCAAATCGAAGGCATTGTCGAAGTCATCGGGCTCTGCCGCTGCCGGCGCTTCAGGCTCGTCCAGCAGCAAATCCTTGACGTATTGCGCGTCCAGTTCGGCAGCGATCGCAGCGGCTGCGATACCACCGGCTGCCGCAATAACCATGGCCGGGAAGCGGCTCTTGAGTTTTTCGACCTGAGCAAAGTTGTCACCGTTGGCCACCAATTGGCGTTCCTGGGCAACGAATGCATCGCGGTCGCCTTGCTGACCGTAGACTTCCATCAGCTTGAGGCGCAGGTCACTGCGTTGCGGCTCTTGCTTGATCCCGTCTTCCAGCAAGGCAGCCGCCTGATTCAGACGACCGGCAGTGATGTGCGACTGCGCCTTGGTCAATACGTCGTCATCGCGCTCGCCAGCAGGCGAAACCAATGGCGCAGCGATAGGCGGCGTTACCACAACCGGTGCAATCACCGGCGCCGGCGCCGGCGCGGGTGCAGGGGCGGGTGCAGGCGGTGGCGTTGGGGTTGGCGCGGTAGCGAGCTTCACGCTCGGCGGCGGCACTTCCAGGTCTTCGAAGATGCCTTTTGGCAGGTCGAGTTCAGCGGAGAACGCCTGCTCCTCGGCCAAATCACGGGCCATGCGCAAATGCTTCTCGGCTTCTTGCTGGGCTTTGCGGCGACGCGCCAGCAACAGCAGCAGGAACAGCGCCACCACCGCCCCGCCACCTGCCAGACCCAGCAGCCACGGATTGGTCAGCAGTTCTTTGAATTGCTGATCGTCGGATGCTGCCGGCGTCGGCTCGACAGGCTGCTCGACCGGAGCCGGAGTGGCCTCAGGCGCAGCAGCCCCTGGTGCAGGTGTTACCGGAGCCGCTTCCGTAGGCGCTGCCGCAGGATTGGCCGCCAGTTCGGCTGACATTGCCGGAGCGGTCGTACCTGGTGCCGGCGCACCCGCCGCGCCTTCAGCCTGCAACTTGGCCAATTGATTGTTCTTCAGTTCGATCAGGCGTTGCAACTTGTCCAGCTGACTTTGCAGATCGGTCATGCGGCCTTTCAGTTCGGCGTTGTCACGACGGGTCGTGTCGAGGCTTTCCTGGGTCACGGCCAGCTTGCTGCTCAAGTTCTTGGCATCACCGGCGGCGCCTTTGCCACCGGCCTTGCCGGACTCGGCAGAGACCAGGCTCAGATTGTCTTTCGCCGCTTGCGACGAAGGGCCTTCGCCGCGAGCGCGCTTGGTGGCATCGAGCTGCTGCTGTCCGGTCCCGGACTTCGCCACGTAGCGACGACCCTGACGCCACGCGGTGTTCTGCGCGGAGACTTCAGCAATGGCGTTCGGTTGCGGCAAGCTGGTGCTCTGCGTCTGATCCGGTAGACGCAGCACCTGACCGGCTTTCAACCGGTTGATGTTGCCGTCGATAAAGGCATCCGGATTCAACGCCTGGATAGCCAGCATGGTTTGCTGGACCGAGCCGCCAGTGCGCGTCTTCGCAGCGATTTCCCACAGGGTATCGCGCGGCGCAGTGGTGTATTGGGTTGGCTGGGTGCCACCGGTCACCGGTGCGGTGACCGTTTGCGTCGGTGCAGGCTGCGCAGCCGCATCAGCGGTTTGCGGCGAGAATTTGGACGGATCGAGCAGCACGCTGTAATCGCGCAGCAGACGACCGTTGGGCCACATCACCTGAACCAGGAATTTCACCATGGGTTCGGAGAGTGGTTTGCTGGACGTCACACGCAGGATGCTTTTGCCGCTGGCGTTGAGCACCGGGGTAAAGGTCAGGTCATTGAGAAACGCCTGGCGGTCGACACCGGCCTTGGCGAAATCTTCGGGCGAAGCCAGGCTCGGCACCACTTCGGCAGCGGTGAGGTCCTTGACGTCGAGCAACTCGATTTCCGCCACCAGGGGCTGGTTCAGCGTCGACTTCAGGGTCAATTCCCCGAGCCCGAGGGCATGCGCCATACCGGAGGACAGCGCCGAGGCGGCCGCTATTGCTAACACCAGTTTGCGAACTTGAACCATAGCCTCATCCTTTGTTTGAACATTCCTCGGCCAGCGAGAAGGTGTTGATAGTCGCTGCCGTAAGGCATTGCGCGCGGCGGCGAAGAGTCGTCGCGCGCGGTCATTTCATTCATGCCACGCAAAGCCCCGGAGGGAGCCCGCCTTCAGCAGTCCGGCCAAGCATAGCGCCCGGCTGGATTCATTCGACAAATTGTTGCCAAGTATCTTTTACAGCAGGTCTTTTATCAACAATTCAGCCACCTGCACAGCATTGAGCGCTGCGCCTTTGCGTACGTTATCTGACGTCAGCCACAAATTTAGTTCCGACAGGTCGTCGATCCCGTTGCGAACCCGACCAACGTAGACCACGTCCTGCCCTACCGCATCGCCTACCGGCGTCGGGTAATCGCCGGCTTCCACCCACTCGATACCGGGCGCGTCTTCCAGGGCGGCGTTGACTTTCGCCAGGTCGATGTCGCTCGATGATTGCAAGGTCACGTTAAAGCTATCGCCAAAAAACACCGGGGCTTGAATGCAAGTGACGGAAATCTTTAATAAAGGCAGCGCCATGACCTGACGCAGCTCGCGGACCAGGCGTTTTTCCAGCAGCGTGTGACCCTGATCATCTGGCTTGCCCACTTGCGCCAGCAAGTTGAAGGCCATCTGCCGATCGAAGAAGGTCGGCTCCAGCGGACGCACATTGAGCAGCTCGGCCGTTTGCCGTGCCAGCTCGGTGACGGCTTCGCGGCCCAGGGCGGAGACGGCCAGGCTGGCGGTCAAATTGATGCGTTGCAGGTCGAGCAAGCCGAGCAACGGCGCCAGCACTACCGCCAGTGTGGTGGCCGAAGGGCTTGGACTGCTGACCTGGAACGGCTTTTTCATACCGGCCAGCACCTGCGCGTTGGCTTCAGGCACGACGTGTGGCGCCTGATCAGCCGGCAACGCGCCGGACAGGTCGATCAGCGAGCAACCGGCGGCCGTGGCACGCGAAGCGAAACTCAGGGTTACCGCCGGGCCGGCAGCGAAGAACACCAGCTGGACTTTACTGAAGTCGAACTCATCGACTTCCCGCACCCGCACGTTCTTGCCGCGAAAGGGCACCGAATGCCCGGCCGATTCGCTGCTGGCGAGCAGGTGCAGATTGCCGACAGGGAAGTCGCGCTCTTCGAGAATCTGCACGAGCGTTTCGCCGACAGTACCGGTGGCGCCGATCACGGCAATATCAAAGGACTGGCTCATGGTTCTACCTCTGGCGAAACGGGGGGAGCGGCACTTTACCGGGTGGTTGGCAGTTCGGCAATTTAGAGCAAAAGATCGCAGCCTTCGGCAGCTCCTACAGGATCGGGTTTGCACGCGGCCGATGTAGGAGCTGCCGAAGGCTGCGATCTTTTTGCAGGCGACGAACATACCAAAAGAAAAAACCCGCACCTCTTTCAAGGCACGGGTTCGTTCATTACTTCAATCGATCAACGCTCAAGCAGGATCCGCAGCATGCGACGCAGCGGTTCAGCCGCGCCCCACAGCAGTTGGTCGCCGACGGTGAACGCGCCGACGTACTGCGTGCCCATGTTCAGCTTGCGCAGACGGCCAACCGGTACGTTCAGGGTGCCGGTGACTTTCGTCGGGCTCAGTTCCTGAATGCTGGCTTCGCGGCTGTTCGGCACCAGTTTGACCCAAGGGTTGTGCTGGCTGATCAGTCCTTCGATATCGGCGATCGGCACATCTTTGTTCAGTTTGATGGTCAGCGCCTGGCTGTGGCAGCGCATGGCGCCGATACGCACGCAGATGCCATCGACCGGGATCGGGCTCTTGAAGCGACCAAGGATCTTGTTGGTCTCGGCCTGGGCCTTCCACTCTTCGCGGCTCTGACCGTTTGGCAGTTCCTTGTCGATCCACGGGATCAGGCTGCCGGCCAGCGGTACGCCGAAGTTTTCGGTCGGGTACGCGTCGCTGCGCATGGCTTCGGCCACACGGCGGTCGATGTCGAGGATCGCGCTGGCCGGGTCGGCCAGTTGATCAGCGACAGCGGCGTGGGTCGCGCCCATTTGCTTGATCAGTTCACGCATGTTCTGCGCCCCGGCACCGGAGGCCGCCTGATAGGTCATGGCGCTCATCCACTCGACCAGACCGGCTTCGAACAGACCGCCCAGGCCCATCAGCATCAGGCTGACGGTGCAGTTGCCGCCGATGTAGTTCTTGGTGCCCGCGTCGAGCTGCTGGTCGATGACCTTGCGGTTCACCGGGTCCAGCACGATCACCGCGTCATCCTGCATGCGCAGGCTGGAGGCGGCGTCGATCCAGTAACCCTGCCAGCCGGCTTCGCGCAGTTTCGGGAAAACTTCGCTGGTGTAGTCGCCACCCTGGCAGGTCAGAATCACGTCGAGGGTTTTCAGCTCATCAATGCTGTAAGCGTCCTTGAGCGGAGCAATGTCCTTGCCCACGGACGGGCCTTGGCCACCGACATTGGAAGTGGTGAAAAACACCGGCTCAATAAGATCGAAATCCTGCTCTTCCAGCATCCGCTGCATGAGCACGGAACCGACCATACCGCGCCAACCGATCAGACCTACACGTTTCATCGCAACTACACCTTCTTTAAAAAGTGGGCCGCTGCTTTCAAGAGTGAAAGTTGCAGCGGGCCCGAGAGATTACAGATTCCGCAGCGCGGCGACTACTGCGTCGCCCATTTCCTGCGTACCGACTTTAGTGCAACCGGCCGACCAGATGTCGCCAGTACGCAGGCCTTGGTCCAATACCAGACTGACGGCCTTCTCGATGGCATCGGCCGCATCCTGCA
Organism: Pseudomonas sp. NPDC098740; assembly: GCF_044760065.1. Taxonomy (NCBI): domain Bacteria; kingdom Pseudomonadati; phylum Pseudomonadota; class Gammaproteobacteria; order Pseudomonadales; family Pseudomonadaceae; genus Pseudomonas; species Pseudomonas sp. NPDC098740. The sequence goes on along the minus strand of NZ_JBIWAM010000002.1, from coordinate 332,654 downwards.
GATTGAAGCTGTAACGCAGCATCATCGACACCGACAGAATGGTCGCCAACGGGTTGGCAATGCCTTTGCCAGCGATGTCCGGCGCCGAACCATGGCACGGCTCGTACATGCCTTTATTGTTGGTATCCAACGATGCCGACGGCAGCATGCCGATGGAACCGGTGAGCATCGACGCCTGGTCGGACAGAATGTCGCCGAACAGGTTGTCAGTGACGATCACGTCGAATTGCTTCGGTGCGCGCACCAGCTGCATGGCGGCGTTGTCGACGTACATGTGGCTCAGTTCGACTTCAGGGTAATCCTTGGCCACTTGCTCGACGATTTCACGCCACAGCTGGCTGGAGGCCAGTACGTTGGCCTTGTCCACCGAGCACAGCTTCTTGCCGCGCACCATGGCCATGTCGAAACCGACGCGGGCGATGCGGCGGATTTCGCTTTCGCTGTACGGCAGGGTGTCGTAAGCCTGACGCTCGCCGTTTTCCAGGGTGCGGGTACCGCGTGGCGCGCCGAAGTAGATACCGCCGGTCAGTTCACGGACGATCAGGATGTCCAGGCCAGCCACGATTTCTGGCTTCAGGCTAGACGCCTCGGCCAGTTGCGGGTACAGGATCGCCGGACGCAGGTTGCCGAACAGGCCCAGTTGCGCACGAATCTTCAGCAGGCCGCGCTCAGGGCGAATGTCACGCTCGATGGTGTCCCATTTCGGGCCGCCCACGGCGCCGAGCAGTACAGCGTCGGCCGCGCGTGCACGGTCCAGGGTTTCGTCAGCCAGCGGCACGCCGTGCTTGTCGATGGCAGCGCCACCGATCACGTCATGGCTCAGCTCGAAGCCCAGGCTGTACTTGTCGTTCGCCAGCTCCAGCACCTTGACCGCTTCGGCCATGATTTCCGGGCCAATACCGTCACCTGGGAGAATCAGAATCTGCTTGCTCATGCTTTCCTCATGTCATCAGTCGGTGCGCCCTGAGGCACGCCCGGAAAAAGTCTATCGCTCGGCCATCAGCACCAGCACATCGGTACTGAACGAACCATCGGGCTCAATTTCAAAATATTCGCGTACTTCATTACCCATCGATTGCTGCAACTCGAGGATTGCCGCGCGCATCACCTCTGGTGTGCGCATGCGCTCGACCCAGGAGGTGTACTCCAGTCGCAGCCGTTGACGGGTGGTGCTACGGGTATGCAACCCCGCTTCGCTGACCTGACGCAACCACTCGCCGGCGGAATAATCGCGCACATGGCTGGTGTCGCGCAGCACTTCGACGCTTTGCAGGTAAGTGTCGAACAACGGACTGCCCGGTGACAACACGTCGATGAACGCCGCCACGCCGCCCGGCTTCAGCACCCGGCGAACTTCTCGCAGGGCCAGGCCGAGATCGCTCCAATGGTGCGCCGAATAACGGCTGAAGACGAAATCGAATTCGCCATCGGCGAACGGCAGGCGCTCGGCGGCGCCCAGCACGGTGGACACGTTGGTCAGACCGCGATCGACGGCGGCACCGGCCACCACGTCGAGCATCTGCTGCGACAAATCGTAGGCCACCACTTCCTTGACCAGCGACGCTACGTGAAAACTCACGTGACCGGCGCCGCAGCCCAGGTCCAGCACCCGGGCATCGCCCTGCCCTGCCAGTTCAGCCTGTAGCAACGCAAATTCGGTGCCCTGAGCGTGTACGGCGCTGCTCAGATAGGCCGAGGCTTGTTCACCGAATTGCTTTTGTACGACTTGGCTGTGCTGGGCGTTGCTGGTCATGGTGATATCCGTATGTGTTGTCGGGTTTGAAGATCAAAAGATCGCAGCCTGCGGCAGCTCCTACAGAGATCGGCGTAGGAGCTGCCGAAGGCTGCGATCTTTTTAACGGTCACCTCAAAACATCAAACGTCGCGAAACAACCACGGCTGGCTCGCACGGTGTTTGGCTTCAAACGCCGCAATCGCTTCGTGGTCCTGCAAGGTCAGGCCGATGTCGTCCAGGCCGTTGACCAGGCAATGCTTGCGGAACTCGTCAAGTTCGAAGCTGTAGACCTTGCCATCCGGACGGGTGACGGTCTGGGCTTGCAGGTCGACCGTCAACTCGTAACCCGGATTGGCTTCAACCTGCTGGAACAGCTCATCCACTTCAGCGTCGCTCAAGATGATCGGCAACAAGCCGTTCTTGAAGCTGTTGTTGTAGAAGATGTCGGCGTAGCTCGGCGCGATGATGCTGCGAAAACCGTACTCTTCCAGCGCCCACGGCGCGTGTTCACGGCTGGAGCCGCAACCGAAGTTCTCGCGGGCCAGCAGCACGCTGGCGCCTTGATAACGCTCTGCATTGAGGACGAAGTCCTTGTTCAGCGGACGCTTGGAGTTGTCCTGGTAGGCATAACCCACGTCCAGGTAGCGCCATTCGTCAAACAGGTTCGGGCCAAAACCGGTGCGCTTGATCGACTTCAAGAACTGCTTAGGAATGATCTGGTCGGTGTCGACGTTGGCACGGTCCAAGGGTGCGACCAAACCGGTGTGTTGGGTAAAAGCTCTCATGTGCGGTTCCTCAGATCAGTTCGCGAACGTCGATGAAACGACCGTGGACGGCAGCCGCCGCGGCCATGGCCGGGCTGACCAGGTGCGTACGGCCACCGGCGCCCTGACGCCCTTCGAAGTTGCGGTTGGAGGTCGAGGCGCAATGCTCGCCCGACTCCAAACGGTCCGGGTTCATCGCCAGGCACATCGAGCAACCCGGTTCACGCCACTCGAAACCGGCTTCGAGGAAAATCTTGTCCAGGCCTTCGGCCTCGGCTTGCGCCTTCACCAGGCCCGAGCCCGGCACCACGATGGCTTGCTTGATGGTCGAAGCGACTTTACGGCCCTTGGCGATCACCGCCGCAGCGCGCAAGTCTTCGATCCGCGAGTTGGTGCAGGAACCAATGAAGACGCGGTCCAGTTGAATGTCGGTGATCGCCTGATTGGCGCTCAAACCCATGTATTTCAAGGCGCGCTCGATGGAACCGCGCTTGACCAGGTCCATTTCCTTCGCCGGGTCCGGCACGTTCTGATCAACCGCCAGGACCATCTCGGGCGAAGTGCCCCAGCTGACTTGCGGCTTGATCTGATTGGCGTCGAGCTCGACCACGGTGTCGAACACGGCGTCAGCGTCGGACACCAGGTCTTTCCAGGCTTCGACCGCCAGATCCCATTCCGCGCCTTTCGGGGCAAATGGACGACCCTTGACGTAAGCCACGGTTTTTTCGTCGGCAGCCACCAGGCCAACACGAGCGCCAGCTTCAATGGACATGTTGCAGATGGTCATGCGGCCTTCGACGGACAAATCGCGAATGGCGCTGCCGGCGAACTCGATGGCGTGGCCGTTACCGCCGGCGGTGCCGATCTTGCCGATGACGGCGAGCACGATGTCCTTGGCGGTCACGCCGAACGGCAACTTGCCCTCGACCGACACCAGCATGTTTTTCATTTTTTTGGCGACCAGGCACTGCGTGGCGAACACGTGCTCCACCTCGGAAGTCCCGATGCCGTGGGCCAATGCGCCAAACGCGCCGTGGGTCGAGGTGTGCGAGTCGCCACAGACCACGGTCATGCCCGGCAAGGTGGCACCCTGCTCCGGACCGATCACGTGAACGATGCCCTGACGCACGTCATTCATCTTGAATTCAGTGATGCCATATTCATCGCAGTAGTCATCGAGGGTCTGAACCTGCAAACGCGAGACCTGATCGGTGATCGCTTCAATGCCGCCCTTGCGATCCGGAGTGGTCGGTACGTTGTGGTCCGGGGTGGCGATGATCGAGTCGACGCGCCAAGGCTTGCGCCCGGCCAGACGCAGGCCTTCGAAAGCTTGGGGCGAAGTCACTTCATGGATGATGTGGCGGTCGATATAGATCAGCGACGACCCATCGTCGCGCCGTTTCACTTCATGGGAATCCCACAGCTTGTCGTAAAGCGTTTTGCCGGCCATCAGACGGTCCTCATCAGCGTGTTTCTATGCCGGAGAGGTCTGTGTAGCGAGTTTTGTTAGTCAACTTCGGCGCCAGTAGCCCATATCCTGCGTTGCTGCTCCTCGCCATAGCACGCTATGACTCGTCGCAGCGCCTTGGCTATGGACTTCTGGCATCCGAATTTGAACTAACAAACTCGCCACACAGACCTCTGGGTCTTGAGAGATTCAATAACCCCTTGGCTTGTGAGGTCGATCCTAGGGGGTTACATTAAATAACTCAAATTCATATTTTTCATGCTTTGGATAACCAACTGGAATACCGCAATGGACCTCGCCAACCTCAATGCTTTTATCGCGATTGCCGAGACCGGCAGCTTCTCCGGCGCTGGCGAACGGCTGCACCTGACGCAACCGGCCATCAGCAAGCGCATTGCCGGGCTGGAACAGCAATTGAAGGTGCGCCTGTTCGATCGCCTGGGCCGTGAAGTGAGCCTGACCGAAGCCGGACGCGCCTTGCTGCCGCGGGCCTATCAGATTCTGAATGTGCTGGACGACACGCGCCGCGCCCTGACCAATCTGACCGGCGAAGTGACCGGCCGCCTGACACTGGCCACCAGCCACCACATCGGCCTGCACCGCTTGCCCCCCTTATTAAGGGAGTTCACCCGACGTTACCCGCAAGTGGCGCTGGATATTCAGTTCCTCGATTCGGAAGTGGCCTACGAAGAAATCCTCCATGGCCGTGCCGAACTGGCGGTCATCACCCTGGCGCCGGAGCCCCACGCACTGGTCAAGGCCACGCCGGTGTGGGACGACCCGCTGGACTTCGTGGTCGCCCCGGAGCACTCGTTGATCAGTCATGGCCCGGTCAGCCTGGCGGACATTGCCCTGCACCCGGCGGTTTTCCCCGGCGGCAACACCTTTACTCACCACATCGTCCGGCGCCTGTTCGAAGCTCAAGGCCTGACGCCGAACATCGCCATGAGCACGAATTATCTGGAAACCATCAAGATGATGGTCTCGATCGGCCTGGCCTGGAGCGTGTTGCCGCGCACCATGCTTGATGATCAGGTTGCGCGAATACCTTTACCGGGCATACAACTCACTCGCCAGCTAGGCTATATCCTGCACACAGAGCGGACGCTGTCGAATGCGGCACGAGCCTTCATGGCTTTGCTGGATGCACAAATCGATCTGCCAGGGACTCTCGGCTAAGCTGTGCTACGTCTATAGAGCCTCGAGTCACTGAACCTGACACCTCACTCAGCCAAGGCTTGCCAATGCCGAAATCTGTTGACCGTATTCCGCCGATGCCGCGTATACAGGCGCTTGACCCAAAACGGTCCGAGCAAAGCTGGGAAAGCGCCCCACAATTGCTGGCCGCCCTAAACGGTGCACGTTTGGGCGCCTGGTATTGGGACATCGAACGTGGGCAGATCAGCTGGTCGCGGGGTACCCAGGCGCTGTTCGGCTTCGATCCCCGGCAACCGCTGCCGGCGGATCTGGAATACCTCGACTTGCTGCCGCCAGAGGATCGGGCCAAAACCATTCGCGCCTTCGATGCGGTGATCGCTGGCGCCCCGCTGGAACAGGCGATGCATCACCGCATCCGCTGGCCCGACGGCAGCCTGCACTGGCTGGAGATCAACGGCAGCCTGCTGCCGGACAAACACGGCCGGCCACGCATGATTGGCGTCATCCGTGAAATCACCCACCAGCGCCAGCGCGAACAGGCGTTGAGCAGCTCGGAAAAACGCTTCGCCACGCTGTTCCACCTGTGTCCGAACATGGTCCTGCTGACCCGCCAGGAAGACGGCCTGATCAGCGAAGCCAACCAGTATTTCGAAAGCCTGTTTGGCTGGCCAGTGCAGGACGCCATCGGTCGCACCACCCTGGAACTGGGCCTCTGGGTGAATCCGGAGCAACGGGCGCAACTCGTCAAAGCCACCAAGGCCAAGGGCGAACTGATCAACATGGAGGTGCAATTTCGTGCCAGCAACGGCCAGATCCACGACGGCATCCTCAGCGCGCAAAAGGTCGAGCTCGAAGGCCAGCCTTATCTGCTGAGTACGTTCCTTGACACCACCGAACGCAAAGCCGCCGAACATGCCCTGAAAGACAGCCAGGAGCGCCTCGACCTGGCGCTGGATTCAGCGCAACTCGGCACCTGGGACTGGCACATTCCCAGCGGCATGCTGTATGGATCGGCTCGCGCCGCCCAACTGCACGGGATGGAAGCCATACCTTTCCATGAATCCTTCGACGATTTTTTTGAAGGCGTGCCCGGCGAAGAGCGCGACACCATGCGCGACGCCTATCGCAGCCTGCGAGAAGGCCCTGCCGGCAATTATCAACTGACCTACCGCGTGCAACTGCTGGACGGTAGCTCGCGCTACCTGGAAAGCCGCGCCCGGCTCTATCGCGATGAAAACGGTGTCCCGCTGCGCATGGCCGGTACGCTGCTCGACATCACCGACCAGGTTGAGCGGGAGCAGCTTCTGGTGGCGTCCGAAGAGAAGTTCGCCACCCTGTTCCAGGTCAGCCCGGACCCGATTTGCGTGACCCGTCAGGACACCGGCCAATTTATCGAGATCAACTCCAGCTTCACCCAGGCCTTTGGCTGGAGCGCCGCCGACGTGATTGGCCGCGGCGCCGACGAAATCGGTCTATGGGACGCTTCGGCGCAAAGCCTGCGACGCATCGAGCAGGTCATCCGCGAACAGGGTCTGAACAACGTGGCGATCCTCGTTCAGCACAAAGACGGGCAAGCCCTGACCTGCGTGATTTCCAGCCGCCAGATCAGCGTCGGCGACCAGCCGTGCATCGTCACCACCCTGCGCGATATCACTCAGCAGCAACGCTCGGAAGCCGCGCTCAAGGCCAGCGAAGAGAAGTTCGCCAAGGCCTTCCACTCCAGCCCCGACGCCATCACCATCACCGAGCGCGACACCGGGCGTTATCTGGAGGTTAACGATGGCTTCTGCCGCCTGACCGGCTACCGCGCCGATGAAGTGGTCGGTCGCACGGTGTATCAGGTCGGCATCTGGGCCGAGGAAAAACAACGTTCGGCGCTGCTCGCCGAACTCCAGATCAAGGGTCGGGTACTTCATCAGGAAATGCTCGGACGCAATAAACGCGGCGAGTTGCTGACCGTCGAAGTTTCGGTAGAACCGATCACCCTCAACGAAACCGCCTGCCTACTGCTGACCGCGCGGGACGTCAGCCTGCTGAAAAACGCCGAAGCGCAGATCCGTCACCTGGCCTACCACGACCCGCTGACCAACCTGCCCAACCGCGCCCTGCTGATGGATCGCCTGAGTCAGCAGATTGCCCTGCTCAAGCGCCACAACCTGCGCGGCGCCCTGATGTTTCTCGACCTTGATCACTTCAAGCACATCAATGATTCGCTCGGTCATCCGGTGGGCGATACCGTGCTGAAAATCATCACAGCGCGCCTTGAAGCCAGCGTGCGCATGGAAGACACCGTCGCGCGTTTGGGCGGTGATGAATTCGTGGTGCTGCTCAGCGGGCTCGAAGGCTCGCGCAACGAGGTCAGCGAGCAAGTACTGCAACTGGCGGACACCTTGCGTGAACTGCTGTCGGAGCCGATGTTCCTCGACGGACAACGCCTGCAAGTAACCCCGAGCATCGGCATCGCGCTGATTCCAGATCACGGTTCGACCCCGACCGACCTGCTCAAACGCGCCGACATCGCCCTCTACCGGGCCAAGGATTCGGGCCGCAACACCACGCAGATGTACCACAACACCATGCAGAAGGCGGCGAGCGAACGCTTGCGCATGGAAACCGACCTGCGCCTGGCCCTTTCCCGGGGTGAGTTTCGCGTGCATTACCAGCCTCAGGTCGACGCCCGGAACGACCGCATCATCGGCGCCGAGGCGCTGGTGCGCTGGAACCATCCGGAACTCGGCGCGCAATCACCCACCGAGTTCATCAAGGTGCTGGAGGACAGCGGACTGATTCTGGAAGTTGGCACCTGGATCGTCGACGAGGCCTGCAGCGCCTTCAAACAGCTGATCGCCAAAGGCCTGGTCGATCCGCTGGACTTCAGCCTGTGCGTGAACATCAGCCCGCGGCAATTTCGCCAGAACGACTTCGTCGAACGCATCGAACACAGCCTCGCCCGCCACGGTCTGCCCTGCTCGTTGCTGAAACTGGAAATCACCGAAGGCATCGTGATCCAGAACCTGGAGGACACCATCAGCAAAATGTGTCGCCTGAAAAAACTCGGCGTGAGTTTTGCCATGGACGATTTCGGCACCGGTTATTCCTCGCTGACTTACCTCAAGCGTCTGCCGGTCGACACCCTGAAAATCGACCAATCGTTCATCCGCGACGCCACCACCGACCCCAACGACGCCGAGATCATCCGCGCCATCGTTGCCATGGCCCGCAGCCTGGAATTGAAAGTGATTGCCGAAGGGGTAGAGACGCCGGAGCAGCTGGAATTCTTGCAGGGGCTGGGCTGCCATTTCTATCAGGGGTATTTGCACAGTCCGCCGCTGCCGGTGGACGACTTCCAGAAACTGCTCAAATGATGCGGACCTTGTAGCAGCTGCCGAGCCCGCGAGGCTGCGTTCAGTTTGGGCCGCATTCGGACGTAGCAGTCGTAAAGTCAGAGTTCGCGGTTATTCAGGAAAACCATGCAGGCAGAATTCACGACTGCTTCGCAGCCGAACGCAGCCTCGCGCTGCTCGGCAGCTGCTACAGAGCATGCTGAATGTTTGAAATCATCTGGATGACAGGCACAAAAAACGGCCCGGCCCGAATTCGGCATCGCGTAATCCTCAAATAAGGACCGCTGATTGCTTTTCAAGAGATTATTCACAGATTTTTTCAGGCTGCTTCGGACACCTGAAGACCCAGTAAACGCGAGACCTGATCCAGTTCGGTCTCACGACGCAGCACGGTGAACAGCTCGACCGCTTCGGGATAATTGCGGGTCAGCATCGCCAGCCACTGCTTCAAGCGACCCGGCGATTGGCGTGCTGTCATTTGCGCCTTGGCTTGCAGCCAGAAGTCCTGAATCAGCGGCAGCAGCTCGGCCCAGGTCATCTCGACGACGTCCTCACCAGCCCGCGCAGCGGCAATTTGCCGTGCCAGGTCCGGGCGCGAAACCAGGCCGCGACCGAGCATGATGTCCTCAACGCCGCTGATTTCGCGGCAACGACGCCAGTCTTCAACGCTCCAGATGTCGCCGTTGGCGAACACTGGAACCTTGACGACATCCTGCACCCGGGGGATCCATTCCCAATGGGCTGGCGGCTTGTAGCCGTCCGTTTTGGTCCGAGCGTGAACCACGATGTGCGCCGCGCCCCCTTCGGCCAGGGCCGTAGCACAAACCAGCGCACCGTCCGGGCTGTCGAAGCCCAGGCGCATCTTGGCAGTCACCGGAATGTGCGCTGGAACGGCGCGACGCACGTGTTCGACGATCTGGTTCAGCAGCTCAGGCTCTTTGAGCAGCACCGCACCGCCACGGGACTTGTTTACAGTCTTGGCCGGGCAGCCGAAGTTCAGGTCGATCACCTCAGACCCCAGCTCGCAAGCCAGCGCGGCGTTTTCCGCCAGGCATACCGGATCGGAACCGAGCAACTGCACCCGCAGCGGCACGCCGGATGCGGTGCGGGCGCCGGTCAACAGTTCCGGGCCGAATTTGTGGTAATAGGCGGGCGTGAGCAGTTGATCGTTGATCCGAATGAACTCGGTCACGCACCAATCGATACCGCCCACACGGGTCAGCACGTCCCGCAGGATGTTGTCGACCAACCCCTCCATGGGCGCCAAAGCAATTTGCATGAAAAACACACTCAACGAAAAACGTGCGGCAGTTTACTCGAAACCGCCAATTAGATCGCGACTTGCAACGCAGGGCCGTAGCCCTCGATGAATTCCGCTGGCATGCGCTTGGGCTTGCCGGTCGACAGTTCGATGCAGACGAAAGTGGTCTGCGCCCGCAGCAACGTGGTGTTGTCGCTGGGGCGCTTCAACTGGAAGTGTCGGGTCATTTTCAGACGCTGGTCCCAATCGACGATCCAGGTCGCCAATTGCAACTCATCGCCTTCATAGGCGGCCGCCAGGTAATCGATCTCGTGCCGCACCACCGCCATCGCCCGATCCAGCCGACGATACTCGACCAGGTCCAGGCCAAGCCGCTGGGAGTGGCGCCAGGCACAGCGTTCGAGCCAGGTCACGTACGCCGCGTTGTTCGCGTGACCCAGCCCATCGATGTCCTCTGCGCCGACTTCCAGATCAATGATAAATGGCGTTGCCCGATCCCAGCCCATGCCCCACTCCCGGTCAGAAAATTTTCACCGGGGCAGTGTAACGGATGCTCAGGCCGATTGGCGCGATTGCAGACTGCGACCGGCGAGCAACGAGAGAACGCCTTCGATCACCCGAGGGTCAGCCAGTACCCGCTGATGACCACCCTCTTCCAGGCGCAACAGACGGCTGTCAAACCAGGCCTCGTTGATCAGCTGCGATTCCTTGACCGGAACGTAGCAGTCATCTTCCGCGTGAACGATCAGGCCGGGCATGTCGAGCTGATAGTGCGCGACATCCAGCGCCGCAGCGCGCATGCCGACGTCTCTTTCGATCTGACGAATGAACGCTGAACGGGCTTTCGGTGGCAACCGCACGTAACGGGCGAAACCGCGCAACACGCCGAGAATCCGCGCCGGGGCAGCGATAGTGACCAGGGTTTCGGTACGCAAGCCCAACTGAACGGCAAGCATGGCACTGGCGCCACCCATGGAGTGGCCGATGACGGCTTGCAGCGGCGGCAACTCGGCAGCGGCTTCAAGCATGGCTCGGGCAAACAGCACGACGTTCGCTTCGTTGCCCGGTGAGCGACCGTGAGCCGGGCCGTCCAGAGCCACCACGGTGTAACCGGCATCGACCAGCGCGGTGATGAGGCTGGCAAACTGCGTTGGCCGACCCTCCCAACCATGCATCAGCAACACGGCCGGGCCCTGCCCCCAACGCAGTGCCGAGAGGCCGAAACGCAAGGTGATTCGCTCGGACTTCGCCAGCAGCGGCAATTCCCAATCACGCGGCGGCAGCTCGCGCGGCGTCATGAATGCCAGTCGCATTATGTTCGCAACCAGTTTTGGTGCGACCCAGCCCAAGGTGCCATTAACCCCACGAACCCACTTCAACGTGCTCATCGCTCTCACTCCTCAGGCCAAGGCCGTCAGGTCATAGCACCGCCGATTTGGCGGCGCGCAGCAATCGATCGGACAACTCTCCTGGCCCCAGCGCGCGCGCCAGAGCCAAACCACCGACCATCAAGGCCATGTCGGCCAAGGCTTTGTCGGTGTCTTCCGGGCTGGCCGCCAACTGCGCGACCATCAACTCCACATGCTCATTCAGTGCAACACGGAACGCGTCCGGCAGCCGACCCAGTTCGCCGACCGACGCCGGAATCGGGCACGCGGACTCAGAGGAATCACGGTGTTTGCGTGACAGATAAAACGCAGCAACCAACGCGCGACGTTCTTCGCCGGTCAATTCGGCGTCCATGTCGGCGATCAAGCCACGGCGATGACCGAGCAACTGCTTGAACGCTTCCAGCATCATCGCGTCCTTGCTTTCGAAGTGCGCATAGAAGCCGCCGACGGTCAGGCCGGCCGCGCCCATCACTTCGCCCACGCTCGGTTCGGCCGGGCCGCGCTGAATCAGCGCTGCGCTGGCAGCCTTGAGGATGCGTTCGCGGGTTTGAGCTTTTTTATCGTTCATCGTTGCCTCCGAATATTACGAATAGAATATTATTCTCATAATAATTTTACGCAAGTCGTGGATGTGACCGCTGGTCTGAAGAACAGTTTGAAAGAATTAGGGGATTTGGCCAAACGCCAGACAAACAAAAGGGCCATTCAATAATTGAATGACCCTTATAAAATCCCGCAGAGCGGGTAATCGTGGCGTCCCCTAGGGGACTCGAACCCCTGTTACCGCCGTGAAAGGGCGGTGTCCTAGGCCACTAGACGAAGGGGACGCAAAACCTTCTATACAACTGATCAGTGCTGAGAGCTGATCGATTCAAGGCCGGTGTGGCCAGACCTTGAACTGTAAAATTGGTGGAGCTAAGCGGGATCGAACCGCTGACCTCCTGCATGCCATGCAGGCGCTCTCCCAGCTGAGCTATAGCCCCGGATTTTTCGCCTCGCGGCGGAGCGACATCTTGCAACATCGCTTCTGTAAAACTGGCGTCCCCTAGGGGACTCGAACCCCTGTTACCGCCGTGAAAGGGCGGTGTCCTAGGCCACTAGACGAAGGGGACGCAAACCCTTCTATACAACAGATCAACGCTGAGTGTTGATCGCTTCAAGACCGGTGTGGCCAGACCTTGAAGTGTAAATTGGTGGAGCTAGACGGGATCGAACCGTCGACCTCTTGCATGCCATGCAAGCGCTCTCCCAGCTGAGCTATAGCCCCTCATCGCTGAGGACGGGGCGAATCTTAATGGCGCATCGGAAAGCTGTCAAACTTATTTTTAAAATATTTCAAAGTTTTTTGCCGACATAACAATCACTTACCGCTAAACCCCGTAAATCCGAGGCCGTATCCGTCCCTGTAGCAGCTGACGCAGGCTGCGTTCGAGTGCGCAGCACTCGCGATTCGGCCACCCTGCCCTTTCAGACAAGATTGTGTTGCTGCCATAAGGGGCTGCTGCGCAGCCCAACGCAGCCTTCGGCAGCTGCTACAGAGAACAGTGGGGATCAGGCGATGTTGCCCAAGAGTTTTTCCCACTCCTTGTTTTCCTTCTTCGACACGCCGCCCAGCAAGTCGATCGCCTGGCGCAGACGGAAACGGGTCAGGTCCGGCCCCAGGATTTCCATCGCATCGAGCACCGATACCGAACTGGCCTGGCCAGTGATCGCGGCAAACATCAGTGGCATGGCATCACGCAACTTCAGCTCCAGAGATTCGACCACCGCTTGAATCGTTGCGGTGATGCTGTCCTTCTCCCACTGACGCAGGCTTTCCAGCTTCCACAAAATCAATTGCATCAACTGACGGACCTGATCGCCCGACAGCTTTTTGGATTCAAACAGTTTGGCGTCCGGGTTCACGCCACCGGCGAAGAAGAAACCGGCCAGCGGTGCGACCTGGCTGAAGGTTTCAACCCGTCCTTGCACGTGCGGCGCAATCTTCATCATGTATTCCGGGTTCAGCGCCCATGTTTGCAGGCGCGAAGCGAACTCTTCCACCGGCAGGTCACGCAGCCATTGGCCGTTGAGCCAAGACAGTTTCTCGATGTCGAAAATCGGCCCGCCGAGGGAGACGCGGCTGAGGTCGAAGTTATCGACCATTTCCTGCAGCGAGAACTTCTCGCGCTCGTCCGGCATCGACCAGCCCATGCGACCGAGGTAGTTGAGCATCGCTTCCGGCATGAAGCCCATGCGCTCGTAGAACGTCACCGAGGTCGGGTTCTTGCGTTTGGACAGCTTGCTCTTGTCCGGGTTACGCAGCAGCGGCATGTAGCACAGCTCAGGTTGTTCCCAGCCGAAGTACTCGTACAGCAGAATCAGCTTCGGTGCCGATGGCAGCCACTCTTCGCCGCGCAGAACGTGGGTGATGCCCATCAGGTGGTCATCGACCACGTTGGCCAGGAAGTACGTCGGCAGGCCGTCGGTCTTCATCAGCACTTGCATGTCCATACGATCCCACGGGATCTCGACGTCGCCACGCAGCATGTCAGGTACCACGCAAACGCCCTCGCTCGGCACTTTCATGCGGATCACGTGCGGCTCGCCAGCGGCCAGGCGACGCGCGACTTCTTCCTTGGACAGCAACAGCGCACGGCCGTCGTAACGCGGGGTTTCGCCGCGGGCCATTTGCTCGGCGCGCATCTGGTCGAGTTCTTCGGCCGTACAGAAGCACGGGAAAGCGTGGCCCATTTCGACCAACTGCTGGCAGTACTTCTGATAGATGTCGCCACGCTCGCTCTGACGGTAAGGACCGTGCGGGCCGCCAACGTCCGGGCCTTCGCTCCAGTTGATGCCCAACCAGCGCAGGGCGTCGAAAATCTGTTGTTCGGACTCGCGGGTCGAACGCAATTGGTCGGTGTCTTCGATCCGCAGGATGAACTCACCGCCGTGCTGCTTGGCAAAGCAGTAGTTGAACAAAGCGATGTAAGCGGTACCTACGTGGGGATCCCCGGTAGGCGATGGCGCGATGCGAGTGCGGACGGTGGTCATGGCAAGTCTCGAAATGAAGATAAAACAAAGGGCGAATGGTAACAGGCGTTGCCCGCCCGGCTCCAGTGAGCAGGGCATTTAAGCCAAGGTTGCGTCTACAACGCGCTCTAGCCTTGGTGAATGGCCGATTATCAGCCGATGGCATTTACCCATCATTCGCTGTATGCCAGATTTGACCACTGATAACTTTCCTTACAATTTCTCGACTACAGTCTGCCCATGCCTGCCCAACTCAAGCGTCGCCTGTTTATTTTCCTGCTGCTCGTCCTGCTGATTGCCGGGGGCTTTTTCGCCCAGTGGTTCTTCAAGGGGCGATTCTATGAAAGCACCGACAACGCTTATGTCCAGGGCGAGATCACCCGCGTGTCGAGTCAATTGGGCGCGCGCATCGATCAGGTGCTGGTGCAGGACAACCAGCACGTCGAGAAAGGTCAGTTGCTGATCAAGCTCGAAGGCGATGACTTCCACCTCGCCGTCGACCGCGCCAACGCCACCCTCGCCACCCGTGAAGCCGAACGCCTGCAAGCCCGAAGCAAACTGACTCAGCAAGCCAGTCTGATCGCCGCCAGCGAGGCGCAAGTCGCGTCCAGCCAGGCCAGTCTCGGTCGTTCGCAGATCGATTTGTCTCGCGCGCAAACCCTGCGCAAACCCGGCTACGTCTCGGAAGAACGGGTGACCACCCTCTCCGCCGACAACCACATCGCCCGCTCGCAAGTGACCAAGGCCCAGGCGGACGCACAAAGTCAGCGTCAACAAATCAACTCCCTGGCCGCCGAGATCAAACGCCTCGACGCCATGATCGCCAACGCCAAAACCGATCTGGCCCAGGCCGAACTGAACCTGACCCGCAGCGAAATCCACGCGCCCATCAGCGGCCTGGTCGGCCAGCGCGCCGCCCGCGAAGGCCAGTATGTGCAGGCAGGTGCTTACCTGATGTCGATCGTTCCGGATCAGGACATCTGGATTCAGGCCAACTTCAAGGAAACCCAGATTGGCCACATGCAGCCCGGCCAAACAGCCGAGCTGACGTTCGATGCCTACAGCAACACGCCCATCGAAGCACGAGTCGACAGCCTGTTCGCCGCTTCGGGCGCGCAGTTCAGCCTGTTGCCGCCGGACAATGCCACCGGCAACTTCACCAAAGTCGTACAACGGATTCCGGTAAAACTGACCTTCGCCGCGAACAATCCGCTGCAAGGCAAGATTCGTCCGGGCATGTCGGTCACCGCCAAAGTGAACATCAAAGACACGCCTGACGATGGCCGGTGATCAACTGATCCGCCCGGTCGGCGAACCGACCCGGCGGGACTGGATCGCGGTAATGAGCGTGATGCTCGGCGCCTTCATGGCGGTGCTCGACATCCAGATCACCAACTCATCGCTCAAAGATATTCAGGGCGCGCTGTCGGCCACCCTGGAAGAAGGCTCGTGGATTTCCACCTCGTACCTGGTGGCGGAAATCATCATGATCCCGCTGACGGCGTGGCTGGTGCAGTTGCTCTCGGCGCGACGGCTGGCGGTGTGGGTGTCCCTCGGGTTTCTCGCCGCTTCCCTGCTCTGCTCCATGGCCTGGAGCCTGGAAAGCATGATCGTCTTCCGCGCCTTGCAAGGCTTCACCGGCGGCGCGCTGATCCCGCTGGCGTTCACCCTCACGCTGATCAAACTCCCCGAACACCACCGCGCCAAAGGCATGGCCATGTTCGCCATGACCGCAACCTTCGCGCCCTCCATCGGTCCGACTCTCGGCGGTTGGCTGACCGAGAATTGGGGCTGGGAATACATCTTCTACATCAACATTCCGCCGGGCCTGATCATGATCGCCGGTCTGATGTACGGCCTGGAGAAGAAAGAAGCCCACTGGGAACTACTGAAAAGCACCGACTACCTGGGCATTCTCACGCTGGGCGTCGGCCTCGGTTGTTTGCAGGTGTTTTTGGAGGAAGGCCATCGCAAGGACTGGCTGGAATCGAGCCTGATCGTAACCCTGGGCAGCATCGCGCTAGTCAGCCTGATCACCTTTATGATCGTGCAGACTTCCAAGCCCAATCCGCTGATCAACCTCGGCATCCTGCGCAATCGAAACTTTGGTTTATCGAGTATTTCCAGTGTCGGGATGGGTGTCGGACTGTACGGCTCGATCTACCTGTTGCCGCTGTACCTGGCGCAGGTCCAGAACTACAACGCCCTGCAAATCGGCGAAGTGATCATGTGGATGGGCGTGCCGCAGCTGTTTCTGATTCCGCTGGTGCCGAAGCTGATGAAGTACGTCTCGCCGAGATGGCTGTGCACGTTGGGTTTCGGGCTATTTGGATTGGCGAGTTTTTCATCGGGCGTACTGAACCCGGACTTCGCCGGGCCGCAGTTCAATCAAATCCAGATCATCCGCGCGCTGGGCCAGCCGCTGATCATGGTGACCATCTCGTTGATAGCTACTGCTTACATCCTGCCGCAGGACGCGGGGTCGGCGTCGAGCCTGTTCAACATCCTGCGCAACCTCGGCGGCGCGATCGGCATCGCCCTCCTCGCCACGTTGCTGGATGCGCGAACCAAGACTTACTTTGATTATTTACGTGAAGCGATTGTGCCGACCAACCCGCAGGTGGCCGACCGCATGGCGTCGCTGACGGATCGGTTTGGCAGTGAGACGGCAGCGTTGGGCAAGCTCAGTGAAATTGCGCATCAGCAGGCGTCGATCATGGCTTACAACGATGCGTTTCACTTTGTCGGGATTGCTCTGGGGATCAGCATGCTGGCGGTGTTGCTGACCAAGGCGTTGCCGGCGGGACTGAAGGCTGGCGAAGCACATTGAGACCGAGGCGCCCCAATCGCGGGCAAGTCGGATCGCCGCACCGCCGCTACCACAAGGATTGAGGGTGTTCACATAATTTGTGTCCACCCACAAACCCTGTGGGAGCGGCGGTGCGGCGATCCGACTTGCCCGCGATGAGGCCGGTTCAGGCACTGCAAAACTCAGACAGTAATCAACCGCTCACGCAACTTGCCAATCTCGTCGCGCATCTGCGCCGCTGCTTCGAACTCCAGGTCGCGGGCGAGTTGGTACATTTTCTCTTCCAGCGCCTTGATACGCTTGGCGATCTCGCCCGGTGAGCGCAGTTCCGCTTCGTACTTGGCGTTTTCCTCGGCGGCCTTGGCCATGCCTTTGCGCTTCTTGCTGCGCGACCCCGGCACGGTGGCGCCTTCCATGATGTCGGCAACGTCCTTGAACACGCCCTTGGGCGTGATGCCATTGGCCAGGTTGAAGGCAATCTGTTTGTCGCGACGACGCTCGGTTTCGCCGATCGCCCGCTCCATGGAGCCGGTGATGCGATCCGCATAGAGAATCGCCCGACCATTGAGGTTGCGCGCCGCCCGGCCGATGGTCTGGATCAGCGAGCGCTCCGAACGCAGGAAGCCTTCCTTGTCCGCATCGAGGATCGCCACCAGCGAGACTTCCGGCATGTCCAGGCCTTCACGCAGCAGGTTGATCCCCACCAGCACATCGAAGGTGCCCAAACGCAGATCGCGGATGATTTCGACCCGTTCCACGGTGTCGATGTCCGAGTGCAGATAACGCACCCGCACGCCGTGGTCGGCCAGGTAATCGGTCAAGTCTTCAGACATGCGCTTGGTTAGCGTGGTGACCAGCACCCGCTCCTCCAGCGCGACGCGCTTGCCGATTTCCGAGAGTAGATCGTCGACCTGGGTCAACGCCGGGCGGATTTCGATTTGCGGGTCTACAAGGCCAGTCGGACGGACCAGTTGCTCGACTACGCGACCGGCGTGCTCCGCCTCGTAATTGCCCGGTGTGGCCGAGACAAAGATTGTCTGCGGGCTGATGTTTTCGAACTCGTCGAAGCGCATCGGCCGGTTATCCAGCGCGGACGGCAGACGGAAACCGTATTCCACCAGCGTCTCTTTACGCGAACGGTCGCCCTTATACATGGCGCCGACCTGCGGCACGCTGACGTGGGATTCGTCGATCACCAGCAAGGCGTCAGCCGGCAGGTAGTCAAACAAAGTTGGTGGCGCCTGGCCGGATTCACGGCCCGACAGGTAGCGCGAGTAGTTTTCGATGCCGTTGCAGTAACCCAGTTCGAGGATCATCTCCAGGTCGAAACGGGTGCGCTGCTCCAGGCGCTGGGCCTCAACGAGTTTATTGTTGGAGCGCAGGTAGTCCAGGCGCTCCTGCAACTCGACTTTGATCCCTTCGACGGCACCCAGCAGGGTTTCTCGCGGGGTCACGTAGTGGCTTTTCGGATAGAACGTGAACCGCGGCAACTTGCGGATCACTTCGCCGGTCAGCGGATCGAAGGCGGACAAGCTCTCGACTTCGTCATCGAACAGCTCGATGCGGATCGCTTCGAAATCGGATTCCGCCGGGTGGATATCGATTACATCGCCGCGGACCCGGAAGGTCGCACGGGCAAACTCCATGTCATTACGGGTGTATTGCAGGTCTGCCAGGCGACGCAACAACGCACGCTGATCGAGCTTGTCGCCGCGATCCACGTGCAGCACCATCTTCAAATAGGTTTCCGGACTGCCCAGACCGTAGATGCACGACACCGTGGTAACGATGATCGCGTCTTTTCGCTCCAGCAGTGCCTTGGTCGCCGACAATCGCATCTGCTCGATGTGATCGTTGATCGAGGCGTCTTTCTCGATGAACGTATCCGAAGACGGCACGTAGGCTTCGGGCTGGTAGTAGTCGTAGTAGGAAACGAAGTATTCGACGGCGTTGTTCGGGAAGAACGCCTTGAACTCACCGTACAACTGCGCGGCCAGGGTCTTGTTCGGCGCCAGCACCAGGGTCGGACGCTGAATCTGGGCGATCACGTTGGCGATGCTGAAGGTCTTGCCCGAGCCGGTCACACCGAGCAACGTCTGGTGCGCCAGCCCGGCTTCGATGCCCTCGACCATCAGGCGGATGGCTTCCGGCTGATCGCCGGCGGGCTCGAAGCGGGTGACTAGCTGGAATTCAGACATGAAAAACCTCTGGGTTCGCGCCTGTCCGGGCGAACCGGGCAGCAACGGGAAAGACCGCAAACGACCGATGTCGCCCGAGGAAAAAACTGGATTGTGCTCAATGTGGAGCCGATTGCCCGCGCTTTCAAGGCAAACGTCCTACATCGGGTAAAACTTTTGACGATGCCAATCGACTAACGATCGAGAAATAATCGGAAAAACTTACCGCAAAAGCCGAATCGTCTGTCGCCATCAATCGCGGATGGCCTCTATACTAGCTCCCCGTTTGTGCACCGCTCTAGTGCATTCGGCTGGAGCGCGACACGTCCCTCCACTTTCCATTCAGAGCCGCCGCAAAATGAGCCTGTTCTCCGCTGTCGAAATGGCACCACGTGATCCAATCCTGGGCCTCAACGAAGCATTCAACGCCGATACCCGTACCAACAAGGTCAACCTGGGGGTCGGTGTTTACTGCAACGAGGAGGGGCGAATTCCACTCCTGCGCGCCGTTGTCGAAGCCGAGACGATTCGCGTCGCTCAACACGCTTCCCGTGGCTACTTGCCGATCGACGGCATTGCTGCCTACGACCAGGCCGTACAGAAACTGCTGTTTGGCAATGACTCGCCACTGATCGCCGCTGGCCGCGTCATCACCACCCAAGCCGTTGGCGGTACTGGCGCACTGAAAATCGGTGCCGACTTCCTCAAGCAACTGCTGCCGAACGCTGTCGTGGCGATCAGCGACCCGAGCTGGGAAAACCACCGCGCGCTGTTCGAAACGGCCGGTTTCCCGGTGCAGAACTATCGCTACTACGACGCCGCGACCCACGACGTGAACCGTGTTGGCTTGCTGGAAGACTTGAACGCCCTGCCGTCCGGCTCCATCGTTGTCCTGCACGCGTGCTGCCACAACCCGACCGGCGTGGACCTGAGCCCGGCGGACTGGAATAACGTACTGGACGTGGTGAAAGCCAAAGGTCACGTACCGTTCCTCGACATGGCCTACCAGGGCTTTGGCGATGGTATCGACGAAGACGCCGCTGCCGTGCGTCTGTTCGCTGAATCGGGCCTGACCTTCTTCGTCTCCAGCTCGTTCTCCAAATCCTTCTCGTTGTACGGCGAGCGCGTGGGCGCTCTGTCGATCGTCAGCGAATCGAAAGAAGAAAGCGCGCGCGTGCTGTCGCAAGTCAAACGGGTGATCCGCACTAACTACTCCAACCCGCCGACCCACGGTGCAAGCATTGTCGCCGCTGTACTGAACAGCCCGGAACTGCGCGCTCAGTGGGAAGAAGAACTGGCTGAAATGCGCCTGCGGATTCGCGGCATGCGCATCCAGATGGTCGACCTGCTGGCGAAAAACGCGCCACAACGTGACTTCAGCTTCGTCGGTCGTCAGCGCGGCATGTTCTCCTATTCCGGCCTGACGGTTGAGCAAGTGACCCGCCTGCGCAGCGAGTTCGGCATCTACGCCCTGGACACCGGCCGCATCTGCGTCGCCGCGTTGAACCAGAGCAACATCGACGTCGTGACCAAGGCCATCGTTGCGGTGATCTGAGTCGTCCGGTGATACGAAAAACGGGAAGCCAAATGGCTTCCCGTTTTTTATTTGTCTCAGATAAATCCCAGCGCAGCAAACGACCGCTCTAGACTGCACACATATTAAATGTGGGAGCTGGCTTGCCTGCGATAGCGGCCGGCCAGCCAACATCAATGTTGAATGTGATGCCCTCATCGCGAGCAAGCTCGCTCCCACAGGTTTTATGTACACCCGAATTCTTACGAGAGCCCACATGAAAAACGATGACCTACGCGCCGACCGCGATGAGCTGGACCACTTCGTGCCTCGCACCCCGGCCAAACGCAGTAACAACCTGGTGATGCAAGTCGCTGCCGGCGTGTTTCTCGGCGGCCTGGCCTTGTGGCTGGTGCAGCTGGCCGCAACGATGCTGTACACCAAACTGATGCTCGCCACCGTCACCTTCGGCGGTTAGGCCAGTTCGGTTGCGCGCTGGCTGGCAGCGTCGTCATAGGCGACATAGAGCGATTCGGCTACCTGGCTTTTGATGGCCTTGGTGCTTTCCAGGCCCAGGACAAACCCTTCGGCCTTGCCACCGGCACGGTTCAATTCGTCAGCGGTGCTGGCCTGAGTGATTGCGTCGAACAGTTTTTCGGCGTGAGGGCCGACGCCTTTGGGCAGGCTGATCTGAGCGATGCTCATGCGAACACCCCGTTGTGGCTAGGTGTGGTGGTTGGGTGATTCATGGCGCGTACCTTTTCGGCGAATGGCCGGCAGCGCGTGTAACCACTTCCGGGCGGCCATGGTAGACCTCTGAGACGATTCTGGTAACCGCCCACGGTCGATAAACCACCGTCCGTCCCCATGAACCCGTCAAACTGCTAACAGGTGCTTGACTTCTCTTTTTGAATCAGTAACATACACGCCATTCCGCGATAGCTCAGTTGGTAGAGCAAGTGACTGTTAATCACTGGGTCCCTGGTTCGAGTCCAGGTCGTGGAGCCAGACAGCAATATCGAAAAGCCCCTGAATCGAAAGGTTCAGGGGCTTTTTTGTGGCCAAAAGATCGCAGCCTCGTTTCACTCGACAGCTCCTACAGAGAATTGCGTTCCACTGTAGGAGCTGTCGAGTGAAACGAGGCTGCGATCTTTTGATCTACCAGCCTTTTAAGCGAATACAACTGTCAGACATGCTCACTGCTTTTGGTGTGAGCCGCTCGATGCTCGTTCGACTCATGAACCGCCTCCACCACCGGAATTTCATTCCCGTCGCAGTCACGCAGTTTGCCTTCGCTGAAATAATCCCCTTCGCGCAACGCCGCCAGATCCTGATAACGCAGGACGCGCTCAGTACCGGCCGCGAATACCGACTGCTGATCGGAGTTACCGGCAGTGAGGTGGTTGAAGGTCAGGTTCAGCACGATGGCCATGATCGCCGACGAGCTGATGCCCGAGTGGAAGATCGTGGCGAACCAGCTTGGGAAGTGGTCGTAGAAGTTCGGCGCAGCGATGGGGATCATGCCGAAGCCGATGGAGGTGGCGACGATGATCAGGTTGACGTTGTTGCGGTAATCGACCTTGGACAGCGTACGAATACCGCTGGCCGCCACGGTGCCGAACAGCACGATACCGGCGCCGCCGAGGACAGAAGTCGGTACAGCAGCGATGACGCGACCCATAAATGGCAGCAAACCGAGGATCACCAGAAACAAACCGCCGGTAGCCACCACGAAACGGCTCTTGATCCCGGTCACCGCCACCAGCCCGACGTTCTGAGCGAAGGCACTTTGGGTGAAGGAGCCGAAGATCGGCGCGATCATGCTCGACAGCATGTCGGCGCGCAGGCCGTTGCCCAGGCGTTTGGAGTCGACCTTGGTGCCGATGATTTCACCCACTGCCAGGATGTCAGCCGAAGTTTCCACCAGGGTCACCATGACCACGATGCACATCGACAGGATCGCGGCGAAGTGGAAGGTCGGCATGCCGAAATGGAAGGGTGTCGGGAAGCCGAACATCGGGCCCTGAGTGACGGACGAGAAGTCTGCCATGCCAAGGAACACCGCGATCACCGTACCGATGACCATGGCCAACAGGATCGACAAGCGGGAGATGGTCGCGCTGCCGATCTTGCTCAACAGCAGCACCAGCACCAGTGTCACCGCCGCCAGACCGATGTTCGCCATGCTGCCAAAGTCCGGGGCATGGCTGTTACCGCCCATGGCCCAGCGCGCAGCCACTGGCATCAGCGTCAGACCGATGGTGGTGATCACAATGCCCGTGACCAGCGGCGGGAAAAACTTGGTGATTCGCGAGAACACCGGCGTGATCAGCAGGCCGATCAACGACGCGGCAATCACCGCCCCGAGAATCGATTGAAACCCGCCCTCCCCGCCACTGCTGACAATCGCCACCATCGTCGCGACGCCAGAGAACGACACGCCCTGTACCAGCGGCAATTGGCAGCCGAAAAACGGTAAACCCAGCGTTTGCAGTAATGTCGCCAAGCCCCCCGCAAACAGTGAAGCAGCAATCAACAAACCGATGTCCGCCGGCGAGAGACCGGCCGCCTGGCCGATGATCAAAGGCACCGCGACGATACCGCCGTACATGGTCAGAACGTGTTGCAGGCCGTAAGCCATATTCGCGCCGATCCCGAGATTTTCGTCCTCAGGCCGTTGGTGTGAAACATGGGGCGTTTTCATGGTTGGGGGGTTCCCTGGTTTTTGTTATGCGCACACTGTATGCAAGACTCAGGACAAATGTCTATATAGTTGTATACAAATTGTCAGTCAGATGATGGACACATGGCCATTCCACACTAGAGACTTGCGCCGCAGCTTCCCTGTTAAACTCTGCCGCTCCGCAGCCCTGGCGGACAATTACGGACATGGAAGCCGACACCTTGAATGACCGCTCAACACTCGAACACCTTGCCCAGATCCTGCCCCTGACCTTTGGCGCGTTTTGCACCGTGGTCGCCGTGCAAGCCCTGGCGATTGCCGTGCCCTTTGCCATGGATTCCCCTGACCTGGAGGTTGGCCTCTGGGTTGGCGTCGGCGTCTTTGTGCCTGTTTTGGTCGGTGGCGTGGTCTTCGGCATGGTGCCGCTGCTCGTAGGCTTCACGCCGCTGTACGCCTGGCTCAGCGCCAAGGGTTATGCCAACTGGGCGACTGGCGTGTTGGCTGGGGTGGCGATCGCCGGGCTGGTCTGTCTTCACCCGAAATGGCGGTTGCTGTGGTCGTTCTGGCTGATCGATGGCGCGGCAGTCGGGCTGATCACCCACTGGGCGTGGCGCCGAGTCCAGAAGATCCAAAGTGACACAAAATCCCGGGCCCCCTCACGACCATGAACACCCTTGAGCGATTCGCCCTTTGGCGGGGCAAGCCCCTTGAAGCCAAAACCTCCCGGCAACATGACGCAAGGCAAGACGTGCACTACCTTGATAGAGGTACGCTCTCACTGAGACCACGATAGGAAATCGACATGAGCAAGGCTGACCAACTCGCCGCGAAACTGAAGCAAACCCAGCAGTCCAGCGACGACGCGACACATTGCGCCGATCAGCAGATAGACAGCTGGCCTGCACAGGTTTACGAGCTGTACCACCTCATCGAAGCCTGGCTGGCGCCGCTCAGCGAAGCCGGGCTGAACATTCGGCGAGTGCCGACGCACGTCTTCGAGCGTCATCTCGACGGGGCGACCTACGACTACGCCATCGACCAGTTACTGATTGAAGGCAACCACCACAGCATCACCTTCGACCCCGTCGCTCGTTTCACTGAGGATGGTGCCGGGCGGGTCGAAATCCGCACCCAGGCAAAGGCTCTTTCGATGCTGCGAACCGTGAACGAACACGGCGAGACACAGTGGTGGCTGCAAGCGATCGATCAATCCGGGCAACAGCCGGATGCGATTGCCATGACCGAAGACACTCTGCTTTCGGTGGTACAGGAGGGGCTGGAGCTGTGAGGTTCAGGGCTGTTGAATCAACCCTTCTATAACCCGGCGCAACGCCGCCTCCCGCGGCACCCGAATGTCGAACTCGCTGCGCAACACACCCATCAATTCATCCACATCAGTCACCTGCCGCCGCTCAGTCTCACGGCCGATCCGATGAATCGCAAAACTGCCGTTGTTCAGCGTGCGGCGCCACCCTTCGCCGGTGCGCGCCACCATCAGCTGCCTGGCGAAAGACGATTCGGGGTGGGTCGAGACGTACCAGTTGCCAACGGCGTAATCGATGTCTTCCTGGCGCTGCAAATCGAAAATGTACATCGCCCGCCATTCGCCGGCGACGTTGGCGCGCAGGGTGTAGCCATCCTCGTGCTGCTCGATGCGATAGGGTTCGTGAGGTGTGAACTGTTCAGCCGGGGTATCGAGCATCAGCGGTGCGGTGGGCACCATGCCGCCGAAGCCGACGTCAGTGATGTAGCGAACGCGGTCCAGGGTTACCACGCTCAAGCGGTGTGTACGGGCGGTCCACGCGCCTTCGGGTTGGCCCATGACCACTCGGCCGGAGATGCCGCAAGCATCGAAGCCCAGTGCCTGGAGCAAGGCCAGGAACAGGTTGTTGAGTTCGTAGCAGTAACCACCGCGGCCATCGCGCAGGACCTTTTGCTCGATTGACGGCAGGTCGATGAGCACCGGCTGGCCCGACAACGTGCTGAGGTTTTCGAACGGGAAGACGCCGGTGTGGCGCAGTTGAAGTTGGCGCAGGGTTTCCAGGGTCGGCGCCGGAGGCGCGTCGAAGCCCAGGCGCTGCAGGTACAACGCAAGATTGCTCAGGTGTGGCTCGCTCATTGCTCGATCCTTATGCTGGGGGCCGGATTTCTCCGCCGAAGGGCGCCATGTATAAGGGATAAAGCGGCTCGACTGACAATTGATTTAGCCAATCGCCACACACTTCAATCTTAACGCCGCTTGCGCGAACTCAACCGAATCCACGTCGGCGCATGATCACTCGCGTGGGGCTCGTTGCGAACCCAGGCATCGACGCCGGCCTCCTGCAGATAAGGGCTGAGCGCCGGGTTAAGCAACAGATGGTCGATGCGCAGCCCTGAGTTCTTTTGCCAGTGCTGGCGAAAATAATCCCAGAAGGTATAGAGCCGATCCTCCGGATACAGATGACGCAAGGAATCGGTCCAGCCCTGGGCCAGCAGGCGCTGATAACACTCGCGACTTTCAGGTTGGAGCAACGCATCCTTCAGCCAGGATCGCGGGTTGTAGATGTCCAGGTCAGTGGGCACCACGTTGTAGTCACCGGCCAGCACCACGGGATGCTCACTGGCCTGAAGCGTCTGCGCGTAATGGATCAGCCGTTCAAACCACGCCAGCTTGTAATCGAACTTCGGCCCCGGCTGCGGGTTGCCATTGGGCAGGTACAGGCAGCCCACCAGAATCCCGTGCACGGCGGCCTCCAGATACCGGCTATGGGTGTCGCTGTCATCACCCGGCAGGCCTCGACGACTCTCCAGCGGCTGAGCATCCCGCGCCAGAATCGCCACGCCGTTCCACGACGACTGACCTTGCCAGATCGCGCCGTAGCCAGCGGCCTCAAGCTCGGCGGCGGGGAAAGCACTGTCGACCGACTTGAGCTCCTGCAAACACGCAATGTCCGGTTGCTCTCGCGCAAGCCAGGCCAGCAAGTTGGGCAGTCGGGCGCGCATGCCGTTGACGTTGAATGTCGCGATTTTCAGGTTCTTCATGTTCCAACGCTCGCAACGCAGGGTCGATGTCCAGTTGTGACCGGGGGTGCGCCCCGGCAGTTGCCTCTACGAGCGAGTCAGGCGACTAAAGGCACGTCCCTACACTGGAAACTCGTCATGCGACGCCTTGAGCAATGGCAGCAACGCCTGCTTTTCCATAGGCCGACTCAAGTAGAAACCCTGCACCTCATTGCACTGGTCCGAGACCAGGAAGTCCAGTTGCTCCAGGGTCTCGACGCCTTCTGCCGTCACGGTCAAGCCCATGGCTTTGCCCAGGTTGATGATCGCCTGCACCACGGCGCGGTCATTGCCGCCGCCGCTCATGGACGAGATGAAACGCTTGTCGATCGTGATCCCGTCGAACGGGTACGTGCGCAAGTAACCCAGGGACGAATAGCCGGTACCGAAGTCGTCCATGTTCAACCGCACGCCCAGTTCCTTGAGCGCATTCATGGTCGCCAACGCGCCCTCCACATCGATGAGCATCACGTTTTCGGTGATTTCCAGCTCCAGACGACTGGCCGGCAAACGGGTCTGGATCAATGCCTCCCTGACGTCCTCCACCACATCGCTGCGGGCAAATTGCACAGGCGACAAATTGACCGACACCATCAACGCACCGGGCCAGGTCAGGGCCGTTTCACAGGCTTCGCGCAACACCCAGCGCCCCAAAGGCACGATCAGGTCAGTCTGCTCAGCCAAAGGGATAAACTCGTCGGGGCTCAGCAGCCCCTGTTCCGGATGCTGCCAGCGCAGCAACGCTTCCACCGAAACCACCTGCTTGCCGCCCATGTTGTAGCGCGGCTGGTAATGCATCACGAACTCGTTGTTCTTGATCGCCCGGCGCAAGTCGTTCTCCAATTGTCGGCGGTGCTGGATCTGATCGTTCATGTGCGGCGCAAAGTAGCACCAGGTTTTCTTGCCGTTGGATTTAGCCTGATACAGCGCAATGTCGGCACACCGGATCAGCTCATTGGGAATGTGACCCTGACGCCGACTCAAGGCGACACCGATGCTCGCGCCGATGTGCAGCGTGTGATGCTCGTAATGAATCGGCTGGTGCAGGCTCTCGAGCAAACGTTCGCAGAACCGGTCGATTTCGGCGTGGCTGTCCATGCCGTTGAGCACCAGCACAAACTCATCACCACCGAGCCGGGCGACCAGATCGATGTCCCGCGTGCACTCGCGCAATCGGGTGGCGACTTCCAGCAGTACGGCGTCGCCAGCCGGGTGGCCAAGGGAGTCGTTGATCGGCTTGAAGTTATCCAGATCGATCATCAACAGCGCCAGCGCCGCCGAATGCCCTTTCTGCGCCAGGGCCTCGTCGAGGAAACGCGCCAGTTTGTTGCGATTCGGCAGCCCCGTCAGGGCATCGTGCAACGACAGATGCTGGATCTGGGCATGGGCAGCGACTTCATCGGTGATGTCGCTGGCCGTTCCGCGATAGCCCAGCACCGCGCCCTTGCGATGGATCGGTCGTGCCGAAACCCGGCAAATACGTTGTTGCCCCGACTGATCGCGATAGGAGCAGCGCAAATGGCTGACGGACTGTTCTTCATTAAGCTTATGCAGCCACAGCGACAAGGGCAGCGTATCGCAATTGAGCAGTTGCCCGATGTCCTGCCCTATCCATTGCTGATCGGAAAAACCGGTGACGGTGGCGAAACGTCCTGACAGATAAGAGATGCAATGCTTGTCGTCGATTTCCCAGATCCAATCGGAAGCGGCCTCAGCCACGGCACGAAAACGTTCTTCACTGGCCTCCAGCGCCTGGTTCGATAAATCCAGGCTGGTGTAGCTGGCATCCACGTGCCCGGACGTGCGCAAGACATACCGGAAGAAATAAGCTGTTAACAACGCCAGCACCAACAGCGCGCCGCCCAATGGCGGCAGCAGCGACCAGAGTAACTGGTGACCCGGTTGCTCAAGTCGGGAAACCAGGCTGTAGCCGGTGTCCGTCAGTGCCACGGCTGGCCTGTCGGGCGAGATGGCGTTATCAGGCGCCAGGTTTAAATCATGCAAACCGTAATCGGCGCTCAGGGCGCTGAGCTTGTCAGGGCTTAATTGGTCGACGAACACCAGCACCGAGGTGCTTTGATGATCGACCGCCGGCCTTTCGTCATTGGGGACGATCGCGGCAGCCGTCAGCAATGCCGGTTTACCCTCGAACAGCGTGAACTGACTGACGGGATCAATGAGGCTTTCCTGACGCTGGACTGCCTGTATCAGTGTCTCCATTGATGCCGAAAGAGAGATGGTCGCCGCCTCCTGCACCTGAAGCCCGCGCACCACGGCGTATTTGGTTTGCTGATGATCGACCACGAAGACGCCATCGTAGTGATCGATGCTGAACAAGGTTTTGCCCAGGTTCTGCTCGACGTAGGCCCATTGCACATCGACCTTGCCGTTCAAATGGTCGTAGGCGCTCGTCCAGTTTGCATAACTGGCGACGTAGTTTTTCGAGGCGGTGATGCGATTTTCCAGCGCACGCTGGGTGTAGAACGTGGTCTTGGCCAGGTCCTGGGCGTCCAGCCTCCCGGCAATGTTGAACAAGGCCAACAGGGCGATCAGCACACCCAGAACAATCAGCAAGCCGACGACAAACACCAGGTTACGGGTTATCGGCGTATGACGGGGAGCGGTGACGGTGGTAACGGCGGTCATATCCATGCACTTGATCCTGTCAATCGATTGCCTGAACGGGATGCGACGCTCGCGAGCTTTTTTACCAGGACACTGGCCGAACGTTTATTGACCATAGCAGCCATGCCGGGCCTTGGCGCAGGGATAGCGCGAGTCATTGCCGCAATTAAAGAACCGTTCACACAACCATTGCCAATCGACGGCTGCAGCCCTGTAATTGCAAGCAACGCCCGCGTACTCCCGACTGGGTACGTCGCCATCGTTTGTTATCGCGCAAGAAAAGGAAGTCATGACATGCCCCTCATCCCCCAGCACTTCATCCTCCATGAAACCGAACACTGGATCGTCAACCACCGCCTTAACTCGGCACTGCCGGGTTACATGATGCTCGGCGCCCGAGCGAACGTCAGCGCGCTCCACGAACTGCCCGAAAGCGCCCTCGCCGAGCTCGGCCCGCTGCTGGCGAAAACTCAACGGATTGTCGAAACGTTGGTCAAACCCAAACGGCTGTACATCGGTCGCTACGGACATGTGCCCGGCCATCCGATTCACTTTCATGTCATACCGATCTACGACTGGGTCGAGGATTTGTTCTGGCAGGATGCACGCTACAGAGTGCTAGAGACCTTCTCATCCCCCCACCCGGAAAGCATCACCGACGGTGCCGAGCTGACGCTGTTTGTCTGGCGTGAGTTTTGTGAACGGCCTGATCCGCCGACTGCACCGGGAATGACAGTAGAAGCAGCGATCAGCCACCTGCGCGAGGCTTTCGCCTGAAACGCACGCCGACCACTCGTCAACCAATCGGCACCAACCGCCCTGCCCTTCATACCAACATCAGGTAACGACTCATCTTTGGAGACGCACCATGATGACCATCAAAATGACTTCGCTATTACTGGCTGGAGTGCTGTCCGCCATGTCCGTCGGCATTTTTGCAGCCTCAGGCGATGGCGCTGATGCAACCGGCACCCAATCGGGTTCAATCGGCGGCTCGACAATGGCGCCCAACAATAACCCTGGCCAACCTTCGGGCGGCCACAACGCTGACGGCGGCAATAGCGGGTCGGGCTCTTCCAGCGGTGGCAACGGCGGTAACGGTGGAAACAGCGGCTCTGGCGCGGGGGGTGGCACGGGTGCTGCGGGGGGAGGAACCGGCGGTGCCGGAGGCGGAACAGGCAGCTGAACGCGTAAAGGCAGCCGATGATTGGAGATCGTCGGCTGCTGTCATTTGGTTGCTACACACCGGCATGTGACCGCCGGCAGGTTCCACTTGCCGTTCAACACCTCGGGCTTGAACCCAAACAAACGCATGGTCAGATTGAACCTACCCTTCGGCCTTGACCACGCGAGTGAGCGTTGGAACCTCCCACGTCTTCAACGTCTGTGCGTCTTCGGGCGCGGTCTGAAGCGCTGCTTTGATTTCAGGGTCCAGCGCATCCATGTTGAAGGATTTTCCGGGTTCGATACCGATACGCTTCATCTGCGCCAGGATCGGTTGGTCGGTGATGTGCGCAGGGTGCACTTTGAGCAATTCGGCGGCGTAGGCGAAGTAGTCGGCCGCCGACATTGAGTCGACCTGGATCTTTGGCGGGGTCTTCATGTCCACGGCCGGGTCAATGTTCACGCTGGCCGGCTCGGGGCTTTTACCCTGCCGGGACAACGGTGTCACGGTGTAGCCAGCCTGAATTTTGTGCACGGCCGCGTAGTCCGCAGCGCCGTCGGTCTTGGTGCGGCCAATGACCCAGACAAAGGGCGTAGGCGCCGGCAGATGGTTCAGTCCGGCAGGCACCGTCCCGGTCCAGCCCGGCGGTGTCACCAGAAACTGTCCCGCTTGGGTGCCCGTGGTGCGCCAGCCCGGTGAGGCAAATACATCGGTCCACATGTCGAGCATCGGCAGCAGGTAAAAACGCCCGGCCGTATCGGGCGCTGCGATCACCAGCGGTTCTTTGGTCAAATCCAGCCAGGCAATGGAATACAAGGTGTCGAAGTTCGAGCGCACCACCCCTTTGAAATCTGTAGGGGGATACTGCGGCACGCTGACAAACATATTCATCGGACCTTTACCGAATTCCTTGCCCGATTCGATGTTGGTGAATTGCTTGCGGGTGATGTCCATGGTCAACAGCGGGTACAAATAAAGGTAGGCATCCACGCCGATGGCGTGTGCTTCTTCGGCTGTGACTTTCGATTGAGCGTGGCTCGCAAGCGGAAAGATGGCGCAGGCTGCAACGGTTATAGCAACGGCTGTCAATGCTTGAGTAATCAACATTCTGACGATCATCCGTGCGGTGGGGAGACCTGCCGGGATCGGCAGCGTTACCGCAACTCTAGACGATCAATTGAAGAGGATCTGACAGGCAGACAGCCGGCTGGCCGGGGTGTTGCGCGGGTGAAACAACATCGAGAGACACCTCAACGATCCGAACGCAGCAGAGCCTCGACACCGCCCTCCATCGACAGCACCGCCGAGCGGTTTCGCCCCGAATGCTTGGCTTGATACAGCGCCGCATCCGCACGTTCGATGAACACTTCCATGCTGTCCCGCCCCGTCGGCACAAACGAATAACAACCCAGACTGACCGTCACGAAGCCCGAGGGTGAACCGCTGTGGATGATGTTCTTGTCCATGACGCTGCGGCGGATCTGCTCGGCAATCACCATCGCGCCGTGAATGTCGGTGTCGGGCAGCAATACCGCAAATTCCTCACCGCCGTACCGCACGGCCAAATCGGCTTTTCGATGGCAGCACCCCTTCACCGCCCCCGCCACTTCAGCCAGGCAATGGTCCCCTGCCACGTGGCCGTAAGCGTCGTTGTAGCGCTTGAAGTAATCGATATCGAGCATGATCAGGCTCAGCGAACTCGACTGCCGGGCACCTCGGCCGAACTCGATGTCCAGCGCTCCCTCGAACAGCCGGCGATTGGCCAGGCCGGTCAGGCTGTCGTGGGTCGCGATCAGCTTCAGCGCTTCCTTCGCCTTGCGCAAATCCGCCTCGACCTGTTCGCCGACACGCACCTGATAAAGGAACACCCAACCGAACAACCCCACGCCCAGCACCACCAAGGCAACGATGACCGTGGAGCGAAACGCCGTGTCGTTCCAATCCTTGAGAATCGAATCCCTGGACGAGGCGGCAGACACGACCAGCGGATAAGTGTCGAGCTGACGGTAGCCATACAACCGCACAACACCATCGACCAGCGAGCTGAACATTGCGTTACCGGAGGGCGCGTTGGGCAGCAATTTCTCGAAGATCTCGCTCTTGGCCAGTGATGTGCCAATCAGCGATTCCACAAACGGCCGTCGCGCCAGCAGCGTTCCGTCGGTCAAGCCCAAAAACATCGAACCGTTGTCATCAATGCTGAAGCTTTTGAAGAACTGATCGAAGTACGCCATCTTGATGCCGGCCAACAAGACGCCCTGGAAATTGCCATTCTTGTCGTTCACCCGTTTGGATATCGGGATGATCCATTCGCCATTTTTCCGACTGCGAATCGCCGGCCCGATGTGCGCCAGGGACGAGACGTTCTGCTGGTGGAACTTGAAATAATCGCGATCCCCCACACCAGGTCCGCGTGGCAGTTCGTCGAAAGAGGTAACGACCCACTGCCCCTTTTGGTCGAACAGAAATATCCCGTGCAATTGATTCAGCGCCTGCACCCGCCGGGCGAACGTTTTCTGCAAGCGTGCCTTTTGGGGCGCGCCGAAACCATCAGCCTGAATCCAGTCCGCCAGACTGGTCAGCACCAGATCGGCTTGCATGAAGGTGTCTTCGGCCTGCTGCGCCATGGCCCGCGTCAGGTTTGTAGACGCCACTTGCGCCAATGCCAGGTCATGCCGGCGCGATTGCTCCAGTTGCAGGTAAAGCAAACCGCACAGGCTCAGGCACACGACCGCAATAAACAGTACCGCTGCTTTGCGCAGAGGTAACCGTTTCAACGTGACGCCGGTGGCGTTGTGCGGATCGTGAAGGGGGATAGGCAAAAGCTCGTCCTGTAAGGGTAAGGCATGGGCAACACCCCAAAACCCTTATTTTTTGTGAGCTTAGTCTACGGGGGGGTATGGGGCAAATGTCCTTTGGCAAGCCGCCGCATCGCACTGTGCAAATGCGCCCGAGCACTTTCTGCATCCCCCAGGCGCATTTGCTCATAGGCCCGCTGGGCAATCTCATGGGGCACCGGCTTGAGTTCACGCTGGGTCGCCATCGCCATCAACTGCACCTGAGCGGCACGTTCAAGGTGATACAGATCATCCCAGGCTTCGGCGATGATTGGCCCGGCGACGATCACCCCGTGGTTCTTCAAAAACAGAATGTCGGCATCACCCATGACGCTGGCAATCCGGTCGCCTTCAGATTCGTCGAGCGCCAGACCGTTGTAGTCCTCGTCCACCGCCGTACGACCGTAGAATTTCGAGGCCGTCTGCCCCAGCCACAACAGCGGCGGGCGTGGATTCAGCCAACGGGGTATTGCCATTGGCGCTGTTCCCGCAGGGCTGCATTTACCGTCAACGGGCCATCCGCCTGCTGGATGTGGCTCAACGGCCCTGGCGGGTTGCGTTTGGCAGTCATAGCCTGACGGGCATTCAGGCGGCGGTGGCTTCAGGTTTGGGCGTATCGGTGCTGCCCGCTTCGGCGGTACTGCCTGAGCACAGTGTGTGCACCGACCTGCCCGAATTGCCACCGACCGAGTTGGCATTGATCAGCCGGGAGGGCGCGTTGACCAAGTTGCAACGGGCGTTGGTGGAGTTTTTGCGCGAGGAACTGGGCCAGACATAATTACCCCAACAAAAAATGGGCGCCTCGAGGCCGCCCATTTCAATAAAGCCCGAACAACCTTTAGATCAACTTGTCGATCTCTTCCAACGTCACTCGGGGAATGAGCTCACCCGGAATCCTTGAGGAACTGGACAGGTTGTAGACCTGAAAATCATCATCCACGACGTACTTCGACAAGATCTCGAACGACGGCAGGATTCGCGTATAAAAATGCTGATCAAGCAGGCATGGCGACGCGAACGTGCCGGCCCCTTCGTAAAAACGGCTTACAGACTGATTCAAGTCGACGCCGACCAGAAACACCTTGGTAAACCCCACGTGATACGCAATCTGCAAAGCCAGATAAGCCACGGTACGGGCATCAAAAAAACCGCGTTTAAGGTTCTTGCTGAAACCAAGGGTTCTATTGCGGCCATTTCCGAGTTTGCGACTTCTGACGAGTTCTTTATCGGCCCTGAAAACCAGGTCGGTCCAGGAGAGCTTGGGTGCTCGGCCGAGTAAGTAAAGTTCGCCCTCAGGCGCTACCGTCGTATGCCAGATGTGCTCTTGCCACAGTGCAACCCGCTGACTAATACGCATGGCCTGTGAAAACAGTTCGGGTTGCTGTTGGGAAAAGCCTTGATCCGTACAGGCATAAAAGAACGGCTTGATACCTGTCCCGGAGAACATGGAAATGGCGCCGTTCATCGTGATCATCGGAACGTCTGCAAACTTTTCCAATGGAAAATCTTTAGCGGACGCCCCCGAGGCAATGATAAAAACAGCTCCTTTTTGAATGTTGCGGCACTCATCGAGGTCATGCACCTCAAGCATACCTGTGATGAGTGAGGTTTTTTTTTGCGCAACATCCATGGTCAATTCCCTATCCCTTCACATCGATGATCGGTAACTATTTTGTATTGTGTTAGTTTCAACAGGTGAGCCAACCTTGGGGCTTTACCAACTCCTGAATCTGCGACGGAGCGCAAAGGTAGACGCAGAGCGCTTGCATCGTAGGTGCATCAATGACCTGCAAGTCCCGCTTCCTTCACGGCCATTGCCGGTTTTGCCCCGTCGCGACAGCGGAAGTTCCTGCTCGTAGCACATCCAGAACGGGCAGTTCCGAAGGCAGATTCAACCCCCGCAGTACCGCGGAGTCGTACCCGTATACATCGGGTTTAAACATCACTCGACCATCGTTACTCAGGTCCACGGTCCAGTAAGCCAACAGCACCGGCACCTTGACGGGAAGCCTGATGTTTTCGGTCTTGCCGTTAGCCAACTGGGCCTGTATCCCGGCGCTGTTCCAACGAACCGGGTCGTTGAACAGTAGCTCTACTAACTGCAGTGGGTTCTCCACTCGTATGCAGCCTGAACTGGTGGCACGGCGCGATTGCGCAAACAACTCGCGATGCGGCGTGTCGTGGAGATAAATCGAATAGTCATTGGGAAACCGAATGACCACCTGCCCCAGCGAGTTATCCGGCCCGGCATCCTGTCGCAGCGTGATACCGCGCGCGTTATCCCAGTCGACGGTCGACGGATCGAGCACATTCCCCTCTCGATCAAGGGCTCTTATACGGTTGGCGGCAAGGTAGCCAGGATCTCGTTGAATCTTCGGCAGCATGTCTTTGACGAGGATGGTCGGTGGCACGGTCCAGGTGGGGTTGAACGTTACATAAGTAATCTCGGATTGAAACACCGGCGTACTGCGGAACGGCTTACCGACCTGAACCCGGGAACGCCATATCGCTTTACCGTCGCGATAGAGCGCCACTTTGTAACCCGCAATATCAACGATGACAAAAGTGCCCTGAAGTTTGAACAGCAACCAACGCGCGCGCTCCATGTTCACCCGAACCTGGTCTATCCGCGCCTCTACGGGCACATTCAACGCAGCCAGTGTCGCGGCCCCCGCCACGCCATCCGCCCCCAGGTATTGCTCGGCTTGATACTTTTTCACCGCCGTGGCGACGCTGTCGTCGTAATCAGTGCGTTGCTTCTTTGAAGGGGCCAGATAACCACCCACCACCAAACGTGCTCGCAACTGCGCGACAGAAGCGTCATCCATGCCTGGCTTGAGCGATTGGCCTTCGGCAATCTTCGGCCAGCCGCCCGCGTCCCGAACCTTGCGCAGTTGCGCCAGGCCCACGCGCAGGCTGCGGTAAACCGTCTCTTGTGGCGGCGCTTCGGCGAAAGCGCGTGCCACGTCATGAGCATCGAGCGCGGCGAACAAGTTATTCATGTCTCCACGAGGATCGGCACCGACAGGGTCGAAATTCCAATGGATGTCCAGACGCGAAGGGTCAACCTTGCCGCGCCGTAATTGCAGCAGCGCCGTGATAAAGGTCCGGGTTGCCGCGATATCGAACGCCGCCCGTTGCGCCACCGTCGGCTCTGCTGCCTGCATCGACGCTCTGGCGTTCGCCAACTCATCAATATGAAAGTCCGCAGGGTCCACCCCATCGGCCTGGGTCTCACTCAGGCTTTTCAATAACTGGATGACATCGCTGTCGTTCGCCCAGGCCGAGCGATAACCCCGATGCATGTAAAAATCTATGACCACGCGACTCGGATCCACCCGTTGATGGCCACGGGAGGTGAGCAAGGGTGGAAACGATGAACTCAATGGCTCAAGTGCCGCCTGAATCGTTTGAGCGACGTAATCGTCAGGTGCTGCGCCAGTTCTGCCGATGACTGCAGATACCGCCTCAATCGGCGAATTTTCTGCAATCGCTGCGCCGCTGATCAGAAAGCCCATAAAAAAGATGCGGCTTATGACGAATAACCTTGTTAACTGCCCCATGGATAATCCTTAATCGCCCCGTATTCAACGGCTAGCATCCTGCACACTGCTAGACTCGAAGCATTAATGTGAGACTTACATATGGCGCTAGACCGCTTTGGTTTCCTATTCACGGCCCTGCTGCTGACGTCAGTTTCGGTACCGGCAGCCTACGCCGATTCGCTTGCAGCCGCGCTGCTCAAAGCAGCACCTGGCGCCAACGCCAAAGTCATCGGGCTGGCCGTACGCGCGACCCAATGCAGCTTGGCCCAAGGTAAAGCACCTGTCCAAAGACTTGCTGTCATCGACTACTCACTGCCTTCGACCGAACAACGGTTGTGGGTGTTCGATCTGAAGAAACGTAAATTACTGTTCCACGAACTGGTTGCCCACGGTCGCAACAGCGGCGAGAACATGGCGGTCAAGTTCTCCAACCAGAATGAAAGCTTTGCCACCAGCCTCGGTTTGTACCGCACCCAGTCGAGCTATGTCGGCCAGAACGGTTATTCCTTGCGCATGGAAGGTCTGGAGCCGGGTTTCAATGACAACGCATTTGAGCGGGCGATCGTTATTCACGGGGCGCCCTATGTCAGTCCGGTGCTTGCCCGAGCGAATGGCCGGATTGGTAGAAGCCTGGGTTGTCCGGCTGTGCGGCCGGCGATTGCGCACAAGTTGATTGATTCGATGAAGGATGGGCAGTTGTTGTTTTCTTACTATCCGGATCAACGCTGGTTGAAGTCGTCTTCGTATATCAATTGCGGTGGCGGCACTGTGGCCGCAGCGTCAACACCCAATTCACGCCAATAGATACGGCTTGAACCTGTCAAAACTGTAATCTGCGCCTCAGCCTGCTGAAAGGCACCGCCCGTTAGCCTCGTCATCAAGCTCTCTCCACGCTGGCGGACCGGGAACACGGCATGCATTCCAACACATCAAGACGCACCTTCGTGAAGGGCCTGGCCGCGGGCGGGCTCCTCGGCGGCCTCGGGTTATGGCGCACGCCTGTCTGGGCGGTCACCAGTCCCGGCGAGCCTCAGGTGCTGGCGGGCACCGATTTCGACCTGCTCATCGGCGAAACCCCGGTCAACATCACCGGCAACCCGCGCACCGCGATGACCATCAACGGCGGTATTCCCGGGCCCCTGCTGCGTTGGCGCGAAGGCGACACGGTGACGCTGCGGGTGAAGAATAAACTCAACGTTGACACCTCCATTCACTGGCACGGCATCTTGTTGCCGGCCAACATGGACGGCGTGCCGGGGCTGAGCTTTCACGGCATCGAGCCGGATGGAATGTACGTTTACCAGTTCAAGGTCCGGCAGAACGGCACTTACTGGTACCACAGCCATTCAGGCTTACAG
This sequence comes from Pseudomonas sp. NPDC098740, assembly GCF_044760065.1. Lineage (NCBI taxonomy): Bacteria > Pseudomonadati > Pseudomonadota > Gammaproteobacteria > Pseudomonadales > Pseudomonadaceae > Pseudomonas > Pseudomonas sp. NPDC098740. The sequence goes on along the minus strand of NZ_JBIWAM010000002.1, from coordinate 294,767 downwards.
GAACAGTCCGGCGTTTACGGGCCGTTGGTGATCGATGCGAAGGAACCGGAGCCTTTCCAGTACGACCGCGACTATGTGGTGATGCTTACCGACTGGACCGACGAAGACGCCGTCGACCTGATGAAGACGCTGAAAAAACAGTCGGACTACTACAACTACAACAAGCCCACCGTGGGTGATTTCATCCACGACGTCAGCGAGAAAGGTTGGGGTTCCACGGTCGCCGACCGAAAGATGTGGGCCGAAATGAAGATGAATCCCACAGACCTGGCCGACGTCAGCGGCGCGACTTACACCTACTTGATGAACGGCCAGGCGCCGAACTCGAACTGGACGGGCGTGTTCCGGCCGGGCGAGAAGCTGCGCCTGCGCTTCATCAATGGCTCCGCCATGACGTACTTCGACGTGCGCATTCCCGGGCTGAAAATGACAGTGGTCGCTGCGGATGGGCTGCACGTCAAACCGGTGAGCGTCGATGAGTTTCGCATTGCGGTGGCGGAGACCTACGATGTGATTGTCGAACCGACCGAAGCGGCTTACACCTTGTTCGCCCAGTCGATGGATCGGACTGGCTTCGCACGCGGCACGCTTGCAGCGAAGGCTGGTTTATCCGCGCCGGTACCGCCGCTGGACCCTCGACCGCTGGTGACCATGGATGACATGGGCATGGGAGGGATGGATCACGGCAGCATGGCGGGCATGGATCACAGCGCCATGGCCATGCCCGGCATGCAGTCCCATCCCGAGACGGAAAAAGACAACCCGCTGGTGGACATGCAAGCCATGACCACCACCCCCAAACTCGACGATCCCGGCCTGGGCCTGCGCAACAACGGCCGCCGCGTCCTGACCTATTCCGACCTGCGCAGCACCTTCGAAGACCCGGACGGCCGCGACCCGAGCCGTACCATCGAACTGCACCTCACCGGCCACATGGAAAAATTTGCCTGGTCGTTCAACGGTGTGAAGTTCTCCGACGCCGAACCCGTGCGCCTCAAATATGGCGAGCGGGTTCGGGTGGTGCTGGTCAACGACACGATGATGACCCACCCGATCCATCTGCACGGCATGTGGAGCGACCTCGAAGACGAGAACGGTGAGTTCATGGTGCGCAAACACACCATCGACATGCCGCCCGGTTCCCGACGCAGCTATCGGGTCACCGCCGATGCCCTCGGCCGTTGGGCCTATCACTGCCATCTCCTGTACCACATGGAAATGGGCATGTTCCGTGAAGTTCGCGTGGAAGAATGAGGCGCTACCCATGACCAGACTCACTCCCCTCTCTTTGGCACTCGTGACCGCGAGCCTGACACTCTCTTCGGCGATGGCCGCCACCGACGACATGCAGAACATGGATCACAGCCAGATGCCGGGCATGGACCATAGCCAAATGCAAAGCATGGACGACGGCCAGATGCAGCCCGCCGCGCCGACCGAAAGCCGCACGCCGATCCCGGCGCTGACCGATGCCGACCGCGCCGCCGTGTATGCCAGTCCGTCCGGCCACAAGGTGCATGACACCGCGCTCAACCATTACTTGCTCGCCGACAAACTTGAATGGCAGGACGCTGACGACGGCAGCACCCTGGCCTGGGATCTCTCCGGCTGGATCGGCGGCGACATCGATCGCCTGTGGCTGCGCTCCGAAGGCGAACGCACCAACGGCAAAACCGAAGACGCCGAAATCCAAGCCCTGTGGGGGCACGTAATCTCCCCGTGGTGGGACGTGGTGACCGGCATTCGCCAGGATTTCAAACCTGGCGACCCGCAAACCTGGGCCGCGTTTGGCGTGCAAGGCATGGCGCTGTACAACTTCGAAACCGAAGCCACCGCCTTCATCGGCGAAGGCGGCCAAACCGCTGCACGACTTGAGGGCGACTACGACATCCTGCTCACCAACCGACTGATTCTGCAGCCGACCGCCGAGCTCAACGTCTACGGCAAAAACGATCCGCAACGGGGTGTCGGTTCCGGGTTATCCAACACCGAAGCCAGCCTGCGCCTGCGCTATGAAATCCGCCGGGAAATCGCGCCTTACATCGGCGTGACCTGGAACCGCACCTACGGCAAAACCGCCGATTACGCCAACGATGAAGGTGAGGATCGCAGCGAAGCACGCCTTGTTCTTGGCATTCGGCTGTGGTTCTAAACGCATTAACTCAACAACCAAAAAAACAACCGCTTAAAGCGGTAAGAGGCCTTGCATGCGCATGATTAAAACTACCGCTGTAGCCATTGGACTGCTCATGAGCGCGCTCGCTCAAGCACACCCGAAACTGCTCTCCTCCACTCCGGCGGAAGGTGCGAATGGCGCGGCACCGAGCAAGATCGAACTGCACTTCTCGGAAAACCTCATGACCCAGTTCTCCGGCGCAAAATTGGTCATGACGGAAATGCCTGGCATGGCGCACTCCCCCATGCCCATGAAAGCCAAAGTCTCCGGCGGCAGCGACCCGAAAACCATGGTCATCACACCGCTTTCGCCACTGCCTGTCGGCACCTACAAAGTCGAATGGCGCGCCGTGTCGTCGGACACCCACCCGATCACCGGCAACGTTACGTTCAAAGTGAAGTGATTGATGAGCGACTCGGTCAGCATTGCACTGCGCTTTGGGTTGTATGTGGATTTGATGTTGCTGTTTGGGGTGGCGCTGTTTGGGCTGTACAGCCTGAAAGAACGGGAACGAATATCGGCCGCGGTGTTGCCGTTTCGGTCGATGTTGACGGGGGCGGCGTTGCTGGGCGTGCTGCTTTCTGCCGCCAGCATGATGATGATGGCGAGTGCCATGAGCGGTGAGACGGACTTTGCCGAGTTGCGTCCGCATATCGAGATGATGGTGTTTGAGACGGATGTCGGGTTGGCCTGGGTCGTGCGCATCATCGCGCTGGTTATCGCCAGTTTGGCGGTGATGCTCAATCAACGTGCGCCCGGGCTCAGCCTGCTGATCGCGTCTTTTGCCGGCGCCATCGCCTTGGCCAGCCTGGCCTGGAACGGTCATGGGGCGATGGATGAAGGCAGCCGTCGTTATTGGCATCTCATCACTGACATCTTGCATCTGCTGGCTTCGGGGGCCTGGTTCGGTGCGCTGGTCGCGCTTGCCTTGATGGCAAAGATCAACGATCTGCAAACAGAGGAACGCATCAGATTGCTGGCTCGGGCTGTCCGCCGATTTGAATGGGTGGGCGCAGTGATCGTGGTCGTCATCACGGTCACGGGAGTCGTGAATTACCTGTTCATCGTGGGCCCAACGCTCGACGATGTCTTGCTCAGTACCTACGGGATTTTGCTGTCCATCAAAATCGCGCTGTTTGCCGGGATGCTGGTGCTCGCCGCGTTTAACCGGTTTCACCTGGGGCCGTTTTTGGAGCGGTCGTTGCGTGAGGGTCAGTATCGGGTGGCAGCGAATACGTTGCGGCGCAGCGTGGTGGTTGAATTGGCGGCGGCGGTGTTGATTTTGGGATTGGTGGCTTGGTTGGGGACGTTGAGTCCGGAAATGGAAATGAGCGCGGAGTAACGTAAAGGGGCACCAGTTGATATGGATCAATGACGGCCTCTTGCTCGGGACTAAGCTCAAGGTAACCCCTCGGATCGGGTACACACTATGCTCAGGTTCCGCACTCACCTACCGCTACTGATCCGCCAAGTGCTCGCACTGTGGCTGCTGGCCTTTGCAGTAGCGGCGAGCCAGGGATGCCTGAGCCTGCTGCCTCATGACCTGACCGTCGCCCATGAAATCATCCGCAGCGCTGACCATGTCGACAGTCATGAGCTGCATGCCAGCGGCTGCCTGCAATACTGCGAACACAGCTCCACAGCGCTGAGCCCCACCCTGACCCTGCCCACCTTCGAACACACCCTTTGGGCTGTCTTGTTTCTGCTGCCCGCACTGATTCTGAGTGCCCGCTCCCAGACTCCGTTCGCGTTTCTCACCTTACACCGCCCGGCGCCACCCAGGTCCGCCAGCACGCCTGCGCTTCGTTCGCTTCAACGATTAAAACCGTCCTCCAAGCGCCCGGAATTCCGGCCGCCCCCTTTGGCTTCGCCTCTTTAGCGCGGCTCAATACTTCCTGTACGTCCCTGACTCACTGGAGATTGCCATGCATACACACTTCAAAACACTCGTCGCCGCACTGCTCATCAGTAGCCCATTGGTTGCTCTGGCCGTCGAGGAGCATCACCCCGACACACCGCCAACCGCACCGACCACCGCTGCCACCGCTGCCACCGCCACCGCCACCGCCACCGCGCAAGACAAGGCCATGAGCGAACAGATGGAAAAAATGCAGGCGGCCCACGAAAAAATGATCGCCGCCAAAACCCCGGCCGAACGCCAGGCCGCCATGCAAGAAGGCATGGCCACGATGAAGGACAGCATGAGCATGATGCACAACCATTGCCAAGGCATGGGAATGGGTAAAGGCATGTCCGGCGGCAAGGACCACTCAGACCAGATGATGGGCATGATGATGAAAATGATGGATCAGCAGTCGAGCATGATGAAGATGCCGATGAACAACTAACGCCCTTAAAGAAGCGCTTGACCTTGCCATCGTGGCAGGGTCAATGATCGATCCACGTCATCACACCACCTGCCACTCACAGTAAAAGAGGTTTACGTAATGAACAGTACTGAACTGCAAGTCGAAGGCATGAGCTGCGGGAGTTGCGTCAAACACATCAACGCCGCGTTGCAACCGCTCGCAGGGGTGGGTGAAGTGACTGTCGATCTGGCGTCCGGTCGGGTCAAGGTGACTGGGGATGCCGAGAGCGATGTACTGTTATCGACACTGAAGGAGGCAGGGTATCCGGCAAGCGTGCGGGCAGAAGACAAACATGAAGGCGTAAAGAAAAAGTCTGGCTGCGGTGGTTCAAGTTGCTGTTGTCACTGAGTCCGCCCCGGCGAGGATGAAGTTGAGCGGTGCAGCAGAAAGTAAGTACTCTCAGCCCCCACTCCATCATGGAAGCCGGATAACAATGAACAACCTGAAAAGCACAATGATGCTCGGTGGCCTGCTCGCTCTATCGTTTGGCGCTCAGGCAGAGCAATCGCATCTGGACAGCGTCATCCAACAGGGCCAACTGCGCGTGTGCACAACAGGCGACTACAAACCCTACACCGTCAAAGCCGAGGACGGCGAATACTCGGGCATCGACATCGCCATGGCCCGCTCGCTGGCCGACAGCCTGGGCGTCAAGGTCGAATGGGTGCAGACCACCTGGAAAACCCTGATGCCCGACATGCTCGCGGGCAAATGCGACATCGGCGTCGGCGGCATCTCGGTCACGCTGGAGCGCCAGAAAAAGGCCTTCTTCAGCACCACGCTGGACGTCGACGGCAAAATCCCGCTGGTGCGCTGCGAAGAGCAGGCGTTGTACCAGACCGTCGAGCAAATCAACCAGCCTTCGGTTCGTTTGGTCGAACCGGCCGGCGGAACCAACGAAGCCTTTGTTCACGCCTTTCTACCCAAGGCGCAATTGCGGCTTCATGACAACGTGACCATCTTCCAGGAGCTGCTGGACAAGAAGGCTGACGTGATGATCACCGATGCTTCGGAAGCGCTGTATCAGCAGAAACTCAAACCCGGTCTGTGCGCGGTGAACCCGAAGCAATTCATGCAATACGGCGAAAAGGCTTACTTGCTACCGCGTGATGACATGACTTGGAAGTTGTACGTCGATCAGTGGTTGCACCTGGCCAAAGTCACAGGCAACTACCAAAAAGTTCTGGGCCAATGGATAGCGACACCCGCCCCCAAATAACCGCCACGAACACAACCCCTGTAGCAGCTGGCGAAGCCTGCGTCCGACTGCGCAGCAGTCGCCACCCCAAAGCTCACGGCACATCAGGCAAAACGCAAAACGGCGGAAACACTTCCGCCGTTAATCGTCGTGCAACAACCCCGAACTGTACTCGCCGAAGCTGTTGCCGAGCGCACTGCCATGGAAATTCATCTTATTGGGGTTGTTGGTAGGCCCCGGACCAAAACCGGCAGACGGCAGGGTGGCTTCCGAATATTCGCTATGGGTGCCTGCACCCGAACAGGCGCTCAATAGCAACGCACCGGAGATCAGAGCGACTTTAAAGAGGTTCGAGATCATTTTTCAGTTCCCTGTGGGTTGGAAGCGCGGTGACCTTAGGGAGTCATCCTATGCCGCATGCCCGCCGGGAATTATGAAACTTTGCTGGGTGACAGCGTTGGTTCAGGTAGTGATTGCTTGAGGCAAAAAAGGGCGTTCTCCGGACAAACTGTTAAAAGAGCAACGTCCTACACGACTCTGGGAATTGTCCGTACACTTGTCCATTGCTGTGCTTTTGTCACGAGGCCTATAGTCCACCCAACGCCAAAATGGCGTGTCGGGTTTGGCGACTCGATGGCAATTGAACTGAAACCTTCGAGCATTTCCGGAGCGTTTCGGAACGCATTTAGCTGCCTGTTTTATGGTGGCTGTGCGCGGGAGACCTTAGGGTCTGCCGGTTTCTCCATTGCCCGGTTCGCCAACCCGCGTACGGCTACCACCCATTCGTTTGGCGACGATTGAGTAGTAGTTCTTCTCAATTAATGGAGCTTCACATGAAAGACTTTATGGCTTTAACCAGCAACGCCGACGACCTTCCCTCGCTGTATGTAAACACCACCCAACCGCTGCACTCACTGCTTAGCACCGCACGCTACCGAATTGGCGCGGTAACGCAGATCCTGGAAAACCTCGCAATGCGCGGCGACATCACCACGGACTCGGTGATCCTCAGCGACTTCGCAATGCTTTGCTGCATACCCTTGCGCGATGGCTGTGATGTGCTGGATGTCGTTGCCAGACGTATGGATGCTGAACCGTCCTGACGTCACAAAGGGGCGCCCTTCTCGGACGCCCCTTCGGATTCATGGAAGCTGGCAGCAAAAACACGCTCCGTGTACCGCCTTTTGCGGTTTGCCCGGATACCATCAATCACATAAGCTGGTCAGCATGAATACACATCCTTCCGAGGCTCCGATGGCCACCACTAAAAAAACCGACAAGCCACGCAGAAAGGTCCATAGAGAACTGACGTTCCTGGATGTTCGGGAAGCAGCGCGTGATGGGCAGAAAGTATTCGATACGTTTGTGATCACTGGCAAGCTCCCCATTACAAAGTAGGCCTGGATGCCGGCAGTCAAAATTGCTGCAGTCTTTCAAAAAGTAAAACACTGGAAAACAATTGCCGCACAGTTCTACAACTATAAATTGTTCGGCGATCTGCCTGCCATTTTCGGTAGAGACGAAAAGCTCGACCTGAGCGACATGCATCATATTCATCTCGCAAGTACAGAAGAGACACAGAGCCGCTGGGCAAAAATCAGTCGTCAGTATTATCGAACCGCACTGGTCGATGATCCTGACAATGACTTCTGGCTCATCTATGCCTACGACGACTTCAGGGATGAATACCTGTTGCTTGCGGTTACGGGGCCGGATGCTCACAATCGCAAGGAATGGGGTTCGTTCCTTCGGACGGTGCGTAGCGATATCGTAGGGCCCTGGATTGTTGGAAAGCTCGACTTCCCTGATTTGGACGACCTTTGAACTGCGCAGAAAAAAACTGGTGATTGGCCGGCTTTTTGCTCCTCGCCGCAGCCAAGCAAACTCGGAAAAATAAATCAGTCCCCTTTTCTGCTATTGAGTCGTTCCACATGGTTGTCGCTCGCTACATCTTGCTGTTCCTAGGGTCGTCCGCCGGGTTGAGGTAGGTGATCCCCCAAGGCCCCGTGCCGTGGAGTTGGAGCACAGTTTCCTGTTCTCGACTGGCGCCGTACATCGACATGCCGACGGGAATGATCAGGGTGTCCCCCGGGTTATAGGCTTTGGCCCGTGCCGAATCGAATTTGTCTCCGGTGGCGAAGTAGAAGGTGCCCGAGATAACGGTTACGCGCTCGGTCACGGGATGGGTATGCACGCCGATTTTCGTATTTGCCGGCAGCTTCAAGCGCAGGGTGAAGGGCTCGGCGGCTTTCAGGTCACCTTCAATCACTGCAATCATCGCGCCGGGCCCCACCGACGGCGCAGCTGTCCACTTGAGTTCGGATGGGGTGGCGGTAATCAAACCCGCTCCCTCGGCCTGGGCGGCAGATGCCAGGAAGGCTGCGCTAAGCAAGGCCAGCGAAACAGCGACAGCTTTGTGGGAGCGCATCATGGTTTCCTCGTGTTTGGGGACTGTGGGTGTATCGCAGCAGAGGCAAACATAGCTTCAACACACGGTATTAATGATGACGGTAGCCGAATGTTGTAGCGCCGATATAACCAATGTGAACAGCCCTATAACGCAATGGTCTGGACTTGATACTTTTCGGAAAAATGAGGACAGACTTATTTACTCATAGCGATCCAGTCAATTTCCTCCCATGCCGTTGCTCAGATTTCCTGAACAATCACAGTAAGCCTCACCTAAGCCCCGCAACCCCAATCCTGATAAACTCCCCACCTCCCAGCCTCACCCATCTCAGAACCGCCAATGCCCCCAATCACCGCCACACCCGCCCCGCTCTCCCGCCGCTTCTCCGTCGCCCCGATGATGGATTGGGTCTAGCAGTCCTCCAACGCCCAGCCAGACGGGCTAATCCGCAGCAATTTCTTTGATTTGTAGCAATTTCTAAGCAGGCCGCAATAGCTGCCTGACAGGGGCACTGCCCGTACTATGCTTGTACTTTTTCTCGAAAGGAGTCGAAACCATGTCAGGTGAATATTCACTGTCGGATGTACTGGAAAGGCTGTACGAAAACCAGCAGGCTCTGCAGGCGGCCATTATGGAGTTGACCCTCCTGGTTGAGGAGCAAGGGGCGCAGGAAGTGGGCGGAAACATCCGTGGAGCACTGTGGACCATGGGTGAAAATGCCGGCCATATCAAGCAAGGCCTGGCTCGACTGAGGCGACTGGACATCGATTAACGGGATCACGAACCAAAGGTCTGTCGGCGGCTATAGGCGAGGCGAATTCAGCCGACGGTTTAGTAACTATCGGAGGGCCAGCCTGGCCACCCCACTACCGTTTGTCTGTATCCCACTTAACTTTCTCGCCCTCATCTATCCTCAAGGAGGGTCAGTTTGAGGTCACGAGCTAAGGTAGGGTTCTAGCAAAACTCCGTGTACGTGACCAATAAAGACTCATAAAGCATGTAAGTCATTTAGTACTGGTGATTTGCTCCAGCAGGCATCCTAACAAGTCACCTGCTCACTAATAAATCCCATGCGAATATAGTTCCAGTAGTCACTGTTCCTACAAGGAGAGAGTAACTGTGAAAATTTCATCCCCCGTACCACGTAAGCTTTCTAATTCTAGTGATATTCCTGACGACTGGCTTACGCCAAGTGAGGAGATCAACCCTTTTACACCGGTTCGAACAGATCTCCATCGTTATGGAAAGCACCAATCAAAAATATGCTGTACTGAGAGGCGTGGTTACAAGACTCCAGATAATCGCAGCCCAGTAGATATTGTAGTTGATGCATCAGATGGTTTTATCCCTTTATGGGACATCAACAATACGCTTCATTATCGCTTCAATGAAAATTCAATGAGATATTTTCAGAGTCCAGATAAGGCCAAAGCCGCAATTTTGACGCTATTTGGTGAGGCGGTTTTAGCTTGGGGAGACTCGGCACCGATTTTTTTTGGTGAGAACACAGACACATTCGACTTTGAGATATTTATGAATCGCTCAGACGATGGCGACGATGAAACCGGATACGTGTTAGCCAGTGCATTCTTCCCTTCCAGCGGCAGAGATCAACTTACGCTTTATCCCAAGATGTTTGAGCAAAACCGAACAGAGCAGGTCGAGACCTTGATTCACGAAATCGGCCATATTTTTGGTTTGCGGCACTTTTTTGCGGCCGACCTAGAGACCGCTTGGCCTTCTGAAGTTTATGGAGAGCATAACAAGTTCAGCATCATGAACTATGGCAATGATAGCTTCTTGACTGATTACGACAAAAGTGACTTAAAAACCCTTTACAAACAAGTCTGGAGTGGAGAGCGACAAAAAATAAACAACACCCCAATCGTTAAAGTCAAACCATATCATGATTTAAAATAAAATTTCCGTGCAAAATATGCTGGAGCAGTGTGCATCTGAAAAACCCTACCCCGGTTCCAGATGAATACTGACTCCGCATATACATAACAATCTGATCCAGCACACTTCCATTCATACATCAACAACCCACCAGAGTCTCGAAGACTAGGCACTTTACGAAAATTAATGTCGTAAACGCTGCATGGAGCAGGTCGCGCAGGAGAACATCCACCTGAACTCGCTCATGTACGAGACGATATTGCATGTCGGATCAGCGCCTGTACCAAGAGGGATCGGCGTTAGCCTGAGACCGCGTAGGGTCGAAAGTAGCCGGGGATATCTTCACCAGCTGACCATACGCCCATCATGCTTGGGTATTAACGATAAAAACCCGGAACCCATAGAGCGAAAGGGTCCCAGGCTTTTTCATTCAGAATCGCAGGGCAGCTATTTGGCACCGGCGTAGATTGGCATACTGCTTGCCCCATTTTTGTCTCATGGCATAGGCCAGTCACCCGCCGCGTTCGGCCAGAAGCAGCCCCACACGGTCCCCTTACAAGCTGGTTATGACCCTTACTGAGATAGTGGCGCAACTACAAGTTTATGTTGCTGAGGATGTGTCCCCTGCACATGAGCCCGTAACTTTGTCACTTAAGGTCCCTACATTACAGTCGTCTTTTGCTTAATCCTCCAGTCGCTTGAACCAGTTGGCCTTGACCTTAGAATTTACCGCCAGCGCATTCGCCCCTGGCTCGGCATCAAAAATAACGGTCAATGCCTGCTGCATGGTCGGAATATCCAGCAGTAGATCACCATGACCACTCGCCCCATGCCCGCCATGACCAGCGCCGTGCACGTCCTTGAGCCCTTCCCACGGCTCTTCAACCAGCACCCATTGCTTATCGGCTTCGAACCACTGCACACCACCTAGTGTTTTCCGTGTGATGGCCCCAGGACGCGCTACCTCCTGAGCTCTGGACCAATCCTCAATACGGTCGTCGACCCAGCCATGGAGCCGCCAGAAGATAGGGTTCACATGAGAGGAGAATGTCTCGCCTAGAAAGTCGTATTCAGGCGATAGCCACTTGGGATCGAAGTCCAATGCCTGGCGCCCCTCGGGTATGGGTAAGCCGTGCCTGTCAGGATCTGGGTTAGGGTCGCGCGGCAAAGAAGCCCAACGCATATGCATCCAGTTATGGATGGTGAACTCGATGCGCGAGCCGAGTTCGGCGAGAGAGATCGACGCTAGATAGCGGGGATCGGTGTAGAGCGCTTCCCACGCGGCGAATTTGCTGTAAAGCGTCGATGTCTTGCGAACCTCCACAAGCCAATTCGTCTGATCAGGATCTCCAGGCACTATCCATGGATCTGCGAACGCGTTACCGTCCACGTTGCCGGAGGTGGAGGCTTTAGTCCCCGCTGCGAATGAAACGGGAAATTTCGGCGAAGGTACCGATGGCCAAGACCGTACCGACGGGTCAAGCCCCCGTACATGATGGACCATCCTTCGATGCATATAGAGAAAGTCCTCTCCCGAACCATTGGTGACTCGACCGACGCCAAGACTCGCCCGTTCTGCACCCAGCGGGCCGGGTTGCCAGCCCAATGCCTGGAGCGCCGCGCGCTTCTTCGCGCTTAAGAAAGCCCATTCGTCTCTAGATGCATGCCATAGAGCGTGATGATACCGATGCTCCGCCGATGCCATCAGGTCAATAACTGGTTTGGCGAGCGGGTGACTCAAGCGAGGCTCCCGGAAGTCCTTCTTGACGGCGTAGAAGGAAAAAACGGCCCCAGCTGGAGCATTATTACCATGCGCCACGGTACGGGTAACCGTGCCTGAAATTACCGCACGTGGACGAGTAGCATCTGCCCACTCAGGTGACAGATACCCGACATAGTCGTATATCCATCCCTCAAATGTGGAGCCGGGCTTGCCCTTGGCCCGCCAACTTACCCGACTGGGGTCGCCTTCCTGGACTCGTCCATCGATGGTGAGGTACGGCTCATTGCCTATTGCCTCCTCAGGGCGCTCGCCAAGAAAACCGTACAGACGACCATCATCTGCGAGCCCAAACGATAATTCAGCCTCCCAAACAGCGAGTTTGCGAAAGTCCCCTACCATGTCCGCAGAATTGAGAAAACTACGATAGATCCAAACACCATTCAGTATCGATACGTCCCTCATATCACCCTCCTTAGCACGGCAAATTTGCCGACTTGTAGATGTTATAGACGATCGACACAGTTGCTGCTGACAACAGGAAATCACCAGCAGCGAAAGCCTAACCCTCTATTCCGAATTGGAATAAACAAAAAAAGTTCTGCCTAGTGGCGAATTAGAGTCGTACTGTCTTCAGCTCTACATCCAAACTGACCAATAAACAGCAAAGATGTGCCTGGGCGAAAACAAACTAAAATCACTCCGCAACGAGATATAGAAAACCTGGTACGACTCATCATCTTGACTAAAGAAACATAAGTTCGATTTTACAAGTAGCACCATCGAGCGCACCCACTTGCTATGCGAGTAATGATTGAGATTCGCTTATTCAAGACTCCACTACGGCGCCAATTCAATCTGTATCCTCGTATCTTTTGGAGACCTGAGCCTCAACTGCCGGTCCAAGGGCTCCTTTGATCGCAGCAGTTTCAGCAGCGGCCTTGTCGAAGTCACCGGCGATGTTTCCGGCCTCAGTAACACTTACTGAGATTTGCAGATTTTTTCCTGAATAATGGGCCGGCATAAGTTCAGAGTCAGGCGGGGATTCCTTGACTAGAGGATTATTTCCGATGAGTGTACCATCGCCCCCTAGCTCCACCTCAGGAAATGAAACCACGCCCGTTGCAAACTGACGAGTTTGAGGCACTGAAGTCGCATCAGGCACTACCCCGAAAACTACAATAGCTACACTAATGCCAATGCTTCCATTTTTTTCCGAGTTGGTAGCTGCGCAGTTTTTTGTACACTTTGTCAACGCAATACTATTTTTTGCCCATGCAAACACTGGCCGTAAATAGATGACTTCGTCATCATCTTTTTCTTTATGAATTTTGACAATCACCAGTGAATCAAGCTCTTTCTTAAAGCTAGGCTCATCAGCAAAACGCCCAATCATCAGACAACGCCCCGGAAGAAAATTATCAGCATTGATTTTTAGCCTAGCGCTGTAGTTGCTGGAAGATTTTTTCTTAATTCTAGCTACGTAATCCGCCAGCCAATCCGCCCCCGCGTCGAACGCAAGTTTGGCAATTACTGGAGCCCATATTTCCACACCAAAAGCCCCTGCCGGCTTAGTAGGTCGATCTGGAGCGTCACGATAAGTACAAAGCTTCTCGGCCGCTGCAAGATATGACGAAGGAACTTTTGTCTTACTAATTTCGTAAGGACTAGACAAGTACTCAATGACACCCTTATCGCCGCTTACAGGCTGGATTTTCTTTGTCGCTGCAATCTTTATAGTTTGGCAGCCAGTTAGTAATACGACTGCAATTAGGGCGCAAGCTATTCGCATCATGTTCTCCTTGCTCAGTGAGCCTTTGATGGCAGACTAGTGTCAGCTTTTCAAACACGCAAATAGCTCATGCTGTCTAACACTAGCTTCGCTCCTCGATCACTCCTACATGATCCAGCGCCGATTGAGGATCAGGCTCCGCCGCTTCCTCAACCGGCCGTAGACTTAGCGGGGCGGCTCCAACAAAGCAACAGCCCTCCTCGGCACATGGAGGACTGAGTCCCTCCTTGCTAATTCCTAAACGTCACCTAGCATCAAGGGGCCACCACTTAGGAGCTAGAAAATGTCGAACGGAATATTTGAAGTCAACTTCAGATCAAACCGCCCCGATCATGGGGGAGGCCTCGTTGTGATCAAAGACGGCTCGGTTAATGGAGGAGATGCTAACTATTTGTATCAAGGTAAAGTCCCACCCACATCAGGGCAATTTTCAGGGCAGTTTCAGGTGTCTATGTGGCGCCCCGGAAATACCAATGTGGCCGGGATTGATAACTACGTCCTTGATGCCACTGGTGAGATCAACTACGAAAGCGGCTCAATCTCGTTAACTGGATCCGTTGTAAATACTCCCAGTGTTCGTATCACCCTCACAGGCAGAAAAATCGCCCCGGCGGTATAGTCACGGGCCTCTCCTGACTTAATACATTGCATTAAGCAGATAGCTTGTTTCTGCGGGTATAAGCTATCTGCCCCTCATCTCGGCGCCGAGACTTCTTTGGCGTAAGCCTGACAGGCCGCCAGTGCGATCAATCCCTGGTCGCCGGCATCGGTGACGCCGATAATTCGTTGAGCATGCGCTGGGTCAAGTTGGGCTCTTGTGGCGCCATGAACCACGCCGCCGGTTGGGGTGGCGGCTGACACTGTGCCGCTACTGGCGCCATCGGTGGCGTTGAGTAGGACTGACAGGCGCAGATCAGCAGTGGCAAGACGGTCACGCAAGCGACCTTGATCACGTTGGACATCGCTCAGGGCTCGGTAATGGGTTTGCTCACTGGCTGAAAGCCGCTGCTCCAAGACCAGACGTTTGGCCTGCTCGGCTTGTTGCTGCGCGGCCGCAGCCAGGGTCAGTTGATTGAGGGTGTCGGTGTGCAGCTTGGCCTGGCCTGCCAGTTGGCTACCGTAGCGCCAGTCCTGCACCTGCCAGGCCAAGGCGGCAGAACCTCCGGCCACGGCGACCAACAGCACACCGATGGCCTGCAGCCGATACGGTGCAGGGATCAAGTCGACGAGACGCATAGCACCGCCCTCGCCCGCTCCCACAATTGCAGCCGATCCGCCAGGCCATTAAGGCCGCCGTTAATCTTGCGGGTGATCGCCTCAAACTCATCCCGATCCGCCAGGGCGTTCAGCTCACGCACCCACCAGAACCACGCGGCCGACTCGGCAGCCCATTGCGGCAGCTCGAGCAGCTCCGGGGTGCGCAGCAATCGTTCGTCACCGAACAAGGCCAGGCTGCAGCGCAGGTAGTTGTTGCGGCCGGTCACCTGGATCAGTCCGCGACCGCGATAGCGCTGGCCATCACCGTCCGCTTCTGGACTGTTGCCCAGCTTCGCAGCCAGACTGCCGGTGTCGTACTTGCTCAGGTACTGGTCGCCGCCCAGTTCGCGGACGTACTGCAGTTGGCCAGACTCGTGCCCGACCTGAGCCAGGAATGCGGCCTGCCGCTTCGGCGTGTTGATTTGCCGGTGGGCCATGGCGGTGTTCAGGGCAGATACAAAGACGCCCGCTTGGCGGCGGGCGTTCGGCATGATGAGTTGCAGCTGCTTCTCGGTTAAGGACATACAAACTCCAGGCATAAAAAAACCGCACTCGGCGGCTATGGATTCGTTTTCGCGTTACTTCAGGGACACGACTTTGACCGGCTTCGCCTCCTTCTTCTTTTTCCTGCCCTTGGCTTTGGCCTTGCCGTTCTTGCCGCCGTTGCATTCGACGGTGGTCGACCAACCGGCTTGGGTGTAGACCTGCTCCACCGAATCAATCAGGTATTCGCCATCGAGCCCGACTTTAAAACCTTGGGCGTTGATCGACCGCTCGGCAAACAGGTCCGTGCGCCCGGGCATTTCAAAGCGAACATCCGCGCTCGAGCGGTTGAACGCCGCCAAGCGCGCCTTGGCCGCCGATTCCGCGGCGGTCTTGTTCGGGTGAATGTGCCGATCGGTATGCACCGCCGGCAGGCCGTCCGGCACGTCGTCATTGTCCAGGGAGACGACCGCGAGCTTTCCGGTCTTCTTGTCCTGGTACTTGGTGGCCACCGCCTTGTGCGCACTGCGATCGCCGAAGCGAAACTGCCAGCGACTGACGTCACTACGGGTCAGCGTGACCGCCCCGAACGCCTTGCCGCTAGCCGTCTGCCCACCTTGACGGGGCATCACCAACAGCTTCCCATCGCCGACCTTGGCGGTACAGTCGTATTGCTTGGCCAGGCGCGTGATGAAATTGAAGTCGGATTCGCTGAGCTGGTCCGCCCGGGCGACCTTCGTCGTGACCGGGCACACCGGCTGCCAGCCATTACGCGTGGCGACATCGCTGACGATCTTGGACAGCGGCACGTTCTCCCAGCTACCGCTGCGGATGGTCTTGCCGCTGCCGCGCATGTCGCTGGCCTTACCCTTGATCACGATCACATCCGGCGGACCGGAAACCGTAACCTCGTCCACCACATAACGCCCCAGGCGCGTCAGGGTCGTCTCGGCATAGCCCAGGTAGATCTCGATGCCGATGCCCTTACGGGGCAGCGTCACCAGCCCGTCGCGGTCATCGATGCGCAGTTCGAACTCGTCCGACTCCATGCCGGGCTTGTCCGTGGTGCTGAGCTGCAACAGCCGATCGTTGATCAGGCTCGTGATATCGGCACCATCCGCCACGATACGAAAGATGGGCGTCATGAATTTTTTCCAAAAAAATACCCGCACAAGGCGGGCAAGAAAGTAAGGAGCTTGAAGAAATGAACGACACGAGTGTAGACCGTCAATTCCATAGCGTTACCTGCTCCGTAGCGGGAGCCAGCAGATCCGGCAGGGTGATGACTACCCCGGCGCGATAGGGTTGAGGCTCGTCAGCCAACCCCTGATTGGCATCCAGCACCGCCTCGACACTGCCGACCAGATGGCCGTAGTAGTTGTGACAGATGGTGTCCAACAGATCCCCGTCAGACGTTCTGCATGTCGTCGCCATAGCGCACAAACTCCAGCGTGAACCCTTGTTTGCGCGGGATGCCACCCTGCATCAGCGCGCTCTGTTCTTCTTCAATGCTCTTGAGGCACCAGTTCCCCAGCACGTCGCCATAACCCGTCACCAGACTCAACGGTTCAAGCCTGGCGCCGATCGCGCGCAACGTGTCGAGCTGCTTCAGGCCGCCCTTGAACCCTGGAAAGATCGCGCCCTTGAGCGTGATCTTCTCGTCGCCCATGCCCACGGCTTGCTGCGCCGGCCGGCGCGACAGACGCTCCTGCGAGGCCCAGCGGAATTCAGTCGAGCGTCGCAGCTCGTCAAAGGCCGCCGTGTCGAGGTTGAAGAAATACGGCGGCGCCTTGGGGTCTTTGGGCTGGATGATCAGCAAGTGCGGGAACGGCTTCACCGCCTCCGGTGCCGGCGTCGAATCCGTGGCAAAGGCCCTGGTGGGCACGATGTTGGCCAGCGCCGGACTGGCCTTGCCGGCGATCTTGTTGATCGCCGTCGCCGCCTTGCCCGCCTGCTCTTTCAGCACTGCCATGCGTTCGTCAATCTGCGACAGCGCACGGGTGGCGGTGTTGTACGTGGCCACCACCTGCCCGACCTTGGCCTGGGCCGCATTCACCCCGCGCATGACGCGCTGAAGCTTGGCGCCGATCGCGGGGCCGACAAAGGGCAGCCCCTCCAGCTCGGACGTCGCGCCGGTGATTTCCCCGATCGCGCCGTTCACCGGCCCCAGCATGCCGTCCAGGCTGCGCCGGCCGGTTTCCCCGGCCGAGGCCAGGTACTTCAGCCCCGACTGTAATTGCCCCAATGCTTCCATGAGCCCTCCTGATTAAACGTGCGGCGCGTCAAAGAGCTGAGCGCTCCCCATTTGCTTGGCCATATCGCGATAGTGCTGATCGAGCAACGGCTTGAGCTGACCGTACAGCTGCGCCGCGTCCTTCACGTCACCGTTGACCACCAGCGAAAACGGCGCCTGAATGTCCACCTTGGATTCGATCTTGGCGGGCTCCGGCTTCACGGCCGGCGCCAGGACCTTGGCCAGCGGCCCTGCCCCGACATCGGCGCTGGCCGGCGGCAACATCATCGAGCGCGCGGCGTCACCAGGCTGCGTTTCGGCAGCGGTGGCAGCACGGGCGGGCACGGCGGCGGCCGGCATCACCGGCGCACCGCCACGGGCCATCACCAGCGCCCCCGCCACTGGCGCGGCGAACGACTTGGCAACGTCGTCCATCACCGGCGGGATGTCCTTGCCGGCATTGCTCATCATCAGCGGTCCGGCGGCCGGCATCCGCTTCAGCTCATCGGGCGTGCCAAACATCGACTTGCCGATCGCACCACCCAACGCGTCACCGCCCTGGCTGCCGAGATACCCCCCAATCAAACCGCCGACAAAGGTGCCAATCACCGGCAACACCGCCGTACCGATCGCCGCACCAGCGGCGGCACCGGTCAGCGTGCCCGCCAACCCACCCGCCGCCGCGCCGTAGCCCTCGGCTTTCTCGTCCCGCGTCTCGGCGTTCTGATAGGTGTCATAGGCCTTGTAACCGGCTTCAGCGACGGCGAGTACCGCCGCCCCTTTGACCACCGCACCGACACCACCCCCGCCACGCACGCCGCCGCCCTTGCCGCCCGCCCGGCCTTTCTTGCCCTTTTTGCCTTCGCCACCGGCATCGAGGTCGCCGCCATCCAGCCCGCCGGCACCACCAGCCGGCATGTTGGTGACGATCACCTTTTGCGGGATGTTGGGATTGCCCATCAGCGAGCCGCGCCCGAGGTTCATCAGGCCCTTGGCAATCTTGAAGCTGCTCATGGCGGTCTGAAGGCCGATCACGGCCGCGACGGCCGCACCGATGCCCGTCACCAGCCGGGGCGACTCATCGGACAGTTTGGCGAGGCCTTGCGTGACGGAGGTCACGCCGTCGACCACCGCGTCAGTCACCGGCCGAAAGGCATCGCCGATGCCACGCATGGCGTCGTCGATACCCTGGACCATTTCCGCCTGTTTCTGCGCGGACGACTGCCGGCGCTCCTCAAGGTTCTTATCCAGAATCCCCGTGGCGCTGGCCGACTCGCTTTTCAACTTCGCATACAGATCCTTGTTCTGCATGAACGCGGTCAAGGCGCCCTTGACCTGCATGTCGGCGAACAGATCGCCAGTACGCAAGGCTTGCTCCAGGGAGGCAATCATGGCCTTGGCTTTTTCCGGATCGGTCTCCTGGCTGATCTTTGCCGTAGCTTGCGCCATGGCGGCGGCCTTCTTCGGATCGGTCGCCGCGATGTATTTTTGCGCCAGTTCAAAGCTGGATTCCAGCGTGGACTTGCCATTCTGCAGGCCGGTGTTCATCGAGCCCTGATAGTCGATCCCGGCCTTTTTGTAGGCCTCGACCGTGTCACCCGAGCCGATCTTTTCCATCCAGTTCTTGAGGTTGTTCGCCGCCTCATCCGAACCGCTGGCGGTCTTCATTTGCACCTGAAGCATCGCGCCCAGTTGCGTGACCGAATCCATCCCGGTGATGCCCAGCTTGCCCATGCCGGCCAGCAGCTCAGGGAACCAGCGCGCCATGTCGGCCGCCTCGAAGCTGCCCGCCTGCCCTTGGTAGGCGATCGCTTCCAGCGCCTTCTGCATCACCGCCGGGTCGGAAATCTTGGCGTTCTGCCCCAGAGCGTTGATCATGCGCGCGGTTTCGCCGCCATCCGAGCCCTGGCCCACGGCGAACTTGGCCGCCGTCGGGGCATATTGCAGGGCCTTGTCCAGCTCCATGCCGGCCCCCACCAGCGCGTTGACCACCTCGGCCACCTGATTGCGCGCCATGCCCGTGTCGCGAGACGTGTCGATCACCGTCTGGGACAGCTTCGCTTCTTCGGGCTTGTTGGCAATGTTCGCCTTGATCGCAATGTCACGAATAATCGCGCCATAGTCCGCGCTGATCTTCGCCGGGAGCGCCAGCGCCGCCGTACCGGCGACCGCTTGGCCGACACTGCTTCTCAGGCGCTGCTTGCCCTCATCGATTTGCTGGTGACCCTTGGCTTTCAGCTCAGCCTTGGCAGCCATCTGCCCCATGGTGTTGTAGGCCTTGGCCAGATTGCGGACTTCAACGCCTTGCTTCTTCAGGCTGCTGAGATTGCTTTCCAGCTGTTTCAGCAGCGCGCCGGCGCCCTTCTCGCCCGCCATGTGTGCCTTGCGCCATTCATCGCGCAACCGCATGGTGTCGCCAATGGTCTTTTCCAGCACCCGGGCTTTTTTGCCCTCGGCCTCCAGGCGCTTGATACGACTGGTGACATCCTTGAACGCGGAACCCACGGTAGAGCTGACCGCCCCGCCAATGACCAGGCCGAGCGCGAGTTTGTTCGCCATGTACTTGCCCTATACGTCGGGTCGATCAAACAGCGGCTCAATCCGTGAGCCACCAAACCATCTCTGAAAAGGGCATGGCCGTAATCTCGGCGGCAGAGAACCCTGTCTCTTTCGCCAAGCGCTGGGCCGCCATTTTGAGGGTGGTCGCGTTAAACGTCGTCTTCTTCGACCAGGCGAAAATAGCCCGCCGATAGGCGCTGATAGTCCTTGTATTTCAGGCTCAACAGTTCCGCCTCGGTGAGCCCCAGCAAGCTGCTGAACAGCGACAACTCCTGTTTTTCATAGTCGCCATTGCCCGCCACCTTTGAGGCGCGCCAATCCATGACGCTGGGCGCACGCATCATCAGCTTGTCGGTCAGGACACCGCTGATCAGGGTTTTGTATTTGAGCGTTACGGTAACACCCTCATCGCTCAGCTTCAGCCAGCTCGGCAGGTCTTGGTCTTGGGTTACTTGAGTCATGTGCTTTTGTCCTTAGAGGCCGAGGGCCGAGCGTTCAGCGGCAGCTTGGTCGACACCGTCGACCACCATCACCATGTTGAGCGGGTCGATCTCGTACATGACCCGGCCGTCGATCTCCAGCTTGTAGTAGACCAGTTTGACCGCGTGCTTGATTTCAGCCTTGTCGGCCGGTTTCCAGTCGCCCATGTCGACCTCTTTGATGCCGCCGCGCATGGTCACAATCACCGGCGTAACCACACCCCGCAGGCCCTTGAAGGCACCGCGGAACACGAGATTGCAAGCGGTCTGATCGGCCAGCCCGAAGTACTTCAGCGCCTCGCGGCGCACGCCGTTGGTGGTAAACGCCGCTTCGAGCTTTTCCAGGCCCATGGCGATTTCGACCGGCGACAACATGCCGCCGCCCTGATAGTCGTCGGTCTTTTGGGTCAGCTTGGGCAGCGACAGGGTCGGCACGTCGCCGGCAAAGCTGACGCCGTCGACGAAGGCATTACAGTTGGAGAGAACTTGAGGAATCATCGAACGGCCCCCTTAGGCTGCTTCAAGAACTTCGGTCGCCCATTGATCGGTGACTTCGAAGAGGAAATTCGGGTTTTCCGCCGGCGGCACGTCGGTGAAACGGACGCGCCAGTAGACTTTGCCCTGCATGATTTGGCTGGCCGTGCTCATTTCGTCGTCCGCGTAGACTTCGAAATTGATCACCGCGCCCCGGTTTTTCTCGTCGCGCATGAACGCCTGAACCCCATCAGTCACGTCCTTGACGTAGGTCTTGGTGATCGAGCGGTCGACCGCCCACTTGTGCCCGGCCTGCACCGCATCCATGAGGATGTCGCAAGTCCGCACGCGGGTGACGAACGCCCATTTCGGATCGCTGGACAGCGTGCGGTTGCCCCACAGACGGAAGCCGCCGTCACGAATGATCGTGGTGATATTCGCGTTGTTCAGCAGGTTGGCCCGGCAGGTGGCGTCGCCGTCCAAGTACTCGATCGGGCGGCTCGTGCCGGTGATGCCGACAAATTCCTTGTTCGATGGCGACGCCCAGTAGCCGTACTCGGCATCGGTCCAGGCAAACAGACCCGCCGTCCACGCCGAGCCCGGTGCATCGACCGTCGCGCTCTCGATCGTGTCCCAGAACTGCACACCCGGATCGACCAGAAACAGGCGCTTGCTACCGAAGTTCAAGGCGTAGGCCATGGCCGCCTCATCGGTGGTATTCGGTCCGTCGATGATGGCGATCGCGCGCAACTTGCCGGCCAGAGCATCCATGGCGGTGGCCACGGCCTGCGTCGCCGAATGCCCCGGGGCAATCAACAGTTTGGGCTGGGCGTTGTGCTTGCTCTTGCCGTCCAGCAGCGCCTGAAGGCCGGTACGCTGACCATCGGCAAGCACGCCACCGATGATGGCGGATGTTTGCAGCGCGGCGTCTTCGAGCTTGGGCACGCCGACAGCGACGATTACCGCCTTGGCCCGCACATAGATCGCAGCCGCCGCCCTGGCGATGGCCGAACCCGCCCCGAACGCCGCGATGGCTTCGCGCTCGGAGGTGATCAGCTTCAGCTCGCCGGCCTTGGCCGTGCCGCCGCCGAGGATGCCTGGGGTGAAGGTGTCGCACAGACCGATGATCGACGACGACGGCAGCGAAATGGTCCGCGCCCCGGTGTCGAGCAGCGTGGTCGTAACGCCGTGAAAGAAACTCATAAGGCAATCTCCAGAAACGAGAAAGCCCCGCATAAGCGAGGCCGTGAGGGATGTTCGTGTTACGCGTAACGGAAAAGAAAACGCCCCGTCAGTGCGGGGCGTTTATTGGAGCTGACCAGCCAGCCAGAGAGGCGTCGTCGGCCGGTGTTCAATCAACGGAAACTCTCCCGCTTCCGGCCAGCTGCGAAGAGCGCGGCGGTACGCCTGAAGATCCGCGTACTGCGCGGGAGTCAATGTAGGCTCAACACTCTCCTCCAATTCGTCGCGATGGCGCGTCACGACACCATCCGTTTCAGAGAGGCACTGATCCCGCCAAACTCGCTCTACAGCCGCCAGTTCTTCATCACTTGGCAGTGGCGGATCCACCAGCACTGGGAAGCCGTCATCACCCCAAGTGATAACCCTGCCTTCCGATTTCCCAGCCAGCAGCTCAGCGTGCGTTTCAACAGAGATTTCAACCACGTCATCCGGCATTAAGGCGTGAATCGACGCATCGTAAAAACCTCGGGTGGACTTTGAAGCGAACATAAGATCCCCCTAATTAATACCCAATAATAAGTGCTTGCACGTTTGCCGTTGAAACAGCACCAGCCAAAGTGGCTCTAACTTTAGTTTCTGTAAGACGGGCTCCAGCATTATCAAGGACATCATCCCATGTAACGGCATAAGTGCCCGAGGTGCCGGCCACTGAGAGTAGAACTTTCAACTTTGCAATAGGGAATGCAATAGGGTGGGTTATTGTTGCGAGCCCATTAGCCGCTGTAGCGATTGTTGCCCATTGAATAATCAGGCCGCCCAACCAGGTCGGGAGAATGATGTAGCCATTGGATCCCTTGAGGATCTGGAAACCCCAGCGCATCTTTTTCGGTGTCACGATAGTGGCGTCATCGGCACCGGCATCGGTCAATGCCTGCGTCGCAATCTTGGCCGTCCCCAGTTTTATTTCCGTGGCTTGCGTCGCCAAAGCCTGAAGCGCCGCTATGTCGATGTTTCCCTGATTGATCGGCGCGTTCCAGGCCTTAATGCACCACATAACTGACAAGTTGCGCGGTCTAGCGGCACCACCGTGAGTGGTGCCTGGACCGACTGCGAGCGGGGAGGACCCGGACTGGGTTGCCGTATATTTAACGGTCGTACCTGCCGGTGAACCAGTAAAAACATCCCAACCGAGCCCAGCCTTGTCAGCCGAGTCATGGATATAGATTACTTCGTCGGCGAGATTGTTATCACCCGGAATATAACTGCCGATTTGTGCACTGCCGATTGCTCGACCAGCATCAACACCGCGTCCATGATCCCAACCACGCAGGAACTCGCCGCGCGATTCTGGCAGGCGGAAGTTGCCGGCACCCTCATCGCCCTTGTTAAAGGCCGTGCCGAGGAACGTCGCCAGATCCGGATAGGCCGTAATGCTTTTGACACTGCCATCCAGCTCCAGAAACCCGGGAGCGACCTTATCCAGTGGAAACGCCACGGTGGCGCCGACCGGCAACGCCGAGGCCTGCGCAATCATCGCCTCGATTTGGGCCTTGGTGTAGCTGTCCGTAATGCCCATCCCGGCCAGCGTGCTCGGGTTATCACCCGATACCACAATCCCACGATCGTTGGTCTTGACCCGGGTCCATTCGCCGGGCGTCTTGTTCTTCGGCAGCACTTCCAGAATGGCCGCGTCGACGTAGGCGCGCGAAGCCAGCACAATCGCCGGATCGATCTTGAGGGTGATGTTGCCGGCGCTGGTGACGATGAAGTTCATCCGCACGATTTGCGTACGGCCCGAGCCCTGCGACAGGATCGGCTTGAAGCTCGGCGCACAGTTGGCCACCGCCACCAGATCCGCGTCCGCGTCGTACAGACCGATTTCGCGAATCCACTTACCGCCCTCATCGGCCGGGATAATCTGCTCGGCGATCAGCACCGCCGGGTTGATCGGATCGATCTTGAGTTGGTTCAGCGGCCGGCGTCGCCATTCGTTGATCAGCGCGGTTTGCGCGGCATTGGGGGTCGGGTCGGTGTTGTTGGCATCGCCCACGCCCATTTCGGTGATCTTCCAGGGAATGCCGAGCGCGTCGGCGTTCGCCTGCTTGGCCATGCCCACGTTCGTGAGGATGGCGAAAAACTGCGAGTTCGCATCAATCATGGTAAACGTCCAGGGTGTCTATGGAGTGTTCGCGCCCCACCACGCCGAAGCGGCCCGTGACCTCGATGTCACGCATCATCGGCGGGTAAACGTCGATTTCGTCGCCTTCGTACAGGGCGACACTGATGTTCAGATTGCCTTGGGTTTCGAGGCTGATTGCCAGCCCGGTCAGGTGCCGGGACACTGGCTTGGCATCGTCGATCAGGCGCTCCAGCTCCTGATACATTTCCTCGGTGATCCCGGTATCCAGCACGCCGACCTTCAGGGCGAAAGTGCCCGGCACGCCCTTGGGCACCGTGTTGAACCACTCGACGATTTCGATCAGGTAGCCCAAGGGCTCGACCACCCGGCGCAACGCGCCGATGGTCCCCTTGTGAGCATGGATGTAGAACGAGGCCTTGATCGCGGCGCGCTTGGTCGCTTCAGGCCAACGGTAATCCCAGCGATCGACTGACCACGCCCATGCCAGATGGGGCAGCAGATGCACCGGGCAGGTATCGGCGTTGTAGAGCGTGCGCAGCGGGACAATCGTGCGCTCGTAAAACGTCGCCTCCAGGGCGCGCTCCAGTTGCGTGCTGTTGCTGGGCAGCAGACTCCTCATGTCGCCCCCGCCATCTTCACGTCATAGTCAAAGCACCAGGCCGCCTGCGCCTTGGTCGGAGCCAGGTCGACCCAGCCGGGCAGCTCAACCCGGGAAACGCCGGCAACGTGCAACTGAGCGTCAATCGCGGACCGCGCCACCTCAACCCCCAGCCGCTTGCGGGGATTGATCCAGGCCGCCAGTCGCTTGATGGCCTCGGCCAAACTGGCATCCCCTTCAGGGCCGGCGCTGCTCATGTGCAAAATGGCATCGATGCGGTAGCGGATAATCTCCGCGCTCTGCACCGTCACCCAGTCGGTCAGCGGCCGCACATCTTCATCATTCAGCGCCGTGTCCACGACAGCCAGCAGCTCAGGGCCGGCCTCGCCTTCCCCTTCCGAACTCAGCACCGTTACCGTAACGCAGCACGGCGCCGGGCTTTCCGCCGTGGCATCCGCCACCAGCCCCGACGCGTTACGCGAATGCAGGATGTAGCTGTTACGCGGGCCGGCCGTGGTCAACCCCTCAAAGGCCAACTGGATGCGCTCGCGAAACGGATCGTCCTTTTCCTTGATCTCCGGTACCGGCGGCACCGCTGTCAGATCCTCGGCCTGAATCACCAGGCGCTTCAGATTGTAATTGGCCCCCAACTGATCGAGGTCACTGCCAATGGCATGGGCCAGTAACAGCGCCTTGGCGCCGTCGTTGACCCGGGCGCGGTTCCCGACCTTGATGTAAGCCCCGACCTCAATCACCTTGGTGACCGGGTCGCTTTCCAGCGTCGCGGTCCAGTTGCTCCCCATGTAGCCGCGAAAGACGTCCAGTCCTTCCTCATAGGTCGCCTCAAAGTCCAAAGGCTCCAGAACATCTGGCGCCGGCAGGGCCGACAGATCCAGCAGGCTCATACGCTGACCTCCACAAGAAAGCTGTCACCGAGGTAGTCGCCGGCAATGCTCAGATTGATTTGCCCGCCTAGCACCGACAGCACGCGCACGCGCTCCAGTTTCAGCCGCGGCTCCCAGCGTTCCAGGGCACGGATGGCTTCCGCTTGCACAGAGCTTTTCCAGCCCTCATTGACGGGCAAGTCCACGTAGGAGCGGACCTTGCTGCCATATTCCGGCCGGTGTCGGCGGCTGCCCAGCGGCGTGCCCAGAACGTCCCCCATGGATTGGCGCAGATGCTCGATGCCGGAAATGGGCTGGCCGGTATGGCGATCCATTCCGATCATCTACATCACTCCTTCAGCGGCTCAAGCTCGGGATGGGCCTTCAGGTACGCGACGGCCTGCTCATCGGAAACCGACACCTCGACACGCCCCTTGGCCACCAATAGCGTGCGATCGCTGTCAGGGATGATCAGGGTGCGCGACGTGTACACCTTGTCGCGAAAGGTCAGCAGCAGATCTGCCGGCGACTGATCGGCGGCCGGCTGTTCGGTGATCTTGGCCATGTTTTCTCCAGGCATAAAAAACCCGCACTGGGCGGGCTGTTTGGAATTGGTAATTAGTGCGTGTGATGGTTATCGCTGGATCCTGCAGCGAGGATCGAGGCGCCACCGGTGATGTCTTGCGTTACGTGTAACGTGCCGTCGATTTCCACTGCCGCGACCAACTTGACCGCGGCCGATGTGACCGTCACCGAATCGGGCGTTAACGCGGCCTCGGTGCCGCCGACCTTCACCGTCACGGCGTTATCCATCACGGTGACCTCGGTGCTGCCGACCTTGATCGTCACCGTTCCGGTGGGTAGCGTGATGGTGTAGGTCTTGGCCTGCCAGTCGTAGATCAGCGAGCCCCCATCATCAAAGCGCCAGACCTCCACATGATCGCGGTTGTCCGGCTGGGGCCCGGCATTGCCGTACAGGCCCGGGATAAAGGTGCCCATGGCCGCCTGCCCACTGGGGTTGAACAACACGCCTTGCTCGCCCAGGCTCGGCGCGCGCCAGTGTCGCGCCTTGCCAGCGGCGAGGCTGTGCCAGCGTACCCAGGCGCTGGTCCATTCGCGATTGGACACCCGGACCATCGCCGCCGCCAGATCCACACCGACCACCACGCAAGGCATCAGCATGGCGGCAATCATGCGGTCGTGCTCAGCAGTGGCGTAGCTCACGACAGATCCTCCGGCGCTACAAAATCCTCTTTGGCATCGTCATTGATGCCAACCATCAGCGTACCCGGCGGTTCGTCCGGCCATGGCCATTCCTCAACACCCAAATAAATCTGGTGGGTCCACTCCACCAACCAGACCACGTAGCCGTCGAGCTCAGGCTTGGTCCAATCCTGTGTGGCCTGCACGAACTCGGCAGGCTCTACCGCCAAGCCCCAGGTTTGCAGGCGCAACAACACGGCCAGTTGCGCCGCCAGGTGCGCGGCCTGCTGGCAGTGCTTCGGGCGGATTGGATCAACGATGATCCGCGCTTCGAACCGGCAAATCAGGCTGGTCTCGCCGGTACCGATATCAACCCCCGGTTCCATTTCTGCCATTTCAATGAACACCACCGGCAATGCGATGCGGTCCTTGACGTTGGGCCACGCCGTGACCGCTTTGATGCCCGACAGATTGCTCGCCAGGTGCTGCTCGATCGTCTGATAAAGCTGGTCCAGGCTAAAAGTCTCGTCAGACATGGGCCGCCCCCTTCAGGTACTTTTGCAGCTCAAAGTTGAGCTCTTGTTGCAGTATCTCCAGCAGACGCGCATCGGCCCGTTTGACCCAGGTGTCGAAGTGCGGACGGGCTTGCTCCAGCGACACCTTGGCTTTGGCCAGCGGAAAGCGATCGCCGTGTTCCGCGACCCAACCCGAACTGGCACCACCGCCTCGCGACACTGTGCTGTCGGGATAGTCGTCCGCGTTGAAGTGCTTGCTCGCGGTGCGGATCCAGATGTCGGGTTTGTTACCATAGACCTTCTTGAGGAAGGCCCCTTGATACCGCCGCCCGGCCACCGACACGCCGCTGCCGGACTGCCGTGCTCGCCCGATCCGGCTGGACTCGATCGCGTTGAGACCGAACCACAACTTGCCGCTCGTGGCTCCACCGGACACCGGGTAACTGCGCAGACGCTGACGCACCGCCGCGACGGCGATGCGCTCTTGCCGGCTGACGGCGCGGGCAATGTGAGTGCGCAACCAACCCAGCGTCTTGTTGATGGCTCGCCGGTGCGCTGCAGCGGCTGCTTTCGGTACCAGCTTGGCGAAGTCCTGAAACGCTTTCAGGTCCGCAGCCGAAGACTGGATGGACAGCATCCCGCCCCCCGCCGACGGCTTGAAGTAGCTGCCGACACTCATGCGCGCATCCTCAGGATCAGGGCGACCAGACCGTCACCGCTGGGCTCCAGCTGCAGCAGGTCGTACTCGCCACCGCCGTCTAACTCAGGCAGTTCGATGGTGACCAGCAAACCTTGCTCCAGTCCGTGCGAGTCGCTGACGCGAATCTCGAAACGAGGTTCGCGCAGGCCGGTGTTGAGCTTGCCGATCTTCGGCTGCAGCCAGGGCGCCGAGAACATACCCAGCACTGGCTCGTTCCGGCCTTCGATCCGCGCGGTGTCGCCCAGGGTCTCGAACACCACCGCGTCGACCTCGGCAATCAGATCGCGAAAGCCCATGGTCAGAGCTCCAGCAGGATCTGCGCCAACGGTCGAGTGCACAGGTGCAGCGGGTTCGATTGAGCCTCGCCGGCCATGCCTTTGTTGAACGGCATCGGCTCGATCTTGCTGTAGTACGGCACGCCTTCGGTGTTGACCGTTTCCATGTAGTCCGCCGGGGCAAACACCGAGATGTACAGGTCCGGCACACCTTCGGGAATCAACAACGCCTTGTCGTCATGGATGAAGGTGACGCCCGCAATCTTGCCGCGATAGCGCTCCCAGACGATGCCGCCAAACTCGAAGCTTTCACGGGCGTCACCGCGCAATGCAGCCGCCTGCTGGCTGTTGAGGAACGTTTCCTTGACCGACTTGTGGACGATCAGCTTGTTCCAGAAGTTCTTGCCACACAGTGCCCGCGAACCGCTGCTGGTGACACTGCCCAGTGCGTCTTCCTGCAGATCCAGCGCTTCCCCGCATTTGACCCGCAGCTCGGTATCGGGGCTGTTGAGGCCCATGGACATTTTCTTGCGCGTCACGCCGAAGGTTTTGTAGATATCCAGCAGCACCGTTGACCCGTCGGCATCCAGGATCTGGCCATTGAGTGCACCCATGCGCTGGAACTCGTGCGTGGCATCGAGCTGTCGACGCGCTTTGGCCAGGCGTTTGTTGACCACGTCCTGCACCGCCTGCAACTCGGAACGCGTACCGAAAGCGCGAATCCCTTGAATCTCATCAGCCTTGATCGCAAAGCGCTGTGGCAGATGCACGGTGTTGAACGGGATCAGGTTGCGTTTGGTGCCGCTGACCACTAAACCAGACGTGCCGCGCTCACCCGCCGGGACCAGGGCCAGGGTGTCGCCGTCCTTTTCAATCTGCACCGTCAGGGTGGTGATGCCCTCTTCCTGAAACAGGCCGAGGCTGCTGATGCGGCCCGGCAGGTATTCCTGTTCGTTGATGGCGGCGGTCAGCGAAGAGACCGAAAACGCGTCATCGTTAAAGATTTCAATGTCAGCCATGAAGCTATCTCCAGAAAGCAAAAAACCCGCACTCGGCGGGTTCGGTAATCAGGGGGGTCGTCTTAGCGGACGATCAGGAAATGGGTGGCCAGCGCCTTTTCAGCGGCAGGATCCAGACCGGTGAGATGGGCTTCGCTGACTTCCGCCAAGCGCACCACGGCACGGCCGCGACGGACCACATCGGACTCGCCGAGCGGGCCGTAGAGAATGGCGATAGCGTTTTCACTGCCGTCTTCGGCGGTCGGGTTATAAGGCGCGAACTCACCGGTCAGGCTGACCAAACCGAGGATTTGCCCCGGCTCCAGTGCGGGCCCTGCTGCGACGTTGATGGCTTCGCGGGAAATGGTGCCGGCGGCCTCGGACAGCAGGAATTCACCTGCGTGCATCGGCTCTCGTTGAATCGTCATCGTCTTGCTCCTGTAGCAGATTGGGGGTTAGCGGTGCGTGCGGCTTGGCGCGCCGACCAGATAGAAGGTTGATCGATTTGCTTGGCCTGTACCTTTGGCGGTAGGTCTGCGTCCAGCGGCAGGCTGTTGTCGATTTCGAAGCCCTTGCCGCTGCCGACGATCTTGTCGAACAGACGCGCCCGAACTGCCGCCGCATCCAGACCGGCAGCGACGTATTCGGCACTGAACTCTGGCAAGCGCGCAGCCACACACAGGTCATTCACCGCTTTGGCCCGTGTCAGGCCGGCCTGGACGATCTCCTCGTTTTCGAGATTGGTCGAACTGAGCAGCGGCGCGACCAGGTTGCTGATGCCCGCCTCCGCGCAACGCTGGGTGATCATCAGCGCCAATTTGGCCGCATCAATCACCGGCGGCGTCGGAGCGGGGTCGACTGGCTCTAACTCCGGATCCGGCTCGGGTGGTTCGTCGAGCTGGGCCAGCAATTCGGCCGGCGCGTGCTGGTAACGCTGCAGCACACCACCTTGGCCGAGGCACGCCTTGACTTTGATCCCGTCCCCGACTTCATCGGCCAGACCCAGCGCCACGGCTTCGTTGGCCGTCAGCCAAGTCTCAGCGGCGACCAGCCGCCGTAATTCGACCTCATCAATCTCCGGCGCCTTCGCCTTGTAGGCCGCAATGATCGCCTCCATGGTTTGGTCGAGGACGTCGGCCACCTTGCGGAAGTCTTCGGCGTCCCCGGCCGCGTAGGTCCAGGGGTTGTGAATCATCAGCATGGCGTTGGCTGCGATCACAACTTTGTGCGCACCGCACACCGCGACGCTGGCGGCACTGGCGGCCAATGCATCGATTCGACCGGTGCAACGCTCGCCCAGACGCGACAGCGCGTTGTGCATGGCCAACCCGTCAAACAGGTCGCCGCCGATGCTGTTGAACGCGGCAATGACCGGCGAGACGCCATCGTCCATGGCGCGCAGATCCTGCACGAACTGATTGGCAGTAATGCCCCAGGCGCCGATCTCGCCGTAGACGAAGACTTCGATGACTCGCTCGGCGGCTTCGCCGCTGGCTTGCAGGGCATACCAGGTTTTGTCCTGTACCTGCACGCGTTTGCCAGCCCGGTTAAAAATGCGCGGTCGCGCTTTCTTGCTCATGGTTGCTCCTTGTCGTCGATGGGGACGAAAGCTTCGAGAGTGGTGTAATTGAGGCCTAGAGCTGTGGCCCGGGCCAGATCGGCGGCGTTTTCCGCATCGACCGTTTCCGCGTCGTAGCCGGTGCGCAGGACCATCTCGCTACGCGAGGCAAAGCCGGCTTGCACTTCCATCCGCCGGGCCTGTACGTCCTGCACCGGCTGGATGTAGGCCCAACCTTGTGGTACCCAACGCGTGCGCAGGTATTCGCGTCGACGCTGCGCGTAGTCGTCCAGCACCAGGGCACCCGACAAGACGGCCATGTCCATCCAAGCAGCCCGCACCGGGCGGCAGAGCTGATGGACGTAAACGCTGAATTGCAGTTGCTCCAGCCGGCGTCGGAACTCGTTGAGCACCACACGTAGCGCCCGATCATTGACCTCGCGCATGTCCCCCGTGAGGATCTCGTAAGGCGTGCCCGTCCCTGCTGCCGCAGCCATCAGCTGCTGTCGCATGAAGTCCGGGTAGTTGTTACCGGCGTCCGGTGGCTTGGAGAACTCGACCTCTTCACCTGGCCCCAGCTCCTGCATGGTGCCGGGCTCCAGCGCCACCATCGGGGTGAAGCCGTCACGATCCAGACTCAACGGCTGGCCGGTGACCGGATCCCGAGGTACCGGGCCAGAATCCTGCGGCGGTCGACTGATGAAGCCGGCAAACAGGTTGGCCACCTCCTGACGGAACAACACGGCATCGTCGTAGTTGTCGAGACTGCGCAGGCGCTTGAGCACCGGCGACAATCGCGGCACGCCGCGCAACTGACCCGGCTCGACCGGCTCGAAGATGTGCAGCACCTGGGCGGCCGGCACGCGCACCAATTGGTTGTGCCCGGCGTTCAGCGACGACGCATCACGCGGATGCGACAGGTACATCCAGTACGCCATGCGCTTGCCGCCCGGGGTGAACTCGATCCCGGCACGGATGATGTTGCCGTCTCGGGTGGTCTCGAACTTGTCGTGCGGAACAAACTCCGGCGCCAGCGCCTGGATCTGCAACGGCACCGCCAGGCCCTCGTCCAGACCGCGCGGCCGCAGGCGAACAAAACATTCGCCGGAGGTCTCGACTGTGCGAGCGATCAGGGCCTGCTGGCCGTAAAAGTCGGTGCGCTCATCGGCGTCCGACTCGTCGACCCAGTCCTCCCAGAGCTCTTGCAGCAACTTGCGCAGGGCTTCATCGTCAGTCTTAGGACGCGGCGTGATACCGGTGCCGATCAGGTTACTGACGCGCTTGTCGATCACGTTGTAGGCATACGGGTCGTTGCGAACCGCCGCCCGCGAGCGCGAACGCAAGTTACGCAGTGCCGGGGTGTTGATGCTGTTGATCCCGTTGTCGGGAGCATCCCAGCCAGTGGATCGGCGGCCCTCTCCGGCGCCTTCGTAACTGGCCTTGATGTTCGACGGCAGCAAGAATCCGTTACGGGTCAGCGTCGGATAGTGGCGGGCCATTAGACTCCTTTGCCTCCGTGGTACAGCCGAACCACACGCGAGCGCGGCCCGGCAGCGCTGATCAGCGACGTGCGGATTTCTTCGCGAGCCTTGAGCAGCTCATCGACCGTGCGGTACTCCACGGTGCGGTCGGTGTAGCGCACGGTTTTCTCACCGCGCGCGATGGCCGCCTCAACCGCGTCGAGGTGCTTCTGGGTAAATGACATATCAGCGTCTCTTCAGGTAACCGCTGCTGGAGCTGCGGCGTTGAGGTGGCGGTGCTGCGGGTCGCGATTGCACGACTGGAGCAGCGGGTTGCGATGCTGGTTGTCGTGCGGCAACGGAGGTTGTTGGCACCGGGTTACTGACGCGTTCGCCTTGCACAGGCTTGATGCCCAATGCTTCGTCGAACAGTCCTGATTGGGCCAAGGCCTGACGCACCCGCTCCCAGTCGTGTTCCTTGTAGCGGTTAAGACCCAGGTAGTGCGCCATGGCCAGGCAGTACACCATCAGGTCGAGCGCTTCGTTACGCTCAGCCTTACCCTTGACCCATTCAATGCGTTTGTGTCCGCGCACATAGCGAGCAACTTTGCGCTCGGCGACGCACTGGTCGAAGAAGTCATCCGGCAGGTCATTAGCAAAGTGCAGCGCGCCCGGACCGGCCTCGAACGGGTAGCGGTTGTAGATCCAGTCCTTGGCCGTGTCGGTACCGACGAACCACAGCTCGGCGCCATTGCGTTCGGTCTGGCCCTTCCAGGTCACGTCGACCATCGACGGCCGCTGAGCAATCACCGGCTTGCCGGGCTTGCTCGCACCCTTGATGGCGAACACGTTGCGCCAGCGACGAACGCGGCAGAACTGGTAAACCTCGTCGGTGTGATGACCACCGGAATCGACGGCCACCGCAAGAATGCCGAGGCCGACACCGCACGGGTGGCGGTATTTAGCCTTGAGCAGTTCATCCAGCGCGGCCCAAGTGCGCTCGTCGGCGGGATCACCCGAAACCACCTGGTAGTCGATGACCCAGCGCTCCATGCCAACGCCCCAGCCCATCGCCATGAACTCCAGGCGGTTGGCCTGAACGTCGACGGCACCGGTGATCATCAGCACGGCCGCCGGCAACGAGCCAAGACCGAAGCCTTCCAGCCGCGCCCGTTGTCTGAGCACATCGGCTTTGGTTTGCTCTTGGGCTGCGTCCCAGACCTTCGCCAGACGAGTGTTGTAGAACACCTGCATCGGCTCCAGATCGCCTTTGGCCTGGGCCTTCTTGGCCTTTTCGAATTGCTTGGCCAGTGACTTCCAGTCCATCCAGCCCAGTGGCGAGTACAGTGCATTGAGGTGGAAGCCCACCGTCTCGCCGTCACCATCGGCATGGGCACGCCACTCGCCGTTAGCGAGCATCTCGCCCTTGTGATATTCCTCGATCAGCACGTCGCAGTCAGGGCCTGCGCACTGGTAATGCACGACGCTGAAATCCTGCGAGTAGTGCAGCCGCTCCCACTCCAGGGTTTGCATGTGCCCACAGGTCGGGCATGGCACGTAGTAGTGACGCTGGTCGCTGCCGTCGAACAGGTCGGAGATCCGCGAGGCGCCCTTGATCGTCGGTGAGCTGGAGAAATAGAACTTCGCGTTGCGGCCGAAGGTGCTGCCCCGGGTTTCCGCCAGCTCGATGGGGTCGCCCTCCTCGCCGATGTCCACTTCCCAGCGGTCGATCTCGTCGCCGTACACGTAGCGCGCCGACAGCTCCGACAGATTGGCTGCCGAGCCGGCGGTGGTGACGTACAACGTCCCGCCCTCGAACTCCTTGGTGTCCATGGTGTTGCGCGAATCCCGCGAGCGGTTGGCCGCCACTCGCTCCCGCAGCACCGGTGTCGCCTTGATCGTTTTGCCAATCCGCGACGACACCCGCTTGGCCAGGCCGAGGCTTGGCAACAGCGCCAGGATATTCGACGGCGCCATGTGCATCAGGCCACCGATCCAGTTCAGGCCGATCTGGGTTTTCATCAGCTGCGACGCGACCATGGTGATCACGCGCTTGCAGGGGTGAGCCGGCGACAGACAACGCATCGGCTCGCGTGCATACGGCGTGCGCGAGGTGCGGTACTGGCCCGGCTCAGCGGCGCCGGTGTCACGCGGAATCCGCATGTACTCATCGGCCCACTGATCAATCCAGACATCCGGGTCGGGCCTTAGCCCACGGAAATACGCCTCGCGGTACACCTCTGCACCGTCAGGAATGTCCGTGGGCATGGGCTTAACTCGTGGTCAGTGCGTGTTCAAGGTCCGCTGAAGACATGCGTTCGGCGTCTTCCAGCGAGCGACGGATCGCCGCCGTGAGATGCTTTTCGATTTCCCAAGGGTCGGTCATGGAGGCCAGTTCGGGCGCCAGCTGCGGCGGCATGCCCAGCAGTTGATCGCGCAGCATGCGGCCGGCGTTGTAGGCGCCGGTCTGCACCGCCGACATCGCGACCAGCGAGCCTTTGGCCTTGTGCAGTTCGATCTCGGCGAGCTGAGCCAGGTTGTGCTCGCGCAGTGCGCGGGCCTTCTGGAAGTCGGGCAGCTGCCCCGCAGGGATGATCGCGGGCGGCGACACAGCCATTGAAGTCGGCTCGACCTGACTGGACAGCTGGCTGTACACATCACGCTGAAGCCGGTCTTGGTGGTGCCGGTCAGCGACGGCGGTCTTGCTGGGGTCAGCGGTATCGCGAATCAACGCTTCGCTGGCCAGCACATCCACCTGTTTGCCATCGGCGGTCAGCACCAGGCGGTCGTTGTTTTTCAACCAGGTGATGTAGCTGGGTGCCCTGCCGATCCGAGCCGCGAAAGCGCTCTTTGACAGGTACATTGGTTCTGTCATAAGCCCTCCTTTTCAACGGCTTTTCAATGGAAACCTTTCAATTTCAATGGATTGAATTTCAGTAAGCTGGCAACCCTGCCACTAACACTTTCCCGCGGGTTTCCGACCCCGTACCCCCCGGATAACCCCAGGGTCCCCGGCGATTTTCGGCGCCCCGGATCGGTGCATCACCCCTGTTCGCCACCGGCGGGCGGTACCTCGCTGACGCCCAGCCGCTTGGCGGCCCAGCGTTCGTAGAGGCCGATGGCAACATCGGCGCCGGCCATCGCGGTCAGGCAACCCAAGGCGCCCGCCGTCCAGATCGTCATGCCCGCCGCGATCATCAGCATCATCGCCGACACGCCGCAGACGATGCAGGCACCCGACCGCAGTGCCAGTCGCCGCAACAACGCCCAGCCTCGCGCCCCATCCTTATCGGCTCGCCACATCTCACCGGACACGCCACCGACCAGAGCCAGGACGATCACTAACCAGATCGGCATCTCTGCCAGCGCTTGTTGCTCGTTTGTCATCGCCTACCCCATAAACGCAAAAACCCGGCGCAATGGCCGGGTTTGGTGGTGTGGTGCCTGCCGCTCTCTGCGGTCGCACCTATCGAAGATGACTACTTTTTACAGGTGGATTCCGGTGGCAGCAACCCCACTTTAATGCCACCCGGTGAATATGTGGGTAACGCAGGGTGAACGCCTAGGCAATGTCGGTGAATACACCACCTCGGCTATCTGTTGTTTTCGCGCGGTCCCATTTGTCCCACCTTTCAGAATCGAAGTGGGACGCTTGAGAGCGCCTAAATTCGGGGCCTCGCCCCACTGTCCTACTTTTCTATCTTCTTTCTCGTGTAAAGGAAGAAATTGAATAACACGCGTGCGCGCCACGGGCGCGTGCTGGTGTCCGCAGCGCTCACATGGGCGGGGCGCTCCAGCAGGCGGGACGGTGGGACAGCCCAACAACGACGCGGCCCGCGCTTGTCCCACTACGTTAAAACGCAGTGGGACAAGGCGGGCCAGTGGGACAACGACAGCCGGAATCGTGCCTGGGGTCACGCAGCCTTCCCCATCAACATGCCAGCGATACACAAGTGCGCCTCATGCAGACGCTGGTAATAGGTCTCACGACTGCAACCGCAATGGGTGTATTTCTGCGACAAGAAGCTGTCGTGATTGCAGTAGTGCTCACGCACGACCACCGACAACTGCGGTGCCAGATGTTTATTCACGATCAACTCGATATCCGCCGATTCATCCAGCAGCACCCGACTGCCGCGAGTCCCGCGAATCAGCTCGCCCTTACACTCCATCAGCATGGCAATCATGTTGCCGCCACCCAGTTCCGACCCACCTTCGCTTTGGCTGTGCAGATCCTCTGCCCAGAGCTTGAGCATCTCGTCGATTCGCTTAATCAAAGCAAGGCTCCTCGAACGCTTCACGCTGCAATGTCGAGGCACGGCCCCAACCTGCCGGCTTCTTGTAGGCCCACGGACGCTGCCCACTCTTCACCAACGCCGGCATGCGGGTACGCCGCCAGCCCAGCCGGTGCATGATCGCCCCCACCCGCATCTGCTCGGGTTTACCCCAGTGCCCGGCGTCAAGCTTCAGCGGACCAGACAGCACCTCGCTGCCGGTGGTGGTTTCACCGATCTGCGACTCCTCTAACCAGGCCAGGATCGGCCCTTCCCACTCATCCACCACAAAGCGCTCGTCCTGTGCCTCAGCGAACATCGGGGCTTCATCCGGAGTCACCCACCAGATATCACCCGCCTCATAACAAAACACCGCCTCAGCCCAGAGCTGGTCGCGGATCTCGCGCAGTTTCTCCAGGTCGACCTTGGTGCAGGCCACCGGCCAATAACGCCGGTTGCCGGTGGCATCCTTGAGGTACTCGTCCTGGTTGGTCGTACCCACGAACACACACTGGCGTGGCACATCGTTTGTTCTGCGGCCGTAGCTTTCGCGGTAGGTGTCGGTGGACGCCGAGAAGAACTGTTTGGCCTTGGTGCTCTCAGCTTTGTTGAAACTGTCCAGCTCGCCCAACTCGACGATCCACTTGCCACGGATCGCCTGAAACCCATCCTTGTCGCCCAGGGCGAAAGGCGTGTCCATAAACCATTCGCCACCGAGGATGCTCATTGCTGTCGATTTACCAGCGCCCTGTGCGCCCTCAAGGATCATCACCGAATCAGCCTTGCAGCCAGGTTTCATCACCCGTCCCACCGCCGACAGCATCCAGCGCTTGCCGACCTTGGCCGAGTAGTCACTGGCCTGCACGCCCATCACATCGGTCAGCCAGCTTTCCAGCCGAGGCACCCGATCCCATTCAAGTTTGTTCAGGTACTCCCGCACTGGATGAAACGCATGGTCATGGGCGACGACGCTCACCGCCTCGATCACCTGGGTCGACTTCACCCGCAGGTTGTATTGCTGCGCGAGCCACTTCATCACCCGCACGTCGTCGATGTCGGCCCAGTCGCCCGTGCCACCGCCATAAGGCGCAGACCGTAGTTTGACGATCTTCGAACTGAAGGCGCTGTAGCTGATCACCCCGGCCCAGCGTTCGTCGTTGCCGAGGATCAGTTCGACGTTCTGCATATGCGCGATCAGTGCGCCGTTTTCAGTACGGGCTAATTGATCCTTCCAACCACCCGCTGCCGGAGGCTTGACTACCGCAAGGACCTGACGCCGGACCGCTTCCAGCCCCTCCGCGACATGCAGGTCATTGAAGTCGGTCCACTTGTCTTCCCGCTCACCAGAGAAGATCGGCGCAACCACCTGACCGCCGACGATCAATGCCGCGTTGTTCGCCTTTTCTTCACCGGGGTTCCAGGGCTCGCCATTAGGGCGCTTGGTCTTCCAGTCATCATCGCGGCAGACGATCAATGGGCAACCCGGAAAGCGCTCGCGCATGGCCTTGCAGACCACCAGCAAGTTGCCCGCATCGAAGGCGATGGCTACGGTCAGCGAGGTCGCCATGTGCAGGCTGGCGCCGGTGGCGTAGCCCTCACACACCAGCACCGGTTCGCCCGGTTCAGGGTGAGGTCCAACCAGGTGAAAGGCGCCCTCCTTCGACATGCCGTAAGGCCAGTAGGATTTATCCCGGCCGGTGTCTTCCTGCTTGGTGGGAAACACCACCTGCAGGCCGACGATCTGGTCCCGCACGTTGCACATAGGCACCAAAAACGCACCCGTGCGCGGCGCGTAGCGAACACCAAAACCGACAATTTGCTTGCGATCCAGATAATCGCTGCGGCCCTTCTCCGGCATACGCTTGAACAGCCCTGCGGCCCGGTTTGCCGCTCGACGTGCCGCGTTGGCCGCGATCTCGGCGGCGCGGCGTTTGGCGTCTTCCTGCCGAGCGCGCATGACCTCACGCTCTTCCGGCGACATCCGCCCCGCCTTGACCTTAATCTTTTGTGTTTCGCCCGAACGCCAGTCACCGAAACTGCCGAAGATCAGCGTTTCGTTTTTCTCGGTCCGATGTTCATGGACAACGTACCAACCGTTTTTTTCCTTCCCCTTGTCCTGCGAAGTCTTGCACCGGGTCAGCTTGCCGAAAATCAGCGGCTGCTCAGGCTCAAGGCCATAGTCTGCGAATTGCCCCAAAACCTCATCGAGCATGAACAGCCTCCCAGATCTCATCGATCTCTTGGCAACTCACGCACTGCGTGCAGCCTGGGACAGCAAGGCGCCGTCCTTCAGGGATAGGACTGTCACAGTTTTCGCAGAAGAGAAAAGAATGCGCCGCCAAAGCAGGCTTGACGGCGTTACGTGCAGCAAGAGCCTGATCAAGACGCTCCTGGACCAGGTCATTAGCAAAGTCGGCGATATCAGCCACGGTCGACACCCCGCGTCGTCTGATTGACATAGGTGGCGCGGTTGAACATCCCCAGCAGCCCCTGAATACCGCGAAACACCTGCAGGCGGATAGCGGCCAGTTCGTGGTCACTGACCACGCCGTCGCCAATGCTCTTGGCCCATGTATCAGCCAAGTCAGCTACTTGCCGAAAGTACTCAGCAATGCCGGTGGTCAAGGTTTCAGGCATGTCGTTGGTGTACGCCTCGGCCAACTCCTGCCAGGTCGTATCCCCCACCAACGCGTGCACCGCGTCTAGAATGCGGCGGTCCTTGGTCAGCTCCAGGATCTCGCCAAACTCCTGAATGTTCACCGTGTGACTTGGGTGCGTTGGGGAAAGCTTGTGCTGCAGCGTGGTGGCGTTTCTGCCGGTGGTGGCGGCAATGGCAGCGGCACCGCCGGGATAGTCCCGAGCAGCATGGTAAAGCGCTAAATCGAGCGGCAGGATTTCCCGCTGCGCCCGTTCTACAGAACTCAGAGCGATTCGGCTCATGGCATTAATCCTTACAGGTTGCCAGTGCCTCGCGACATGCAGTGGTGATACATTTGCCGCGTGGCTTGAAAGGGCCCAAACGCCGGCTAGATCTTCAGTATCGACACCGGCACCGTGCCGAGGCGAACAATCCGTTGTTCACCCCTGGCGCAACAGCTGCCCAATCTGTGGTGGAAAAGGCAGCAACACCAAGGCATCCGTGCCTTGGAAAGCGCGGTAAAGGGAGGTGGTTAGCATGTGGTGTGCCCGCCTATCCTTATCGCGACCCGACAGCGCTGTGGTGGTGCGTGCCGGGAGGAACTGGGCGGCCTTTGGGTCGCCTTTTTTCTGACAATGCTATGCAGCAACCTTCTGTGGCGCGGACGCATTCAGCAACCAGGCAGACTCAAACGGGTTGCCCTTCTGCTTTGCAGCTGTCGCCAAAAGCACTGCGTATTTGGTTTCACCGGTGTAGTCGGTTCGTGGCAGGCTGGACGCCAGGCGCCACTTGTTCAACGCCTGATAACTCCTGTCGCAAACCTTGGCGGCGGCCCCGATGCCGCCTACTGCTTCGAAAGCAAACGCTATGGCGTTCGGAAAATCTGCGGGGTCCAACATGGCAACCTCCATTTATCAACCCAGAGTTGATATTAAACATCAACTGACTATTGCGCAAGCTCCATGGCACTCTCAACCCATGGTTGATAAAAATGCATTACGCGCCGCTTTCAGCTCGCGCCTACACGAAGCCCTCGACAATGCCGGCGTACGCAGCCGGGGTCGTGGCGTGGACATCCATCGTCAGTTGAAGAGTTTGGGGGTTGATAAGACCACTCAGGCCGTCAGCAAATGGCTGAACGGCGAGGCCATAGCCGAAGCAGACAGCATGGTTGCGCTTTGCTCTTGGCTGAAGGTTCGCCGGGAGTGGCTAGAATATGGCGTACTGCCAAAAGAACAGACCGGTGAAAGCAATGTGCGTCAATTGGTTACCAACGATGAAAGCAACGTTAGCGAAGTTACGCAGCGCTTTGGCAAAGTACCACTGATCTCTTGGGTGCAGGCCGGAGCTTGGTGCGAGGCAATCTCGAATACTGAGGCCTATGATGCCGATTCATGGCTGTCCTGCCCCGTGCCGATTAGCCCGAATGGGTACGCGCTTAAAGTCCTTGGGGACTCAATGACTAACCCAGGACCTGGCCGCAGCTACCCAACAGGTTGCATTATCTTCGTAGACCCTGAGGCAGAAACTAAGACAGGTGACCGAGTTATCGCCAGAGTCCCACGAACAAATGAAGCAACGTTCAAGATTTTGGTAGCGGATGCTGGACGTCAGTTTTTAAGGCCGATCAATCCGCAATATCCAATCATTGACATTACGGAAGAAACACATATTTGCGGAAAGGTCGTAGGGTCATTCATCCCAGAATAGTAGCGTAATGCTCACTAACTACTTAGTGCTGACTCGCCTTCCTTCCGTTTTTTTCTCCAATCCACAATATACAGAACCGCATCATCGGCAAGCTTCAGCACCTTATTTCTCAGTAGAATTTTTTGAGTATCCGGAGACTGCTTTGACATCTCATCGAAGGCAATAAAGCATTGCTTTTCTTCACCATCATATATACCCAATATATTTGACACTGCGTCATTTTGGATATTTTTATACAGCACAGAGTCATGTATCAAGAACGGTAAACGGGTCAATTCAAGCAGGGCAATATCAAAAATAATAAGATTCGAATAAGCTGACCCAGTTCCAGTATCCTGCACAATTGAATAGCTGTAGCGACTTGGCGACAAGCTTATAACTGGCGACTTACGATGACTATCGTACACCCTATCTACAATATTCCGAACTTTGATATTAATTGCACTTTCGATCACAGCGAGAATTTGGTTCTTCTTTAAAACAATTTCTTTATTCAAAGCAACAATCTTTGCTGTCAATTCGGCTTCGGACTCAAAATAATAATTTTGTCGCTTCAACTTACTAAGCTCCAGTGAAATATCACATACAGCGTCAACTATGAAGCTTGGCTTATCAACAGAGCTCAATGCCTGCGTTATTTTTAGGTCAGCCTCAGCAATCTCAAGGTCGAGGATTTCAATTTGACTGAGAAGAGAGAGTTCTTTTCGATGAATTTCGTCTTTTAGGATTTTCGCCAATCCAGAATGAAACATTTCGATCTCAGCAAGCTTAGCAGTATTAATGCTAGGCAAAATCCTTTCCAAAGGTTCAAAATTTTTCTTTGTAACCTTTATACTAGCCTCGAGATTACCTCGAACCCTTAAAAGCTGACTTTCCAATTCCATCTTGGTCGATAGAAGACTATTTTTATCAGCCTTAGCCTCCAAAACAGCTTCATTTATAAGTTCATTCAGGCTTATAGCAAAGCGAGAAAGCTCTTCCTTAATGCTTTCAATTTGAGCATTTTTTGATTCAATTTTTAGACCATTTTCTTTATGCTGCGTCTTGTTTATTTTTTGAATAATATTATTATCAAAGGCTTTCTTTATTCCAGACCTTTCATTCTTTTTTTCGGTGACTTCATGAGTTAACTGATCAATCTTGTCGAACTCTCCAAATAACTTAATCAAGTACTCAACGCAGCTGGTAAAGTTTTGGGCCGAAAAAGCATGAAGCGGTCTTAAAGGTTCTAAATTGGTTTTTGGCCAGATCCTTGAGACCAAAGTAACAAGCTCTCTAAAGGACACGCCATAGATACTCTCAGTATATTTCCCCTTTAAAAACTCTCCATAAGTTTCTAGAGACCAGATCTTGACGATCTTTTGTCCATCACCCAACAAACAAACTTCATCAGGATTATTAGTTGTTCGTAAAAACTCATAATCCCGCTCAAAACGAAGTGTAAAATAATAGCCGTGGTGCCCGAGAACTTGTACAACATCCTCGCTGTATTTCAAAAGCGAGCTTCCGCCGAAAACAAAATCCACAACTTTTAGAAGAGTCGTTTTCCCAATAGAATTTGTAGCCTTGTCGTCGCCAAGCACGACGTTAAGACCAGCATGAAAGTAAATATCCTTCTCTCTGAAATTTTCACAACTGATCTTAATTAGCATTTCTTCACCAAGCCAGAGTCAAAATCAACCAAAATCTTATCATTCAAATAGAGTATTTCTATTGCATACATAAACTGATCAATTGAATCAAGATACTTTTTAGCAGAGTCGTACAGCTCGCCAATAAACATACTTTCTTCAAACAGATTGTACACTTTTTCAACTTTACTTAACGCAGACTCATTATAGGTGACAAATTTACTTGGAGATATCATCTGAATACCTCGCAATTTTGAACAAAAAAGGAAGCTAAGATCTCAGGAGCCTCCACCGACTTAGCTTTGGTTTTAGAGTTTATCCACTCAACAATATTCCTAAATATATCTTGCTGACAATCAGAACCCTGAGCTTGCCTATTATAAAACAACCTAATCTGAAGACTAATATTTTCTGCAGAAAGTGGCTTTTCCGCCTCCATCAAAGCTAACTTCTTACGAACAAACATAAAATAATTAGTAACACAATACTGAATTTTATTCTTAGTTAAATTCGTCATAGTATCATTTAGCTTATCTTCTAGCTTTTTAGGCTGCAAACTCAACTCACCTAAAGAGCTCATATCTTCACCAGCATAAAGGGCATCAATGATTTGCGATATATCTTCTTCAATGGCAAACTCACCGATTAAAGCTCGCTGCCTTTCAGCTTCAATAAAGTCTTTTTTCGTTTGCACCATGCGTCGATAATCATCCACCGTTCTTGGCTTATCAAATTTCGTATGACAAGTAACACAGAGTGGAATCAGATTATCTTCATGATCTACATCTTTGCTGAGACGTTCTTCAGACTGAAGTAATAAAAGTTCGGACCCAGTAGGATGCAGTGGATAAATATGAGCCAGCTCATAATTCTTATTCTTCCTGGAAGCTTTGGAATACATCAATTGCACATCACATCTAGGACAAACGCCCCCGACTTGTGTGACCAGCACAATATTCATGTTTTCACCAAAGGATTTCCTATTGGGCTTTGCGTTGGCCATGTGCCAGTCCTTGAGCTTCAATCATCGATTGCATCTATTGGGGAAGCATTCAAGACCGAATAATGGCTAAAAGCAACTATATGGTCCGAATTTTCATTTTTGGTCGAATAAATCCGTGTCGAATGCCGGCTGCGTCGCGCGCAAATTTTGCTCTCACAGATTATCAACCGTTGGTTGTTGACTTTTATAAACCGTAGGTTGATATTTGCTTCACTCTTCCACCACAGAGCGAGGCAACACTATGCACACCACAGCCACCCTGCACGTCCACCCGGCCGCTGCTGACCCTTCCCGCATCTTCGAGATTCGCCGTTTGGCTCGCGAATCCGGCTGCGCATTCATCCCCACAAAACCCAAGCAAAAAGCACGCACCGCCCCTGCTCCGTTCGATCCGAACGGCGGAGGGTTTGCAGCATGAGTAAATTCAAACTCGACAATCGCGCCCTGCAATTGCTCAACGCCCAGGTCAACCTAAGCGGCACCTTCAATCACGTACTCAGGTCAGCCGCCCCCAAGCGCGAAACCCTGGCGTTTCGCCTGAAGGTTGAACGCAATACTTCTGACACGCTCTTCGTCGTTGAGCCAGGCGGCGAGCGTCACACGCTGACCTTGCCGAATGAAAGGAAGATGCACCTCAAGCTGGCTGACTTCATTGAAGAGATCGTTAACGGCCCGCTCGATGCCAACAACACAGC
Organism: Pseudomonas sp. NPDC098740; assembly: GCF_044760065.1. NCBI lineage: Bacteria > Pseudomonadati > Pseudomonadota > Gammaproteobacteria > Pseudomonadales > Pseudomonadaceae > Pseudomonas > Pseudomonas sp. NPDC098740. The sequence goes on along the minus strand of NZ_JBIWAM010000002.1, from coordinate 250,254 downwards.
CGACCTGCTGAACATCCCGCATGCCAGCCGCCAATACGCCCGCTTCGATATCGAGCACAAGCAACAGGTGTTCGAGCTTGTGCGCACTGGCGGTGTAGTGAGCCTCGACATGGGTTTTGAACTGCCCATCCACGTCGCCTTGCATCGCACTAAAAATCGCTCTGGTGTCACCACCATTATGAGCATCGGCGAGAAAAGGCCGCGCACCAAATGCTTCACTGTGTACGGCAGCGACATCGAGGTCTACGACAAAGTAGCCGAGTCCATCAACCACCTGGCTGCGGCAGCAACACCCGCCGCGCACGCCGCTTGAGGGGGTTGCCATGGAACGCACACTCGCCCAAGCCGCCACGCACCTGGGGCTCACGCGTCCCAAGTTGATCGATCTCATGCGCAAGAAAAGCCTGCTCAATGATCGAAACCTGCCCGCCTACCCGAACCGCGATCGCGAGTACATGAGGGTCAAGGACAGTCACTGGTTCCACCACCAGCTCGGCATGCAGTACAGCCAGTCAACCCGCGTCAAACAACCCGGCATCCGCTGGCTGGCCGATCAACTGGGGCTGAAACTCCCAGAAATCCCGGTAAACAACCGTGACGTGGCCTAGGGAGTACGCCCGCCAGATCGTCGCCATGCGCACACGCGAGGAGCGCAACGCCGCGCTCCTCGAAGTGCCGGAGCATCTGCGGGAGCTGACCAAACGCCACTGCCTGAACGCCTGGAATCACCCGGTAAGAACACAACGCAAGGAGGCCCAGCAAACTAATGAGTAACGCAAGCCAAACCCCACTGAGGCTAAGACCCGCGCCGGAATCAGCCACCGTCGAACTGCTCTACCGCACCTTCGGCGACGTGCTGATCCCGCTGGAAAAGGTCCGTGAGCAGTACTTCCGCAACCTCAACGAGCAGTCGTTTGTGGCCGAGATCAACAGCGGCAGGATCCAGCTACCCATCACCACGCTGGACACCAGCCGAAAGGCGCCGAAGTACGCGCACATCCGGCACGTCGCCTCACTGATCGATATCCGCGCCTACAAGGCGGATGAAGAGATGTTGCGCCCGCAGGACGAATCCCCCGAGTAACACCAACAACCCGAACGGCTGCCACCACCAGCCAACGACAACACTAGGAGCACACCACATGACCGCAATTCAAATCTGCACATTGATAGGCCTCATCATCGGCGCTGCCCTCCTCTACTGGACCGGCTACCGAGGCGGCCTGAACGATGGCCGCATCGAGGGAAACGACGAAGGCAAGGCCATCCAACCATCCGACAACTCGGAAGCCATCCGCAACCTAGAGCACTCGCTACTTCAAGTCCGTGCTGACCGCCTGCAACTATACGGTCATTACGAGCGAGCACTGGCGGCCTCAAAACTGGGGGAGCAGGAGCGTCAAACCCTACTAGCCATTGCTGAAAAACTCCGGATCGCCGCCGAGACGTTCAGCGCCTTTCGCACCGGCAAAAAACTCGAACGCGATTCACTCGCCCTCCGCGATCAAGCGCTCACCATGGCCGCCCTGCTAGAGCCGTCAGCGCAGGAGGAAGCAGCATGAATCGAATTGCCCCCAAGTTGCGCCTAATTCCACAGGCCGCTGGCGAGCTACAGCAGCAATGCACCAAGGTGACCACTGAGTTGCAAGCACTGGTGCGCTTTCGCAAAGAGTTCGACCGGCAACTGACCGCACTGACCGGCAACGAAGCCCTGCGCAAACTGAACAAAGACACCAAAAACGCCCTGCTGCTGGCGGACTTGGTCAAGGAGGTTGCATGAGCCCAGGTTCCCATCAGCATCGCAACCCGGCTCACGCTACACCAGCGCCTGAGGCACCAACTCGCTATCGAACACCGGAGGAAAGCGGCACCACGACGGAACAGCACACCACCCAGAAATCGACCGCATTGCTCCGCAGCGCCAATGGCGTCGACACGCTAGAAACAAACAGTCTCTGCTGCGCAGCAGCAGGCATTATTGCCCCTCTCAGCGCCACTGCCGAGGTACTTATACCCCACGAAAAGCTGCGCGAGGCAGCCACACCCGATGCAACGCTAATCGCTCAGAATCGCCCGCTCGCGCAGCCTGTTGTGGGGTATAAGCCACTTCCGCGCACCACGTTTTCAGCAGCTGAAATGACCAGTGCCGACTTGGTTGGAGCTGATGCATGACCTCCCTCAATCTCACCCCAGTTACCACAGCAATAACGACCCAGTTTGGCCTGAACCTGGCCGGCGGAATCCGCGTCGACCTGTTTGCCGGCGGCGGAGGCGCGACCATGGGCCAAGAGATGGCCACCGATATCCCGGTTGATATCGCCATCAACCACAATCCTGACGCCATCAGTATGCACAAGCGCAACCACCCGAGCGCCGAGCACTACATCACCGACGTCTACGATGTGTGCCCAAGCAAGGCGACCCGTGGGCGTCCGGTCAGCCACCTACATGCCAGCCCGGAATGCACGCACCACAGCCTCGCAGCCGGTGGCCAGGCGCGCAGCACCACCAGTCGCTCTCAGTCATGGGTCATCATTAAATGGGCTGGCCAGGTCGGCCCGGACATGATCACCATGGAAAACGTGATACAGATTCTGCAATGGGGTCCACTGATCGCCAAGCGCTGTCCGAAAACAGGCCGGGTAATTCGCCGGGACCTCACTGTCGCCGCGATCGGCGAGCGTGTCCCCGTACAAGACCAGTACCTGGTGCCCGATCCGAAACGTAAAGGTCGCACCTGGCGCCGCTTTGAAAGCCTTTTGCGAGCAATGGGTTATGACTTGATGCACGGAAAGCTCAAGGCCTGTGATTTTGGCGCGGCCACCACTCGCGAGCGGCTCTTCATGATCGCCCGCCGTGATGGCAAGCCACTGAGCTGGCCAGAGCCGACCCATTTCAAAAACCCAGGTAAGGGGCAGCTTCCCTACCGCACCGCTGCCAGCTGTATCGATTGGTCGATCCCGTGCCCGAGCATCTTCCTCAGCAAAGAGGAAGGTCGCGCGACCGGAGTCAAACGACCGTTGGTGAACAACACCATGGAGCGTCTGCGCAAGGGTGCCAAGCGTTACGTTCTAGAACACAAAAACCCATTCATTGTCAGCGTTAACCACAGCGGCAACGACCTGTCTCGACGCCACTCAGTGGACGATCCAGCGAAAACCATCACAGGAGCACATGGTTTCGCACTGGTCACACCGCAACTGGCGCCCTTCATCACCGAACACGCGAACGGCAGCAGCCAGCGCAACATGCCCGGCGACGATCCACTGCGCACCATTTGCAGCGGCGTCAAAGGCGGGCACTTCGCTGTCGCCGTGGCCTACGTCGCACAGCACAATGGCGGCTACAACCAAACGCCAGGTCATCACCCAACACAGCCACTAACTGCCATTACGACCACTGGCAGCCAACAGCAGATCGTCACAGCGCACCTATCCACCCTTCGCCGAAACTGCGTCGGTCGCGGAATGGATGAGCTAGTACCAACCATCACTGCCGGTGCCGAACATCACGCGCTGGTCGAGTACACGCTCGCCCCCGAGGTGAAGGCCGGGGCCTTGCGAGTGGCGTCGTTTCTGATGGGTTACTACGGCAGCGACAACGTTTACGACCTGCGAGATCCTGTCGCCACCATCACCACACGAGACCGCCTGGCACTGGTCACCGTCACGATCAAAGGTACGCCCTATGTGATCGTCGACATCGGCATGCGCATGCTCACCCCGCGCGAGCTGTACCGCGCTCAGGGTTTCCCCGACAACTACGTCATCGACAGGGGACACGATGGCCGGAAGTTCAGCAACAAAACTCAAGTGATGATGGTTGGAAACTCTGTTTCACCTTGGCCGATGATGGCCTTAGTAAAAGCAAACACGGATCAGGACATTGATGTACTGGAGGCGGCAGCATGAACACCCTATTTCTTTTGATGGCCCAATACGATGGCCAAGCGGTAATTCCTCTGGATCGAGTGTGTGCCGACTACATGAACCTGACGGTCGAGAAGTTCAAGCGCAAACGCCTGGATGGAGAAATCGACGTGCCGGTTGTGCGACTGGGTGCCGATAGCCAGAAAGCAGGCCTTGGAATACACATCAGGGACCTTGCCGATTACATCGACAAGCAGCGAGAGAAGGCTTTAAAAGAACAAAATCAGTTAATGGGTAGAGCCGCCTAAATTGGCAAAAAATGTCCTAGTGTGCAGGCAAATCACTAGGACGTTTTACTTAAACCTTTTCTGTCGGGAGACTCTCTAGGTTGTCCCTTTCGGTGCCATTGGCTACCGTACGCAAGAAGTCATTTTCGTAAACCTCGATCTTTGCGCCCGACACCCATTTCCCACCACGTTCGAAATACGTATTGAACGGAACGCCTTGCCTAATCAACTGAGTCACGAACCCTATCGGAACCCAACTCGCCTTACCCCCTTCGCCTTTCCCAAATGCCGCGACAGCAACGATATTGCCACTGCTCTTATCTACCCTAATCTTGTAAATAAAGAATTGCATCATAGTTTCCTTACGTATTAGTTTTCCCTGCAGCAACCATTTGGTGGCGACCATTCCTCATTTCAATAGCAATAGACTAAAGTAGCAGGCACTTTGCTATATCCAATTAGCTGCCCCCCAAGATTGATGCTAACCACTTCACATTCTGATACCGGTCACCTCTTCCGCGAAGGTGCGTGTATCTTCTCAGCGAATTCCAATCCCTATGTCCCGAAACGCTCGATACCCGGGGAATATCCCAGTCCATTTCAAACAGCCGGCTCACGCCCTCATGCCGAAGGTCATGAAAATGCAGATCCTCAATACCCAATAACGGACAGGCCCGCGTAAAAGATGCGGACACCGATTTGGCGTTGTAAGGAAAGATCTCCCTCTCGACCTTGGGCATGCTGCACAGAATCGCCCAAGCCTCATCAGGCACATGACACCACACGTCATTGCCGATTTTCTGCCCCGGGTTTTTCATGTCGCGCACCAGGACAGCCTGTCGGGTGCAGTCGAGATTGTCCCAGCGTATTCGCGTGATTTCTTCCTGCCGACGCGTCGAGAAGATCGCAAAGGCGATCAGCTTCGGCATGTCGATCTGGGCTTTGCGGCGCGTCTGCATCTCAAAGTAATGCACCATGAGCTTGCCCAGTTCTTCCAGTGTCGGCCGACGGTTGCGCTCTTTGCTTTTGCTCACCATACCGAGCTTGCGCAACACCTTACGGGCGTCCGGCATGGCCAGCGGATCGACCTCATAGCCCCAGGCCGGCCGCGCGACAGACAGCACTGCGCCCAGGTGCGAGAGATCGTTGCCGACCGTCTGTGCCTGAACGCCGCCCCCCTCCTTGCTCATCCGCCATTGCGCAAACTCCACCAGTTTCTGGCTGTTCAGCGCCGAGTCGTCAAGCTCGCCCAACCAGGTGTCCTTGATCGCTTTCAGCGTGGCGTTTTTGGTCTTCCCCAGCGGACGGATCTTTTCGTACTCGTCCAGGTACTGCTCAATCATCTTCTTGATCGTTACGCCTTTTCGGTTAGCGCGCTCGATCCCACCAGGTTCCGCCAGCTCCGTCTCGCGGCGCTTGATCCAGGCCTGGGCGACCTGCTTGCGGTCGAAGGTTTGGCTTTCCTGATAAACTGTCTTCCCGTCCCGATTGATCCGTATCTGCGCCGTGTAGGCCGTCGAGTTGTCCTTGCGCTTACGTGATGTGATCGTGCCCATTTCCAGTTGCTACATTGCTGAGTTCGGTTGCTACATTGTAGCAACCCACTTCGAAAAACAAGGAAAAATGGGTAAAAACCACTGTATAAAAGATCAGTACCAATGAATTTCGAAAAACCTGAAGCGCCAGTAAACACTAGCCAGTCCCGTTCCGAGCCGTCTCGCCGCTTTAGCGTTGCGCCGATGATGGATTGGACAGATCGCCATTGCCGTTTTTTCCTGCGCCTGCTCTCCAAGCACGCTCTCCTCTACACAGAAATGGTCACCACCGGCGCGCTCCTCAACGGCGATCACGACCGCTTCCTGCGTCACAACGAAGCCGAGCACCCGCTCGCCCTGCAACTCGGCGGCAGTGTCCCGCTGGACTTGGCGATGTGCGCGCGCATGGCGCAGGAGCACGGTTACGACGAGGTGAATCTGAATGTTGGCTGCCCGAGTGATCGGGTGCAGAACAATATGATCGGTGCGTGCCTGATGGGGCATCCGCAGTTGGTGGCTGATTGTGTGAAGGCGATGCGGGATGCGGTGTCGATTCCGGTGACGGTGAAGCACCGCATCGGGATTAATGGCCGGGACAGTTACGAGGAGTTGTGTGATTTCGTCGGCACGGTTCGGGATGCCGGGTGCACGAGTTTTACGGTGCATGCGCGGATTGCGATTCTGGAGGGGTTGTCGCCGAAGGAGAACCGCGACATTCCGCCCCTGCGCTATGACGTGGCGGCGCGGTTGAAGACGGATTTTCCGGAGTTGGAGATTATTCTCAACGGCGGGATCAAGACACTGGAAGCCTGTCACGAGCATTTGCAGACGTTCGACGGTGTGATGTTGGGCCGTGAGGCGTATCACAATCCTTATGTGATGGCCGAGGTGGATCAGCAACTGTTCAGTAGCACGGCGCCGGTGATCAGCCGGGCCGAGGCTCTGGCGCAGTTGCGGCCTTATATAGCCGCGCATATCGATGCGGGCGGCTCGATGCACCACATCACTCGGCATGTGCTGGGGCTGGGCACCGGGTTTCCGGGGGCGCGCAAGTTTCGGCAGTTGTTGTCGGTGGATATTCACAAGGCAAAAGAGCCTTTGGTGTTGCTGGACCAGGCGGCGGAGCTGCTTGAGGGGCGTTAACGGTCGCTTGGGTTGAACCTGTGGTCTGATTTGGCATCGTATTTACCGATACCGCGCCCCGCCTTTCAAACAGCCGTTTTCCGGATGTTGCCGCTGGGGCCCTCGATACGTACACGCACCCTTGAGTGGCTGTCAGCGCTCGGGTAATGTCATTAGACCCATAGGACAGAGCACGCCCATGACTTCCAAGCTGGAACAACTCAAACAAATGACCACCGTGGTTGCCGATACCGGCGACTTCGAAGCTATCGCTCGCGTTAAACCCGTGGACGCTACCACCAACCCTTCCCTGCTGCTCAAAGCGGCGGCCATTCCCGGTTATGCCGAGTTGCTGAACGCATGCGTCAGCGACTGCAAGGGCGATGTTGGCCTGGCCAGCGACCGTTTTGGCGTCGCGGTAGGGCAAGAAATTCTGAAAGTGATCCCTGGCCGTATTTCCACCGAAGTGGATGCGCGCCTGTCGTTCGACACTGACGCCGTATTGAAGCGTGCGCACCGTCTGATCGACCTGTACGACAAGGCCGGCATTGGCCGTGACCGCGTGCTGATCAAGATCGCTTCCACCTGGGAAGGTATCCGCGCTGCCGAAATTCTGGAAAAAGAAGGCATCCAGACCAACCTGACGCTGCTGTTCTCGTTCGCTCAGGCAGCGGCTTGTGCTGACGCCGGAGTATTCCTGATTTCGCCGTTCGTAGGTCGCATCTACGACTGGTACAAGAAGGCCAACGGCAACGACTACACCGGCGCGGATGATCCGGGCGTGCAGTCGGTGACGCGCATCTACAACTACTACAAGGCCAATGACTACAAGACTGTGGTCATGGGCGCGAGCTTCCGTAACCTGAATCAGATCGAGCAACTGGCCGGTTGCGACCGCCTGACCATCAGCCCGGATCTGATTGATAAGCTGGCGGCGGATACTGGCAAGCTGGAGCGCAAATTGGCCCCGGGTCATGCCGGTGAAGCTCGCTTGAACTTGAATGAAGCGCAGTTCCGTTGGTTCTCCAACGAGGACGCGATGGCGACCGAGAAACTGGCTGAAGGTATTCGTCAGTTCGCTCGCGACCAGGAAAAGCTTGAGGCGCTGTTGCAAGCCAAGCTGTGATCTAGTTCAAGGCAATGCAAAAAGGGCGAACCTTAATGGGTTCGCCCTTTTTTATGCGTTGAATTTGGGTATTGGATGGGCTTCGCACTGAAGGATGTGGTGCTTGTTATGGCGCCATCGCGGGCAAGCCCGCTCCCACAGGGGATTTGTGTTGGATCGCGATAGTGTTTACGACTGAGGTTATGTGGGAGCTGGCTTGCCTGCGATAGGGCCTGTAAGGCCCACATCACTTTCAGGTGATCAGTGACGCTCGAGCGCATTCACCAGATCATGAAACGCTTCACGATTGGAGTCGTTCAACCCCATGAGGATCTTGTGCGCTTCGAGCACTTTGATCCGCACCACTTCTTCGGACTGATCCTGGTCTGGCAGGTCGGTCAGGCACTCAGGGCACGGGATCGGGCGGTCAACGATGTTGAACACTTGCTCGAAGCCCATGGACTGCAGCAGACGGGTGATGTCTTCGTGGGTGGTGACGACGGTCGGCAGCAAGCCGACCTTTTGCCGCGACAGGATCGACAGCTTGGCCAAAAGGCCAAGGGTGGTGCTGTCGATGCTGCGGGTTTCGGTCAGGTCGATCACGATCGCGTTGAAGTTCAACGCCGTGAAGATCCGCTCAATAGTCGCATCCAACGCCGAACACAGGGTCAGGCGAACTTCACCGACGAACTTCAGGACGAAGGTGCCATCCTGCTCGGCGAACTGGATTCTACCGGTACTCATTAAAGATTCCTGCTCAACACCAACAGGGCGATATCATCCGGCATCTCCCCTAGCGTGGCCAATCCAAAAACCTGCCGCAGACCATCCAGGCTGCCGCCCGCTGCCTTGACCCGTTGGGGCAAAGCCGCTTCTTTTTCTTTGAGTGTAGGTTCTGGCAAAAGGTCCAGAATGCCATCGGACATCAGCGTCAGGCTGAACGTCGGCGGCAGCTCCAGTACGTGGTCTTCGTAGGTGGCTTCATTGAAGAGGCCCACCGGCAGACCACGCCCTTCCAGATAACAAACACTGTCTGGCGTGTACAACACTGGCAACGGCAAATGACCGCCGATGCTATAGGTCAACAAACCTGTCTCCTCGTCGATGACTCCACCGACCATTGTGACGTGTTTACCCAGCTTACAACTGATCAGGCCTCGGTTGATATGACCAAGGACCTCTGAAGGCTTGAATTCCGGCAATGTACCGCTGCGCTTGGACTCGAACAGCAAGCGCGTGGTCATGAACTTCAGCAACACGGTAACGAAGGCTGAAGAGGCGCCATGACCGGAAACGTCCGCCAGGTAGAAGGCTACCCGACGCTCGTCGACCCGAAAGTAGTCGACGAAATCACCCGACAGGTACAGCGACGGAATGATCTGGTGAGCAAACTGGAACTCGTTGATGGTCCAGGGACTGACCGGCAGCATGTTCATCTGCACCTGGCGACCGGCGTTCTGGTCTTCCTGGAGCAGGTTCAGGCTGGCGGCGAGCTCGCGGTTGGCCTTTTCCAGCTTCTCGCGGTAGCGCTGGTTTTCCAGCAGCAGGCGGGCACGATCCAGGGCCCGGCGCACAGAGTGCTCGAGCACAGCCAGATCTTCGAGGGGCTTGATCAGGTAGTCCGCTGCGCCCAGGCGCAGGGCCTCGACCGCGTCGTTCATCACGCCGGCGCCCGAAACCACGATCACCGGGGTTTGTGGCGACAGCTCGGTGACCTGGCGAATGAGTTCGAGTCCGCCCATCTGCGGCATGCGCAGATCGCAGATGACCAAGTCGGGCTTGTCTTGCTCGAATACCTGAAGACCCTGCTGGCCATTGCTGGCCTGCAGGACACTGAAACCACTGTCTTCCAAGTAGGCCGCGAGGCTCGCGCGCACTACTTCGTCATCATCGATTATCAGCAGCGTGGCACTGGTTTTTGGCATGTGGGCAAACGGCGCCAGAATTAGGTTGGCGTAGCAGGCAGGGGCTTTGTCCCGGCTCACACTACTGGATTCGCTTTCTAGCCTCTCTACTGCACTGTTTTCGAGCATTTGCCCTACACACAGGTACACCAGAAGTGCCCTTCTAAGGCGCAGACGGTACTCCCATCCGCGGGGCGTTTCAAGCTCACGCCGATGGTCGCTTGACGACTTTCGATTTCAAATCACCTGGAGTTATAAGAACAGGCAAAACCGTAACGTAATGGAAGGTTCAAACCCATGAGCCAAACCGGTCCCGGAAGCCAAACGAAAGAAGGCGGCCCACTGGCCGCCTTCTTCGTTTACCGGTCGAGATCAAAAATCGTCTTCGACCTGGCCGTCTTTGACTTTGAATTCGCGGTTCTGCAAGTACGCATTGCGGATGAAGACGTACTTGTCGCCGCTGATCAGCTTCTCGCTCGACAGTAGACTGGCGCGGGTGTCGATGATGTTCAGGCCGAAGATCGAGTTACGCACAGGCACGTCGTGGATGTACCGGTACGGACCGGTGTAGCCGTCGACATACTTGGACGGCGCGTCACGCAAGGTGCTTGGGCCCAGAAGCGGCAGCATCACGTACGGGCCGCTGCCTACGCCCCAGTAGCCGAGGGTCTGGCCGAAGTCTTCGTCATTGCGTTGCAGGCCCATTTTGGTGCCGACGTCGATAAAGCCCAGCAGGCCGAACGTGGTGTTGAAGATCAAGCGCGCGGTGTCGACGCCAGCGGCGGCCGGTTTGGCCTGCAAGATATCGTTGGCAAGGTTGGTGACATCACCGACGTTGCGGAACATGTTGTGGATGCCGTCTTCAAGGAACTGCGGCGTAACGAACTGATAGCCCTGGGCCAAAGGCTTCAGCGCATAGGTGTCGAGCACATCGTTGAATTTGTAGATCGGGCGGTTGATGCTTTCCCAAGGGTCGTCTTCCGAGGCTGCCTGGGCAACGAACGGAACCAGCAATACGCTGGTAAACACACAAAGCTGAGCGAGATGATTGCTCCAGCGCATAGAAAAACTCCTTGGATTGTACTGGCGCGGGCGCTGGGCCCAAGCGTTAAGCGGGCTAGTATAAGACGGAAAAGCCGCTTAAGGCAGCACCGTGCGAGGCAGCCTACGGATCATTCGTGATGATTGTGAGCGATTCACATCAGTGTCACTCAACTGTCACCGTCGCCCCCTAGCCTTGAGGCTATTTCAGGGACGTTGATATGTCGCACGCCGAAACCTTGCCCCACATTGCGCCCAGCCTGACCGCCGTCCTGTTCGGCCTCAGTGGTTGCCTGGTGGATTTCGGTGCCCGCACGCGCGCGCACGGCATCCCCTCTGCCGTGCACGCCGAGGCCACGCCCGGCGCGCTGGATAGCCTGCGCAGCTTGCAACATCAGCAGATCCCCTGTGCCTGGCTCGATGAACTCCCCCCTGCCCTCAGCCATTCCCTGGCCGCTGCCTTGCCTTCATGGATCAAATCCTCGCAACACCCCGAAACAAACAATCCATGGCCGGCACCGCATGCCTGTTGGCAAGCCCTAATGACGTTGAATGTCGACCGATTGGAGGGTTGTGTGCTGGTCAGCGGCGAGCCACGATTGCTGCAAGCGGGGCTCAATGCCGGATTGTGGACGATTGGGCTGGCGTCCTGCGGCTCACTCTGCGGCCTGGCGCCCAACGACTGGCAGGCGCTGACTCAGCAGGAACGGGAATTCAAACGCGGCAAGGCAACGGTGCAACTGTTCGGTCTGGGTGTGCATTCGGTGATCGATCACCTCGGTGAACTCGACACCTGCCTGGCCGACATCAGCCTGCGCCGGCTCAAGGGCGAAAAGCCCTGATCGAGATCATGCAGGTTGCGCGCGAGTGGATTAATCTAAAGGTCAAGCCATAGACCTTTGGCGTGCTGCTGCGGTCTATGCCAGTGCCTATCGATAAAAGGAAGAACGCCATGCCTGCCCGCGAACTGCAACAACAACTCAATACTCTGCGCGAGCAATTGGAACAGAATCCACCGCTGACCGAAGCCGAGCGCGAAGACCTTCACGCGCTGATGCAACAGATCGAGCTGGAACTTGAGCTCGAAACCAAAACCAAGGACTCCAGTCTCTCCGACAATGTGAACCTGGCCGTCGAGCGCTTCGAAATCGAACACCCGACCCTTGCTGGCACCTTGCGTAACATCGTGCAAGCCCTGGCCAATATGGGAATCTGAACCCGCCAGATACAAAAAAGCCCCGCTAGTGATAGCGGGGCTTTTTCATATCCGGGATGTGCAACAACCCCTGTGGGAGCGAGCTTGCTCGCGATGGCGGAGTGTCAGCCAACATCACTATTGGATGTGCCGGCCTCATCGCGAGCAAGCTCGCTCCCACAGGGGATTGTTATTGGCGGACCAGCCGATGATTCGGCAACTGCACGGTTTCAGTACTGCGATACGGGTTGATGTCCAACCCACCGCGCCGCACATACCGCGCATACACCGTCAATTTCTCCGGCTTCAACAACCGTTGCAGGTCGAGAAAAATCCGCTCCACGCACTGTTCATGAAAGTCCGAGTGCTGACGGAAGCTCACGATGTATTCCAGCAAACTCGCGTGATCCAGCGCCGCACCACGGTATTCCACCGCCACGCTGCCCCAGTCCGGCTGACTGGTGACCGGGCAGTTGGATTTGAGCAAATGACTGTGCACGCTCTCCTCCACGATGCGTGATTGATCGCAACGCAGCAGTTCCGGACGCGGATGCTCATAGTTGCTGACGCTGATATCCAGATCATCAATGCACACACCCGGCAACGCCACGACGCCTTCGGCCTCGACGTCCTTCAGGCTGCGAATCCGCACGCCAACAGGTTTACCGGCAGCGGCCGACAGGTCTTTGGCCAACGTCGCTTCAAGGCTCGCGGTGTCGGCAAACGGTGTCTGGTTCAGGGAGTTTAGATACAGCTTGAACGACTTCGATTCGATGATATTCGGCGAATCCGCCGGGATACTGAATTCGCCAATCGCCACCACTGGCTTGCCGGACGGCAACAGCCACGACAGCTCGAAGCAGTTCCAGAAGTCCACGCCCTTGTATGGCAGGGTTTCAGCCGTCAGGCCCAGCTCGGCCCATTTCGCGGTGCGCGGGATCGGGAACAGCAAGGACGGCGTGTAGGTGGCGATGTATTCGCTGGATTTGCCCAGCGGCGAGTGTTCGGCTGCGGGATGCATGGCGGAAACCTGACTGAAGAATCAGCGGATTCTACCAGCCTTTGCTCCCGCCTTTGAGTGCTTACTGACTGACAGTCAACTTGCCGACCATACCGGCCTGGTAATGACCGGGGATGTTGCAGGCAAATTCCAGATTGGTGGCCTTGGTGAAGGTCCAGGTCAGCTCGGCGGTTTTGCCCGGTTCTACGAGCACACTGTTGGGGTCATCGTGTTTCATGCCCTGCCCTTGAGATGAGTGTTCCATTCCGGCCATTAAGCCGTGGTCCATATCCTTCATGCCTGTAGGCATCAGCATGCCGCTCTGCTGCATCTTCATCATTTCCTGCTGATGCTTGGCATGCATCGCCGCATCACCGAGGTTGAATTCGTGCAGCAACTGGCCTTTATTCACCAGTACAAAGCGAACCGTCTCACCGGCCTTGATATCAATCGCCTTGGGGGTGAACGACATGTCGCCCATGACGAATTCAACGCAGCGAGTCGCCTTGGCCGCCGGGGCCGGTTGACCGAAGTCGTAGGTATGCGCCGGGGCAGCCCACGCCGGCGAGCTCAGCGCCAGCAAACACGCGACGCGCACCAGTGATTTGCGCAAAAACATAGTCGTACTCCAACAAGATAAGGTTCAGCCTGTGGAAAACTCTAAACTGCGGCGACTGCCCGCAACCTGACATCCAGATTACAACTTTGTCAGGTTGACCTGTATTAACGCCACCCACGGTATAAAGCGTTCGTTCCATTTGCCTAGAGTCGCCCATGAAACTGCTGATCGTCGAAGACCAACCGAAAACTGGCCATTACCTGCGCCAGGGCCTGACCGAGGCCGGTTTCAATACTGAACTGGTGGCGGACGGCAGCACCGGCCAGCAATTGGCGCTGACCGGCGATTACGCGCTGTTGATTCTCGATGTGATGCTGCCCGGTCGCGATGGCTGGCAGATTCTGCAAGCGGTGCGCGGTGCCGGCCTCGACACGCCTGTACTGTTTCTGACAGCACGAGACGCGGTGGAGGACAGGGTTCATGGCCTGGAACTGGGCGCCGACGATTACTTGGTCAAACCGTTCGCCTTCTCCGAACTGCTGGCCCGGGTCCGGAGCCTGTTGCGCCGTGGTAACGCCACACCTCAGGAAACCAGCCTGCAATTGGCAGACTTGCGCCTTGACCTGATCCGCCGTCGGGTCGAACGCAGCGGTCAGCGCATCGACCTGACGGCCAAGGAATTCGCCCTGCTGGAAATGCTCCTGCGCAGGCAAGGCGAAGTCCTGCCCAAGTCGTTGATCGCTTCCCAGGTCTGGGACATGAACTTCGACAGCGACACGAACGTCATCGAAGTGGCGATCCGTCGTTTGCGCCTGAAGATCGACGATGAATTCCCCAACAAGTTGATTCACACCGTGCGTGGCATGGGTTACGTCCTTGAAGAGCGCCCCGCCTGATGCGTCGACTGTCGTTAAGCAGTCGCTTGGCGCTGCTGTTTGCGGCGTGCACCGCCGTGGTGTCGCTGTTTGCCGGGGTGTTGTTCAGCCGGGCCAGTGAAGCGCATTTCGTTGAACTCGATCAACAGTTGCTGGACGGCAAGTTGATTGGTTTACGTCGGGCACTTCATGACATTCAGTCGAGTGAAAGCGAAGTCAAACTGGCCGATGAATTGAGCCGACAGGCCGATCTGTCGCTGCGGATCACCGGTAGCGACGGCAAGCGCTGGTATGACAGCTCAACGCACCTGCCCCAGGCATTGCCTTCCCAAGCGGGTTTGTCCACGGTGAGCAGCGAAGGTACCGACTACCGCGTCCTCAACGCTCCGTTGTACCTCGACAAGCCTGACTCGCCGAAGTTGACCTTGCTGCTGGACATCACCCATCACCAGCACTTTCTGCAACGCATGCAGCACCTGATCTGGTTGACAGTCGGTTTGTCGGCACTGGCCACCGCCCTGCTCGGCGCCTGGGCCGCGCGGAGTGGGTTGCGGCCGTTACGGCGCATGAGCGCGGTCGCCAGCGGCGTTTCAGCGCAATCGCTCAATGCACGCTTGCCCGAAGAAAACATGCCGCCAGAACTCGCGGAAATGGCCCACAACTTCAATGCCATGTTCGGACGCCTTGACGACTCTTTTCAGCGGCTCTCGGCCTTCTCCGCCGACATCGCCCATGAATTGCGCACGCCGTTGTCGAACCTGTTGACCCACACCCAGGTCACTCTCACCCGCCCACGCCCCATTGAGGATTACCGAGAAGCACTGCACAGCAATCTCGAAGAACTGCAGTGGATGGCGCAACTGGTCAACGACATGTTGTACCTGGCCAAGGCTGACCACGGGTTGTTGATGCCCAAGCGCGAACCGCTGGAGCTGGCGGAAGAAGCGGATCTATTGCTGGAGTTTTTTGCGCCGTTGGCGGAGGACGCTCAGGTCAGGTTGAGTCGTGAAGGCAGTGCGCGCATGGAAGGCGATCGCAGCATGTTGCGGCGGGCGCTTTCCAATTTGCTGGACAACGCGTTGCGGTTTACGCCGGTCGAAGGTGAGGTTCGGGTGCGAATTGTTGATCAGCCTAAGTGCTTGAGCCTGACCGTCGAGAACAGCGGCGACGGAATTGACGGGGCATTGCTGCCGCGTTTATTTGATCGCTTCTACCGGGCTGATCCGGCGCGCCAGGAAGGCAGTAGTGAACATGCGGGATTGGGGTTGGCGATCACTCAGTCAATCATCCGCGCCCATGGCGGGCAGATTCGTTGCGAATCGGATAACGGGTGGACGCGGTTTGTGATCGAATTGCCGCGAACCTGATCGTTCCCACGCTCTGCGTGGGGACGATCATAAGTGGCTTACGAATACCGCAACGCGGTAGCCGGCTCGACTTTCGCCGCACGCCATGCAGGGTAAACGGTGGCGAGGAAGCTCAGAATGAACCCGGCGGAGCAGATCAACACCACGTCCGCCCCCTGCAGTTCGGACGGCAAGTTACTGACGAAGTACACGTCGGAACTGAAGATGTGCTGCCCGCTGACCCGCTCCATCCAGCCCACCAGCTCACTGACGTTCAGCGCCGCAATCACGCCGAGCACACCACCAATCAACGTACCGACAACCCCGATCACGGTGCCCTGCACCATGAAGATCGCCATGATCTGCCGCGGCGTGGCGCCGATGGTGCGCAGAATCGCGATGTCCGCACCCTTGTCGTTCACCACCATGATCAGGGTTGCGATGATGTTGAACGCCGCCACGGCGACGATCATCAACAACAGCAGACCGATCATGGTTTTTTCCATCTTCATCGCACTGAACAGACTGCCCTGCGTGTGGGTCCAGTCATCAGCCTTGTAAGCGGTGCCCAGCCCGCCAGCAATATCACTGGAAACCTTCGGCGCAGCGTACAAATCCTTCACCGCCAGGCGCACGCTTTGCACCTGATTCGGCGCCCAGTGCTGCATCTGCGCGGCATCGGCCACGTGGATCAGCGCCATGGAACCGTCCAGTTCGGCGCCGACCTTGAACACGCCGACCACGTTCAACCGCTGCATGCGCGGGGTGATGCCGCCCGGTGCAGTGCTGACTTCCGGCACGATCAGGGTGATCTTGTCGCCAACGTTCAAGCGGAAGCGTCGAGCCGTGATCTCGCCGATCACCACACCAAACTCTCCCGGCTTCAAGGCATCGAGACGACCCTGAACGATGTGCTGGGCAACGATCGACACCTTGCCTTCCAGCGCCGGATCGACACCGCTGACCTGGATCGGCTGCATTGTCCCCTTGTAGGACAGCATGCCTTCCATCTCGGTGAACGGCACGGCGGCCGTCACTTCAGGATTCTTCATGGCCGCCGCGGCGACGGGTTGCCAATCGTCGATCGGATTGACGCCGACGATAGTCGCGTGAGGCACCATGCCAAGGATGCGCGAGCTCATTTCACGCTGGAAACCGTTCATGACCGACAACACCACGATCATCGCCAGCACGCCCAGGGCGAGGCCGATCATCGAGGTCATCGAGATGAAGGAAACAAAGCGATTGCGGCGCTTGGCGCGGGTATAGCGCGCGCCGATAAAGATCGATAACGGTCTGAACATTCGCTGGGCACCGTATAAAAATAAAAGACCCGACGTACTGTTCAGTACGCCGGGTTTCGGCCAATCAGATGGGCGTCAGGTAACCTTCCTGCAAATGCAGGACGCGATCCATCTGGCGAGCCAGGTTCATGTCGTGAGTCACCACCAGGAACGCCGTGCGCATCGAGGTGCTGAGTTCCAGCATCAAATCCTGAATGCCCTGGGCGGTGTGGGAATCGAGGTTGCCGGTCGGCTCGTCGAGCATCACCAGGCCTGGTTTGTTCACCAGAGCGCGGGCGATGGCCACACGCTGACGTTCACCACCGGACAGTTCCGACGGTTTGTGTTCCAGACGATGGCCCAGCCCTACCCGCTCCAGCAATGCCGTCGCACGCTGACGCGCTTCCGGGATAGCCGTCTTGCCGATCAGCAGCGGCATGCAGACGTTTTCCAGCGCGCTGAACTCAGGCAGCAAGTGGTGGAACTGGTAAACGAAACCCAGCGACCGATTGCGCAGCAAACCGCGAGCTTTTTCGTTCAGCGCCGACAGCTCTTCACCGGCCAGCCAGACACTGCCCTTGGTCGGTGTATCGAGGCCGCCCAGCAGGTTGAGCAAGGTACTTTTGCCCGAGCCCGACGTACCGACAATCGCCACGCGCTCACCCGGATGCAGCTCCAGTTGCAGACCGGCCAGAACCTCTACCGACTCAGGGCCTTCCTCGTAGGATTTGCCCAGGTTGCGGCAGCTCAAGATTGCTTTATCACTCATGCCCAACTCACTCATAACGTAGCGCCTCCGCAGGCTGGGTGCGCGCGGCACGCCAGGCTGGATACAGGGTGGCGAGGAAACTCAGGACCAACGCGGCGGCGCAGACCATCAACACATCCTGGCTCTGCACTTGCGACGGCAGGTAATCGATGAAGTACACGTCGGCATTGAGGAATTTGTGCCCGATCAGCCCTTCGAGGGCCGAGATCGCGGCGCTGACGTTCAGCGCGGCGAAGATCCCGACCACAGCGCCAATCAGCGTCCCGACCACACCAATGACTGTGCCCTGCACCATGAAGATCGCCATGATCGACCCCGGCGTGGCGCCAAGGGTACGCAGAATCGCGATGTCGCCCTTCTTGTCGTTCACCACCATCACCAGCGTGGAAATGATATTGAACGCGGCAACGGCGACGATCAGCAGCAACAGCAAACCGATCATGGCTTTTTCCATGCGGATCGCCTGATACAGATTGCCGTGGGTGCGCGTCCAGTCGCGGGCATAGAAATGGTCTTCGCCAAGTTGCTGGGCGAGGGTCCACGCGACGCGTGGCGCCTGGAACAGGTCGTCGAACTTCAGGCGGATGCCCTGGACCTGATCCGGTTTCCAGCGATGCAGCTTGGCCAGATCCTGCAGATTGGTGATGCCCAGATAGCCGTCCAGCTCACCGGCGCCGACATGGAAGATGCCGACCACGGTAAAGCGTTTCATGCGCGGGAACATCCCGGCCGGGGTCACGGTGACTTCCGGCGCCACAAACGTCAGTTTGTCGCCGATCGCCGCCCCCAACTTGGCCGCGGCCTTGTCACCGATGACGATGCCGAAACTGCCCGGCGCCAGGTCGTCGAGTTTGCCCTGCTGCATGAAGTTATCAATGATCGAGACCTGCCGTTCCAGCGCAGGATCGATGGCATTGAGCAGGACTTTGGAAACCTTGCCGTTGTTGGTCAGCAACCCCTGCATCTGGGTAAACGGCGCAACGGCCATCACCTGCGGGTTCTGCTTGACCTTGGCGGCCAGGCTTTTCCAGTCGCTGATCGGTTCACCGGACTCGATGGTCGCGTGGGGCACCATGCCCAGCACGCGGGTGCGCATCTCATGATCGAAGCCATTCATGACCGAAAGCACCACGATCATCACGACCACGCCAAGGGCGAGTCCGATCATCGAGGTCAGGGAAATGAATGACACAAAATGATTGCGACGCTTTGCACGGGTATAACGCGTGCCAATAAATACGAAGAGAGGTCTGAACATGTCGGGGCTTGTTCGGAGGGAAAAGGAACGTCCTTGTGGCGGGGGTCGATATCCAGCTTTACACTCAGACCACCGCCGCTACCATGGGGTCGCAATGTCGACATTAGATGAAGAAGATCGCCGCGAATACTACCGTATCGAGGACACGATCGCACTGGAAATTCGGCCCCTGTCCGCTCCCGAAGCCGCAGGCCAGGAAGTGTTGCAGGATGCTTCCCCTCTGTTCAACTTGCTCAGCGAACTGCACCTGAGCGAATTCGAGTCACAGCACCTGTTGCGCCAGATCAGTGAGCGCGACCGGAATCTCGCGGCGTTCCTGAAATCCCAGAATAAACGCATCGATTTGCTGAGCCAGGTGATTGCAATCACCGTGCTCGGGCAGATCGGCGAGCCGCAGCCGGTGATCATTTCCGAAGGCGGGATCGAGTTTCAGCATCCGACACCCATTGCCGAGGACGCACACCTGTCGGTCAAACTGGTGCTGATGCCGCAAGCCCTCGGCCTGTTGCTCCGAGCCAGGGTTACCCATTGCGATCGCAAAGGCGACGGCTACGACGTCGGCACCGAGTTCGAATACCCGACCGATGCCCAGCGCCAATTGCTGGCCCGCTACATTTTGCAGAAGCAGGCTCAGGAACGACGTCTGGCCCGCGAACAAAACGAATCAGGCATTTAATTTAAGGAAGAACCGTGACTCTCATCTACGGCCATCGCGGCGCCAAGGGCGAAGCACCGGAAAATACGCTGACCAGTTTTCAGCAATGCCTCAAGCACGGCGTGCGGCGTTGCGAACTGGACCTGCACCTGTCCATGGACGGTGAGTTGATGGTCATCCACGACCCGACGCTCAAGCGCACCACCGACCGTCGCGGCAAAGTCGTCGAGCACAGGGCGGCCGAGCTGGTGACCTACGATGCGCGCACTGGCGGACCGGGCTGGATTAAACCGTGCCCGATTCCAACACTGGAAGAACTGTTCGAGAAATGTGATTTCGAGCACTGGCAACTGGAAGTCAAAAGCGCTTCACGCACCCGCGCTGCGACTACCGTGCTGGCGATTCGCGAAATGGCTCAGCGTTTCGGCCTGCTCGACAAGGTCACGATCACCTCGAGTTCGCGGGAAGTATTGAAAGCCGCGCTGGACTTCGTGCCAGATGTGTCTCGCGGATTGGTGGCCGAATACGCCTGGCTCGATCCGTTGAAGGTCGCGCAAAGCTATGGCTGTGAGATTCTGGCGCTGAACTGGACCCTGTGTACGCCGGAACGCCTGCAGAAGGCGCAGCGTCAGGGGCTGCATGTGTCGGTATGGACAGTCAACGAGCCCGCGCTAATGCGCAGACTCGCCGACTTCGGCGTTGACAGCCTGATTACAGACTTTCCCGGTTTGGCCAGCGCCACGCTCGAGAATTGCTGAAATCGGTCTCCCCGGCCGGCTCAGGCCACCGGCCGGAGCCACTCAAAAAAGCCGGTTGAGGCCATCGTACGCCGCTACCCGATAGGCTTCGGCCATGGTCGGGTAATTGAACGTCGTGTTGACGAAGTACTTCAGCGTGTTCAGTTCGCCCGGCTGGTTCATGATCGCCTGACCAATGTGAACGATCTCCGACGCCTGATAACCGAAGCAGTGAACGCCCAGCACTTCCAGGGTTTCGCGGTGGAACAGAATCTTCAGCATGCCCTGAGGCTCGCCGGCGATCTGTGCACGCGCCATGCTCTTGAAGAACGCCTTGCCCACTTCGTACGGCACCTTGGCCTGAGTCAGCTCCTGCTCGTTCTTGCCGATCGAGCTGATCTCCGGAATGGTGTAGATGCCGGTTGGCACGTCGTTGACGAAACGCCAGCTATGGTTGTCAACGATGCTACCAGCGGCCGAACGACCCTGGTCGTGAGCAGCACTGGCCAGGCTCGGCCAACCAATCACGTCACCGGCGCCGTAGATGTTCGGCTTGCAGGTACGGTAGGCCTCGTCGACTTCGATCTGGCCACGGCTGTTGACCTTCACGCCGATGTTTTCCAGACCCAGCTGATCGGTGTTGCCGGTACGGCCGTTGCACCAGAGCAAGGCGTCGGCCTTGATCTTCTTGCCGGACTTGAGGTGCAGGATCACGCCGTTGTCCACGCCTTCGACGCGGTCGTAGTCTTCGTTGTGGCGAACCGTGATGTTGTTGTTGCTGAAGTGATAGCTCAGGGCCTGGGAAATTTCCGAGTCGAGGAAGCTCAGCAACTGACCGCGGTTGTCCACCAGCTCAACCAATACACCCAGACCGCTGAAGATCGAAGCGTACTCACAACCGATCACGCCAGCGCCGTAAACGATGAGTTTGCGCGGGGTGTGGCCGAGGCTGAGGATGGTGTCGCTATCGTAGATACGCGGGTGATGGAAATCGATGTCCGCCGGACGATACGGGCGCGAGCCGGTGGCGATGATGATGTGCTTGGCCACCAGTTTTTCGACCACGCCGTTGGCGCAGACCACTTCGATGGTTTGCTCGTCGGCGAAGCTGCCGGTGCCGAAGAACACGTCGACGCGGTTACGGGCGTAGTAGCCGGTGCGCGATGCGACTTGTTTGGAGATGACTTTTTCAGCGCTTTTCAACACGTCCGGGAACGAGAACCAGCGTGGCTCACCAATGGCCCGGAACATCGGGTTGGTGTTGAACTGCATGATCTGCCGGACCGAGTGACGCAGTGCCTTGGACGGGATGGTGCCCAGGTGGGTGCAGTTGCCGCCGACCTGGCGACGGCTATCGACCATCGCCACCTTGCGCCCTGCTTTGGCGGCGTTCATTGCCGCGCCTTCTCCCGCCGGGCCGGAACCCAGCACCACCACGTCGTAGTTGTAGACAGCCATGCATACTCCTCAGAACAGGCCGCGGCGCCCTCGGCACCTGCGGCTAAATCACGCCGATCTGCGGCGTGAAGGAACAATTTGGGGCCAGTGCAGAACCCGGACACAGTCTATATAAGCGTCAACGCCGCGCACATTAACCCTTGGTCGCGTCGTAGGCTAGTTTTGCCTGCACTACAGCGCCAGTCTTTGCTGCTTGAATCGCCGTGATCACTCGGTTTTTCCGCCACTCAGGCGTTCAAAAGCCTGCGTGGTTCGTGTGACGAATCCTGTATCGGCACGAATCACAAAGAATGCACCGATGTCATGCGTTTCGGCATAGTCCCAACCCCTTTCAGGACCCAGAATCAGCAACAGCGTCGATAAGCCATCGGCCATCAACGCTGAAGGATGAATCACCGTGACTGACGCCAGAGTGTGTAAGACCGGCGTCCCGGTGCGGGCATCGAAGGTGTGGGAATAACGCCGACCATCCTGCTCGAAATAGTTGCGGTAGTCGCCGGAAGTGGAAACGCCGTAGCCGTCGACGGCGATGATGCGCTCGGCCACTTGCTGGTCGTCGCGGGGTTCTTCCAGAGCGACGCGCCACGGTGAGCCGTCGAGTTTTTTGCCGGCAGCCTTGAGTTCGCCGGTGGCTTCGGCGAGGTAGTTGTGAATGCCCATTGCTTCGAGTTTTGCGGCAATTGTATCGACCGCGTAACCGGCGGCGATGCTGTTGAAGTCGACCTCGACCGCGGCGTCCTTGCACAGCTGATCGCCGTCGATACGAAGGTGCTGGTAACCGACTCGCTGCCGCTCTTCGGCCAGCGCCTGGGCCGCAGGAGTTTTTTCTTCGCGAGCCTGTGGGCCGAAGCCCCAGAGGTTAAGCAGCGGTTCCACCGTCAGGTCGAAGGAACCTTCGCTTTGTTCCGACAGACGCTCACCGACGCGCACCAGTTTGAGGATCGGCGCGGGCATTTTCTGACAGCGGTTGGCGGGTAGATCGTTGAAGCGTTCGATGTCGGAGTCGCTGCGGTAAGTCGACATTTGTTGATCGACTTCAGCAAGGATCTTTTCGACATGAACACGGACCTCGGCCGGGGCGGGAAGTCCGGCATGGCGCAGGTACTTGATCGAATACGTGCTGCCCATGGTCGGGCCGCCGAAGCTTTCCATGGAATCACTGTTTCCGCAGCCGGACAGAGCGCCCATCAGGACCACAAAACCGCACAGCCGCCATTTCAACAATCCTGCATCCCCTGGAGAGTCCCATGACACAACGCCAAGGCTCGCCATTATGCGGTAGAAGTGTGGGAGCGGACACCGCACAAACAAAAACGCCCCGACCAAAGTCGGGGCGTTTTCATGTGCAGCTAATGCTCAACGCGGGAATGCAGGCGGGTTTACACCGGCCATGTCTTCCATCACGCGAACCACCTGGCAGCTGTAACCGAATTCGTTGTCGTACCAAACGTACAGAACAACGCGGTTGTCTTGGCTGATGGTTGCTTCAGCGTCCACCACGCCTGCGTGGCGCGAGCCAACGAAGTCGGTGGACACCACTTCCTGCGAATTGACGTAATCGATTTGCTTATGCAGATCGGAGTGCAGCGCCATGTAGCGCAGGTACTCGTTCATCTCTTCACGGGTGGCGGCTTTCTCAAGGTTCAGGTTGAGAATGGCCATCGACACGTTAGGCGTCGGAACGCGGATCGCGTTACCGGTCAGCTTGCCGGCCAGCTCAGGCAGCGCCTTGGCGGCAGCGGTGGCAGCACCGGTCTCGGTGATCACCATGTTCAACGCGGCGCTACGGCCACGGCGATCGCCTTTATGGAAGTTGTCGATCAGGTTCTGGTCGTTGGTGTACGAGTGAACCGTTTCGACGTGACCATTGATGATGCCGAACTTGTCGTTGACAGCTTTGAGCACCGGCACGATGGCGTTGGTGGTGCAGGAAGCCGCGGAAACGATTTTGTCATCAGCGGTGATTTCACCGTGGTTGATGCCGTGAACGATGTTCTTCAGCTTGCCTTTACCAGGTGCGGTCAGAACAACGCGGTCGATACCCGGGCAAGCCAAGTGCTGGCCCAGGCCGTCGGCGTCACGCCATACACCGGTGTTGTCCACCAGTAGCGCGTCTTTGATCCCGTACTGGGTGTAGTCCACTTCAGTCGGGTTTTTCGCGTAGATAACCTGGATCAGGTTGCCGTTGGCGGTGATGGTGTTGTTGGCTTCATCAATGGTGATGGTGCCATCGAACGGACCATGGACCGAGTCACGACGCAGCAGGCTGGCACGTTTGACCAGATCGTTCTCGGCGCCCTTGCGGACAACGATGGCGCGCAGACGCAGGCCGTCGCCACCACCGGTTTTCTCGATCAGGATGCGCGCCAGCAGACGGCCGATACGACCAAAGCCGTACAGAACAACGTCGGTGCCTTTGCGGGCGGAAACATTTTGCTGACCAACGACGTCAGCCAGTTCTTCACGGACGAACTGCTCGGCGCTGCGGCCATTGCCTTCAGCCTTGAACTTGACTGCAAGCTTGCCCAGGTCTACCGAGGCGGCGCCGAGCTTGAGCTCGCTCATTGCCTTGAGCAGCGGGAATGTTTCGTGGACGGACAATTCGCTGTCATCGGACTGACGATGACGAGCAAAGCGGTGAGCTTTGAGAATCGCAATGACTGAACGATTGATCAGGCTGCGGCCATAGATCGAGCTCACCACGTTGTTATTGCGGTAGAGCTGACCGATAAGCGGAATCATCGCTTCTGCGAGTGCTTCACGGTCGATCCATTCACCAAGACACTGGTCGGGCTTCTGAGTCACGGGAACCTTCCACATGTAGGGGCAGAAAAAAGGGGCTACATTATGCCGCCGAGTGCCTCCCGTAGCAATGCGCGCCTGTCGCGCGGCCAGTAACAAAATCCTCATCAAAAAAACAACACACCGCTAAAGCCCATTAAAACCGGGGCCTCCAGCGTCGTCAATTTT
This sequence comes from Pseudomonas sp. NPDC098740, assembly GCF_044760065.1. Lineage (NCBI taxonomy): Bacteria > Pseudomonadati > Pseudomonadota > Gammaproteobacteria > Pseudomonadales > Pseudomonadaceae > Pseudomonas > Pseudomonas sp. NPDC098740. The sequence continues at coordinate 225,286 of NZ_JBIWAM010000002.1, read as the reverse complement.
TTGGGGGCAGCGCTGCCTTATCCGTAACCATCCGTAACACCTGTTCGTTTTGCCACTACATAATCGGTAGTTTTCACTAAAAAACGGCCGGATTTTGTCTTTACCACTACATTTCGCCCAACCCGCGTAATAGACATATATGCAACTGACAGCCGGCACCTGAGACCGCTACAATTACCGACTTTGTCGCAACGCTTGGAGCTCAACCTTCCGTGCCCGTTCTGCGTCTACCGCTTCTCCCTGCCGCGGCAGGTAAACAGCACTGGGGCAACCTGCCCGGTGCCGCCCTGAGCCTGGCCATTGCCGAGGCCGCCAGCGCTGCCAAGCGCTTCACCCTGCTGCTGACCGCCGACAGCCAAAGTGCCGAACGGCTGGAACAGGAGCTGAGTTTCTTCGCCCCGGATTTGCCGGTGCTGCATTTCCCGGACTGGGAAACCCTGCCTTACGATCTGTTTTCGCCGCACCAGGACATTATTTCCCAACGAATCTCCGCGTTGTATCGGTTGCCGGAGCTGAGTCATGGCGTTTTGGTCGTGCCGATCACCACAGCCCTGCATCGCCTGGCGCCGACCAAATTCCTGCTCGGCAGCAGCCTGGTGCTGGACGTCGGCCAGAAGCTCGACGTCGAGCAAATGCGCACCCGGCTTGAGGCCAGCGGCTATCGCTACGTTGATACCGTCTACGAGCATGGCGAATTTACCGTGCGCGGCTCGTTGATCGACCTGTTCCCGATGGGCAGCAAACTGCCTTTCCGAATTGACCTGTTCGACGACGAAATCGAGACCCTTCGTACATTCGATCCGGAAAACCAGCGCTCCATCGACAAGGTTGAAACGGTTCGCCTCCTGCCAGCGAGAGAGTTCCCGCTGCAAAAGGATGCGGTCACCCGCTTCAAGGCGCGCTTCCGTGAGCGTTTCGATGTCGACTTCCGTCGCTGTCCGATCTTCCAGGACTTGAGCAGCGGGATTACACCGGCCGGTATCGAGTACTACCTGCCGCTGTTCTTCGATGAAACCTCCACGCTGTTCGATTACCTGCCGCAGGACACGCAAGTGTTTTCCTTGCCGGGCATCGAGCAGGCGGCGGAAAACTTCTGGAACGACGTGCGCAATCGTTATGAAGAGCGCCGCGTCGATCCGGCCCGTCCTTTGTTGCCGCCGGCTGAACTGTTCCTGCCAGTGGAAGATTGCTTCGCTCGATTGAAGAACTGGCCGCGCGTGGTCGCCAGTCAACAGGCCGTGGAAACCGGCGTCGGTCGCGAACGCTTCCCCGCTCGTGAGCTGCCGAACCTGGCCATCGAAGCCAAGGCCACCCAACCGTTGGCGACGCTGGCGGGTTTCCTCGACGAGTTCCCCGGTCGCGTGCTGTTTACCGCCGAGTCCGCAGGCCGTCGTGAAGTGTTGCTGGAATTGCTGGAACGCTTGAAGCTGCGACCGAAAACCGTCGACAGCTGGCCGGACTTCGTCGCGAGCAAGGAGCGCCTGGCGATCACCATCGCCCCGCTCGATGAAGGTCTGGTGCTGGACGATCCGGCGTTAGCGCTGGTTGCCGAAAGCCCATTGTTCGGCCAGCGAGTGATGCAGCGCCGTCGCCGCGAGAAACGCGCCGATGCCAACAACGATGCCGTGATCAAAAACCTTACCGAGCTGCGCGAAGGCGCGCCGGTGGTACACATCGATCACGGTGTCGGTCGCTATCTCGGGCTGACGATCCTGGAAATCGATAGTCAGGCCGCCGAATTCCTGACCCTCGAATACGCCGAAAACGCCAAGCTTTACGTGCCGGTGGCCAACCTGCATCTGATCGCCCGTTACACCGGCAGTGACGATGCCCTGGCCCCGCTGCACCGTCTCGGCTCCGAGACCTGGCAGAAAGCCAAACGCAAAGCCGCCGAACAGGTGCGCGACGTGGCGGCCGAGTTGCTCGACATCTATGCCCGTCGCGCCGCTCGCGAAGGTTATGCGTTCGCCGACCCGAAAGCCGATTACGCGACCTTCAGCGCCGGCTTCCCGTTCGAAGAAACACCGGACCAGCAAACCACCATCGAAGCCGTGCGCACCGACATGCTCGCGCCGAAACCGATGGACCGCCTGGTCTGCGGCGACGTCGGTTTCGGCAAGACCGAAGTGGCGATGCGCGCCGCGTTCATCGCGGTACACGGCGGTCGTCAGGTGGCGATTCTGGTGCCGACCACCCTGCTCGCGCAGCAGCACTACAACAGCTTCCGCGATCGCTTCGCCGACTGGCCGGTGAGCGTTGAAGTGATGAGCCGATTCAAGTCGACCAAAGAAATAAATGCTGCGGTCGCGGATCTGGCCGAAGGCAAGATCGACATCGTCATCGGCACCCACAAATTGCTATCCGACGATGTGAAAATCAAAAACCTGGGGCTGGTGATCATCGACGAAGAGCACCGTTTCGGTGTCCGTCAGAAGGAACAGCTCAAGGCGCTGCGCAGTGAAGTCGACATCCTCACCCTGACCGCCACGCCGATTCCGCGCACGCTGAACATGGCGGTGTCGGGCATGCGCGACCTGTCGATCATCGCCACGCCGCCGGCCCGTCGCCTGTCGGTACGGACTTTCGTCATGGAGCAGAACAAGAGCACGGTCAAAGAGGCCTTGCTCCGTGAGCTGTTGCGTGGCGGTCAGGTCTACTACCTGCACAACGATGTGAAGACCATCGAGAAATGCGCCGCCGACCTCGCCGAACTGGTGCCGGAAGCACGGATCGGCATCGGCCACGGGCAGATGCGCGAACGCGATCTCGAACAAGTGATGAGCGACTTCTACCACAAGCGCTTCAACGTGCTGATCGCCTCGACCATCATCGAGACCGGCATTGACGTGCCGAGCGCCAACACCATCATCATCGAGCGTGCCGACAAGTTCGGCTTGGCGCAGCTGCACCAATTGCGCGGCCGGGTCGGTCGCAGTCACCACCAGGCTTACGCTTATTTGCTGACGCCGCCGCGTCAGCAAATCACGCCTGACGCCGAAAAACGTCTGGAAGCGATCGCCAATACACAGGACCTCGGCGCGGGCTTCGTGCTCGCCACCAACGACCTGGAAATCCGTGGCGCCGGCGAATTGCTCGGCGACGGGCAGAGCGGGCAGATCCAGGCCGTCGGTTTCACGCTGTACATGGAAATGCTCGAGCGCGCGGTGAAGTCGATCCGCAAGGGCGAACAACCGAACCTCGATCAGCCGCTCGGCGGTGGCCCGGAAGTCAATCTGCGAGTACCGGCGTTGATTCCCGAGGACTATCTGCCGGACGTACATGCCCGACTGATTCTCTACAAACGCATCGCCTCGGCCACCGACGAGGAAGGCCTCAAGGACTTGCAGGTGGAGATGATCGATCGTTTCGGCCTGTTGCCGGAGCCGACCAAGAACCTGATGCGCATTACCGCGCTGAAATTGCAGGCCGAGCTACTGGGCATCAAGAAAGTCGACGGCGGCCCGCAAGGTGGCCGAATCGAGTTCGCGACGCAAACCCCGGTCGACCCGCTGACGCTGATCAAGCTGATCCAGAGCCAGCCCAAACGCTACAAATTCGAAGGCGCCACGATGTTTAAATTCCAGGTGCCGATGGAGCGCCCGGAAGAGCGCTTTAATACTGTAGAGGCGCTGTTTGAGCACCTCATTCCGAAAACTGCTTGAAGGACGCCGCATGCGCCTGTTTCGCTTACTGACCTTGTTGACAATGTTAATAACAGCGCTGGTCGCCCCTACGGCATTTGCCGATGACTTGTATCAGATTGAAATGATTCTGGTCCGCCAAAACGCCGTGCCCGCTATCGTCAGCCGCGCCGCGCCGGAAGACTGGGCTGCCGGAGCTCAGCCCATCAACCCCGACAGCCTGCGCACACCGAGCCTCAATGCTGAAGTGGAAAAACTCACCGCCAGCAATGAATACACAGTGTTGCTGCACAAGGCCTGGCAACAGAACCTTGGCGAAGAAGCCAGCAAAGTTGCAATCAGCGAGGGCAAAGAACAGTTCGGCCAGTTCCCGATCGAGGGCACGTTGAGCCTGAAACTGGGACGTTTCACTGATGTGGACGCGGATTTCTGGGTTAACCAGATCGACGCCAACGGCATGGTCACCGCCAGCGAACGTATGAAGCAGGAAAGCCACACCAAGAACGGCCAGCTGAACTTCCTCGACAACGGCCATCTCGGCCTGCTGATCAAGATCACCTCGCTGACTGCCCCTGCGCCTCGGCCAGTCCCCGATGAAATTCCGGACTGATTGAGTCCTTATGTCAGCGACCCTGAGCAAACCCCTGGCACCTTCCTGGGTCAGCCGATTCAAGGAACAGAGCCTGGAGCGTGGCCGTCGCTACGCTTTGGAGAACCGCGTCAGGATCGTCGAGGCCGGCGACGCCACGATCATTGCCGCCTGCGAGGGCTCTGGCGGCAACGTTTACCGTCAGACCATTCGCCTGCGCGAGTCAGCCAAAGCCACGTTGCTGATGATCGATGCCACCTGCACCTGCCCGGTCCACAGCAACTGCAAACACTGCGCAGCGGTGTTACTGAAAGTGCAGGAAACCTTGGCCTACCCAGCCGCCGCGCAAGACGCCGAGCTACTCGAGAAACTTCAAGCCGTATTGGAAAACCGTAGCCCAAAAGCGCCGCCGCAAGTGCTGGTGGATAACGTGCAACCGGTGCCGCGCTTGTGGCTGGCGAGCATCGAGTTCAGCGCCTTCGAACCGCGCAACGGCAAGATGCAGCGTTATATTCAACATCGAGCAGCGTTGTCTTTCAGCTATCTGGATGAATACGTTTCCGGGCAGAAGAACGCCGACATCCTAATTCGTCAGGAGACGCAAACGTTACGGATAAAACGCCACCCGGAAATCGAACAGGCCTACAGGGAGCAGCTACGAATCCTCGGTTTCAAGGTCGCCACCCGGCAAAGCAAAGCCTTGCCGGAAAGTGCCGGCGAGCTTTTCGAGATGGTCAACGACAGCGCCTGGCTGACCTTCACCCTCAATGAACTGCCGAAGCTGCGTACCCAGGGTTGGGAGTTGCAGATCGACGAAGACTTCGGTTTCGACCTGACTGCCGTGGACGATTGGTACGCCACCGTAGAACAGGCACCGGAGCGTGACTGGTTCGATCTGGAACTGGGAATCATCGTCAACGGCGAACGGCTGAGTCTGCTGCCGATCCTGCTGAACCTGATGCGCTCTCACACCGAGATCCTCAACCCGGAACGCCTTGCACGACGTCGCGACGACGAGTTGATCCTGGTGAACATTCCCAATCGCCCGAACTCCGAGTACGGCCCGTTGCAAGTCGCCCTGCCCTTCGGCCGATTGAAACCGGTGCTGGCGACCCTCGGCGAGTTCTACCTGCAAGGGCTCGGTGAAACGACGCTGCGCCTGAGCAAAGCCGATGCCACGCGGCTGAATCCGCTGGAAGACCTGCCGTTGCTCTGGGAGGGTGGCGAGCAAATTCGCACCTTTGCCCAGCGGCTGCGGGACATCAAGGACTTCACCGCGACCGCACCGGAAGGTCTGAACGCGACCTTGCGCCCCTATCAGCTGGAAGGCTTGAGCTGGATGCAGTCGTTGCGACAACTGGAAGTCGGCGGGATTCTCGCGGACGACATGGGTCTGGGCAAAACCCTACAGACCCTGGCGCACATTCTCAGTGAGAAGAACGCCGGACGCCTCGATCGGCCGTGCATGGTAGTGATGCCCACCAGCCTGATCCCCAACTGGCTGGATGAAGCGGCGCACTTCACGCCGCAACTCAAAGTGCTGGCGCTGTACGGTGCCAGTCGCAAAAAGCATTTCGACACGCTGGCCGATTACGATCTGATTCTGACCACCTATGCGCTGCTGCCCAAGGACGTCGAACGTCTCGCCGCGCAGCCTTTGCACGTGTTGGTTCTGGACGAGGCGCAATACATCAAGAACCCCAACAGCAAGGCCGCCCATGCTGCCCGCGAATTGAATGCCCGTCAGCGTCTTTGCCTGAGCGGCACGCCGCTGGAAAACCACCTGGGTGAACTGTGGTCGCTGTTTCACTTCCTGCTGCCCGGCTGGCTGGGTGACGTGAAAAGCTTCAACCGCGATTACCGCGTGCCGATCGAAAAACGCGCCAGCGAAGTACGACTTCAGCACCTCAATGGCCGGATAAAACCGTTCCTCCTGCGTCGAACCAAGGAACAAGTGGCGACCGAGTTGCCGCCGAAAACCGAAATCATCCACTGGGTCGAGCTCAACGAAGCCCAGCGCGACGTGTACGAAACCATGCGCCTGGCGATGGACAAGAAAGTCCGCGACGAGATCACCCGCAAGGGCGTGGCGCGCAGTCAGATCATCATTCTTGAGGCGCTGCTGAAACTGCGTCAGGTCTGCTGCGATTTGCGTCTGGTCAACGATGCCGCCCTGCCCACTCGCGGCAGCACGTCGGGCAAGCTCGACAGCCTGATGGAAATGCTTGAGGAATTGTTCGATGAAGGTCGGCGGATTCTGTTGTTCTCGCAGTTCACCTCAATGCTGTCGTTGATTGAAGATGAGCTGAAAAAGCGCGGAGTCGATTATGCGCTGCTGACCGGGCAGACCCGCGACCGGCGCGCCCCGGTAAAAGACTTCCAGAGCGGCAAGCGTCAGATCTTTCTGATCAGCCTGAAGGCGGGTGGCGTCGGCCTGAACCTGACCGAAGCCGACACGGTGATTCACTATGATCCGTGGTGGAATCCGGCGACGGAAAATCAGGCCACTGATCGGGCGTATCGCATTGGTCAAGAGAAACCGGTGTTCGTCTACAAGATGATTGCCCGGGGCACGGTGGAAGAGAAGATTCAGCATCTGCAGAAGGAAAAATCCGACTTGGCGGCTGGCGTGCTGGATGGGCGCAAGACCGGGGACTGGAAGTTGCAGAGTGATGATATTGAAGCGTTGTTTGCGCCGCTGCCGGACAAGTTGGAAAAATAGCGGCGATTATTAAATCGTCATTGCGAGCAAGCTCCCTCCCACAGGGTTATCGCTGTACCTGTGGGAGCGAGCTTGCTCGCGATGGCGTCAACTCGGACTCACTGCAGTCACGCTTTATCAGGATTTTGGATCAGGCAACGGCGCAAACAGTGCTTCAATGTCACTCTGCTCAAGCTTCCACCCTCCGGTCGTCCCACCTTCAAGCACAGCCCCGGCCAACGCCGCCTTCTCCTGTTGCAGCGCCTGTATTTTCTCCTCCACCGTGCCCCGGGCAATCATCTTGTAAACGAAGACCGGTTTGTCCTGACCGATCCTGTAAGCACGATCGGTGGCCTGATTTTCAACAGCAGGATTCCACCACGGATCGAAGTGAATCACCGTGTCGGCCGCTGTCAGATTAAGCCCCGTGCCACCCGCCTTCAGACTGATCAGGAACAACGGCACCTTGCCGCTCTGGAAGTCTTTGACTGGCGTGCGCCGATCAGTCGTTTCGCCAGTCAATAACGCATAGCCAACACCACGATGCAGCAATTCTTCCTCAATCAATGCAAGCATCGAGGTGAACTGCGAAAACAGCAAAATCTTGCGTCCTTCACTGAGTAACTCCTCCAGCATCTCCATCAAGCCAATCAGCTTGCCGCTGCCCGCTCGAAGTGCTTTCGCCGTCAGAGACATTTTGACCAGCCGCAGATCGCAGCACACCTGACGCAACTTCAGCAAGGCGTCGAGGATAATGATCTGGCTACGCGCAACGCCGCTGCGGGCAATTTCGTCACGCACCTTCTTGTCCATCGCCACGCGCACGGTTTCATAAACATCCCGCTGCCCATCGCTGAGTTCGATCCAATGCACGATCTCGGTTTTTGGCGGCAACTCGGTGGCGACCTGTTCTTTCTTGCGGCGTAGCAGAAAGGGCTTTATGCGGGCTGTCAGGTGCTGCATCCGTTCGCTATTGCCGTGTTTCTCGATCGGGGTGCGGTAGTCGCGATTGAAGGTTTTACTGTCGCCTAGCCAGCCGGGCAACAGGAAGTGAAACAGTGACCATAGCTCGCCGAGATGATTTTCCAACGGTGTACCGGACAGGCACAAACGCTGCCGGGCCTCCAGATCACGGGCAGCCTGAGCGGCTTTGCTGAGCGGATTTTTGATGTTCTGCGCTTCATCGAGAATCAGCACGCTCCAGACCTGTGGCTGCAAAACCTCAAGATCACGCGGCAACAACGCATACGTGGTCAGCACCAGATCGTATTCGGCAAGGTTGATGAAGTCCTTTTGCCGAGTGGCGCCATGCAGCGCCAAGACTTTCAGCTGCGGGGTGAAGCGTGCCGCTTCGTCGAGCCAGTTGGGAATGAGGCTGGTCGGCATCACCGCGAGTGCCGGAAGATCGAGTCGACCTGCCTGCTTTTCCACTAGTAAATGAGCCAGGGTTTGCAGGGTCTTGCCCAGGCCCATGTCGTCGCCAAGGATACCGCCGACCTCAAGCTCACGAAGGGTCTGCATCCAGTTCAGACCTTCATGCTGATAAGGCCGCAATGTGGCGTTGAGGCCTTCCGGAACAGCAATGCTCTTATGAGTCGACTCACGCAAGCGTTTCGCGAAACTGCGCAAGCGCTCACCGCCCTGCCAGACCAGAGGCAACCCCTCCAACTCACTCAATCGCGCTGCATCAGGGGCGCTCAAGCGTAATGAGGCACTGCTGCTCACACCCAAATACAATTCGCCGAGCGTTGCCATTAATGGCTTGATCCGACCCAGGGACAGCGCAATTTTTATGCCTGGCTTGGCACCCAACTGCCCACTATTGAGATCGATCAGCACGTGATCGTCATCATCACGCAAGGCCAGTTCTGCCGGCCTCAACAGTTGCGGTTGCCTGCGCAACAATTGCAGCAGGATGGGCAGCAAACTGTGGCGCTCGCCATTGACCACGATACCCAACTGCAGATCGAACCACTCGCGTCCCGGAGATTCCTCGACATCGGCATACCATTCATCTATAGGCTGCAAATTGAAATGAAAGCCCTCGTTGATACGGATCTGCCAGTTTGCCTCTCTGAGCGCCGGGACCCCGGATTGCACAAAAGCCAGCCAAGCCGAGTCGTCCGGCAAATCGAACATTTCGCCTGCACTATCGGGTAACGCATCACTTTTACGGGTGGCCTTTTTGAAGCCATATTTTTGCAAGGCTTGGCGCAAGGCTTTTTCAGCCACGGGTTTGCGTTGAATGCGCTGGGTTTCGGTGCCGGACAGTATCAGTACTTCTGAGGATTTTTTGTCCGCCGCCATGTGGCCGTTGTAGGTGAACGCCAATGCCGCGCGATGCTCGGGTTCGTACTTCCAGTTCCTGTAACGGTTGGTGCTTGCAAGCGTCAGGAAGGCTTGGGGTTCGACGTCGTCGACGATCCGCTCGGTCAATGCATGCGGTGGAGGCACGACTCGAGTCACAGCACTCATCCGATGGCTGAACTGCATGGCCTGACGTGCGGGAATGTCAGGGGCCAATGACAAATGGCAGGCCAGCTTTTCGTCTAGCTCGCTTAGCAGCGGCCCAACCTCCATCCGTTCGCGGTCCAGGTAGTACAAAGGTTCCAGCGCCAGAATCGTTTCTTCTGGCGCCTCGTCACTACGCCACTGAGGACGGAAGCTGCCGCTGGCTTGCTCGGTCCAGTCAAACTGCGCAGACCTGCTCTTTCCAGGTACCAGCGGCTGCAATTGTTCGAAGTCGAGATACAGGCGTGATGTTTTCAATGCCAATTGAAGAACTTCGGCACCACTGCTGCGTTGCAGGGGATAACCGCTGTAAAACGAATGATGGGAGTGGACGGCGACCAGCAATCTTGCGATTCGCAGATCGAGCTCCGACAGATAGCCAGGCTCTCGCATCAGTGCGTCTGACGGCGAGAACACAGACTTGATGTCCTGCAAGCGGCCATCCTTGAGCTGACGAGCCTTGTAAATTTCCAGCAACCACTTGCCTGTAGTGGACGTTGCTTTGAGTTTATATACCCAGCACGTGCCGGTGCTCTGCGCAGTCCCATCGCGATCCAGAGCGTCGCGAGGAATATCATTGAGCCAGCGCTCCAAGTCACGATTCAGTTGGACCGAGGCAGTACTTTTGAACGAGTCCACGGGGTGCTCTTGCAGGTTAAAAAGCACGGTTGCGCAGTGTTTGCAATTGATCACCACTGGACACGAACAAGAGCAAACCAGCTCAAAATCACCATTAGGGTCTTCAATGAGTTCAATGGCTTGTTCGTAGATATTCCCTTGGGAACCTTTGCAAATTGCGAGAACGAGAGCGTCCTCGATTTCGCGGATTTGTACCCGGCTTTCTACAGCGTATCTGCGAGCCTTATCCAGAGCACGATGACTGAACTCCTCCGCCCACGGCAGCTCATGAAGTTGCTCAATAATTGCCAGCATAAAATCAACGCTTCTGAAAGTGACTGTAGTTTGCAGGCATCAAGACTCAGCCTTTGAGTACCCGGGCCAACGTCGACTTCACCTTGCCCATTCCGTCATGCAGCGCTTGCTCGATCTCGGCCATGCTGATCACTGCCGTCGACTTGCCCGCTGCCGGGTTTACTACCAGCGCCAGACAGGCGTAATCCAGTTCCAGCTCGCGAGCCAATGCCGCCTCCGGCATCCCGGTCATGCCGACGATGTCGCATCCGTCGCGCTCCAGCCTGGCGATTTCAGCGACAGTTTCCAGCCGTGGCCCTTGAGTGCAGGCGTACACGCCATGACTGCTGTAGCCGACACCTTCGGCCGCCAGCGCCGCGATCAACTGCTGACGCAGTGGCTCGCTGTAGGGATAGCTGAAGTCGATGTGTGTGACCTGCTGCAGATCATCGGCGAAATAGGTGTGTTCGCGATCGCTGGTGTAGTCAATCAGTTGATGCGGCACGCAGAAATGTCCGGTACCCATCGCGGAATGAATCCCACCCACGGCGTTGACCGCGAAAATCGCTTCGGCACCAGCCTGTTTCAGCGCCCAGAGGTTGGCGCGGTAGTTCACCTGATGCGGCGGGAAACGGTGAGGTTGACCGTGGCGCGCGAGGAACAGCACTTCCTTGCCGGCGTACTCGCCAATCTGCACTTCAGCCGAAGGCGCACCGTACGGCGTGTCCACCGCCAGTGACTGACGAATGCTCAGGCCTTCGAGTTGAGTCAGGCCGGTGCCACCGATAAACGCGTAAACCGTCATAACGAAAAGTCCTCAATCTATCAGTTGAGCTTCTTTGAGCGCCCCGACCGCTGCGAGCCAGCGCGGGTTCTGACGGTATTCAATGTTGGCGTACGACTGGCCGCGCATCCGCGCGATGCGCTCGGACGGCTTGACCTTCAGACGCTGGGCGGCGCTCAGGGCCAATTCAGCGGCCGCGCGATCGTTGCACACCAGGCCCATGTCACAACCGGCCGTCAGCGCCGCTTCGATACGGCTGGCAGCATCGCCGACCACGTGGGCGCCGGCCATGGACAGGTCATCGCTGAAGATCACGCCGTCGAATTGCAGCTCGCCACGCAGGATGTCCTGCAACCAGCGGCGGGAGAAGCCGGCGGGTTGGGAATCGACTTGCGGATAGATAACGTGGGCCGGCATGACCGCAGCCAATTGCTTGCTCAGTCGGGCGAACGGCACCAGGTCATTGGCGCGGATTTCGTCGAGACGGCGCTCATCAACAGGGATCGCAACGTGGGAATCGGCCTCGGCCCAGCCGTGACCGGGAAAGTGCTTGCCGGTGGCGGCCATGCCGGCGCTGTTCATGCCGCGAATGAAGGCACCCGCCAGCAACGCTGCACGCTCGGGATCACCTTCAAATGAACGGGTGCCGACTACAGCGCTGCGCTGGAAGTCGAGGTCCAGCACCGGAGCGAAACTCAGATCGAGGCCGACGGCCAGCACTTCAGTCGCCATGATCCAGCCGCACTGTTCGGCGAGGTATTCGGCATTCGGGTTGTCAGCGATGGCGCGCATGGCTGGCAGTCGTACGAAGCCCTGACGCAAACGCTGAACCCGGCCGCCCTCCTGGTCGACTGCCAACAGCAGATCGGGGCGAATGGCGCGGATTGAGGCGCTCAACTCGCGCACCTGGCGCGGGTGTTCGATATTGCGGGCGAAAATAATCAGGCCACCCACTTCGGGTTGGCGCAACAGGTGGCGATCTTCAGCCGTCAGCCAGGTACCGGCGACGTCCACCATCAACGAGCCTTGCAGGCCAGCAGTCATAGAGATTCCTTGATAACGATAAACCCAGCTCGCACGCAATCGCCGCCATGGGCAATGCCCGGCAGGTCGGCGATACAAATGGGGAGCGGGTTCAGAACGAGAGTCGGCATGGGCGGCTAGCTTAGCGGATGTCAGCTGCCGCGCCCACCCGTGCGCGGTTAAACCTTGGCGGCAACCGGGGTCGATTTGCTGCGCGGACGCAACTGCGCAGTGGCCATGGCCGCGTCGGTCACGCCGGTTTCGGCGCGCATGCCCGCCGCCAGGAACGGCACCATCAGACGCATTACTTGCTCAATGGAGGTATTGACGCCGAAGTCGGTCTCGGCAATTGCGCGCAGGGCCTTGATACCGGACATGCTGAACGCGGCGGCGCCGAGCATGAAGTGCACACGCCAGAACAGCTCAATTGGCGGAATACGCGGTGCAGCTTCGTTGACCAACATCATGTAGCGGCGGAACACCTTGCCGTACATGTCCTCCAGATAACGCCGCAAGTGCCCTTGGCTCTGACTGAAAGCCAGACCCAGCAAACGCATGAAAATCGACAGATCGTTGCCACTGCGTGGTTGCACCACCAGGGCTTGCTCGACGAGGATTTCCAGCAGATCTTCAAGTGTCGGCTTGTTCTCCGGCTTGGTCTGACGCCGCTCCAGCTCTTTATCAAGGCTTAAGCAGAACGGCCCGAGAAAGCGCGAGAAAACGGCCTGGATCAGCGCCTTCTTCGAACCAAAGTGATAGTTAACCGCCGCCAGATTGACACCGGCCTTGCTGGTGATCAGACGCAATGAGGTTTCAGCAAAACCTTTTTCCGCGAACAATTGCTCGGCAGCATCAAGAATGCGTTCAACGGTTTCCGACTGGGCCATGGCTACTCCGCCTGACAAACACTTGTTTGAAACATACGTTTCAGCCTGTGTCTTGTCAAGCCTGGCCGTTCGTTTCGGGAATGGTCGGTCACCTATTTAACCATACAACCCTCAAGCTTGAATCAGCAGGCTCATGGACCGTCTGGCGGTCGGCAAAAAAAGGGGCATTGCCAAGACCGTTCCACTGTATATAATCCCAGTCACTGTATAAAAAGACAGAGCGATCAATATGCTAAAGCTGACGCCACGCCAAGCAGAGATTCTGGCCTTCATCAAACGCTGCCTCGAAGACAACGGCTACCCGCCCACCCGCGCGGAAATCGCTCAGGAACTGGGTTTCAAGTCGCCCAATGCGGCGGAAGAACACCTCAAGGCGCTGGCCCGCAAGGGTGCGATCGAGATGACGCCCGGTGCTTCCCGTGGTATTCGCATCCCCGGCTTCGAAGCCAAGGCCGACGATTCCACCCTGCCGATCATTGGCCGAGTGGCTGCCGGTGCTCCGATCCTCGCCCAGCAGCACATAGAAGAGTCTTGCAACATCAACCCGTCGTTCTTCCATCCTCGCGCCGACTATCTACTTCGGGTTCATGGCATGAGCATGAAGGATGTGGGCATTTTCGACGGTGACCTGCTGGCAGTGCACACCACCCGCGAAGCACGCAACGGCCAGATCGTAGTAGCGCGGATCGGCGACGAAGTGACCGTCAAGCGTTTCAAGCGCGATGGTAGCAAGGTCTGGTTGATTGCCGAAAACCCTGAATTCGCCCCTATCGAAGTGAACCTGAAAGATCAGGAACTGGTGATCGAAGGCTTGAGTGTCGGCGTCATTCGCCGCTAAAGGAGGCTTTATGCAGTTCCCACACACATCACAGCAAGCCCAACTGCCGTTGTTCGAGGCTTTCATGGTGCAGCCATTGGCGCCGATCCTGAAAGACGTGGTCGAGTCACCCTGGAGCGCCGAGCCCGAAGTCTTCAGTGAGCTGTCGCTGCGTGGTGCAGCCGGGAACTGCCTGAACCTTCTTGCGCCGATTCTCAGGGAGCTGAGTCAGGACCAGGACGCGCGCTGGCTGACGTTGATCGCTCCGCCCGCCAGCCTGACCCAGACCTGGTTGCGGGACGCCGGCCTTAACCGTGAACGCATCCTCCTGCTGCAACCGCGCGGCACTCAGAGCGCTCAGCAGTTGACCTGCGAGGCCTTACGCCTGGGCCGCAGCCACACGGTGGTCAGCTGGCTCAACCCATTGAGCACAACTTCACGGCAACAGTTGATCAGCGCCGCCCGGATCGGGGACGCACAAAGCCTGAATATTCGATTGGGTTAACTGACAAACAATGCGCGCGTTGAACAGCGCGGGGCTTCTCCAAGGATAGAGAAGCCAACCTGTAGCGATATCAGCAAAAAACCGACGGGCGGGATCAATGAAGAACCCGAGACCCCTCGTCCGTATTGAAATCGCCTTCAACCAAGCGTCCGGCCATCTGAACGCCGACGCTCAACATCGCCTTGGCGACTTCCACGTGCTGGCCCTGCAGGAACGCCTTGGCATCCTCGGAGAAATCCAAAGTAACCAGAGAACCCTCGTCCTCAGCCCTGCGCAGCTCGATACGGCCGTCTGGTAACTCGACAATTTCTAGAAAGGACGTTGGCATAAAGGTCTGTTCTCCACGAAAGGCGGGGATTATATAGGCATCGGCCAGGCTTCGCTCGGGATCTTGACCAGATGTCATTGCGAAGAAATATCTGCTAGCACTCATCCCTGAGTGGACAACCCATCGGGTCATCCTTCCCTCAGCACTCGTTCAGGCCTTCGCGAAACCGAATCGCCAGCCCCTTGAGGTTCTGACGCCAGCTCTCCAGCTCTTCCCGGCTCAGCTCTTGTGGAGCCTCTTCTTCATCCAGGTTAACGGCCAGGATCAGCGGCTGCGTCACGTCACCCTTAGGCTTGTGCGGCGCCCGTGGCGGCTGGAACAGTGCAGCATGGGCTGCCAGCAGTTTGGCCAGCCAGGTTTCCGAATTATTGGCCAACTCGACCATCTCGGCCATTTCCGGAATCGCGATAGCTTCAAGCACTTCGCGAGTCAGCAGCAACTCGGCCCGAGGCGCATTGGCTTGAGGCAAGCGATAGAAACCCGCGATTTCATGGCACAGCCCCAGCAACGCACCGTAGAGGTGAAACAACGCCGATTCGCGTCCGGCCTGGATCAGCGCCAGAGAGTTCATCGCCCGCCCCTCTTCAGCTCTGGCGAGCGCTTCCAGCGACAGGCCGGCGAAGTAAATCTTCTGGTTGGTACGGGTATAGAGTTCGTGGGCCATGACGGCAGCCTCCACAACGAAATAATTGTTTCACGCAGGTCAGACAGTGTCGGGGATCACCCGAGCTCACCGCAAGCACAAAACAAAAAGGCCGCATGAAAACCAGAAGGTTGTCATGCGGCCTTTTCAGTACAGCACCTGTTAAGCCTTAGCGGTCTTCGCCGGGCGCTTGTCTTCAACCGTCCACTTGCCGCCGTCGTAGTACGCCTTCCAGCCAGTCGGCTTACCGTCGACTTCAGTCTGTACGTACTGCTCTTTGGTTTTACGGCTGTAACGGATCACAGCAGGCAGGCCGTCCGGGTCTTTCTTCGGCGCCTCGCAGAGGAAGTGGTACTTCGGATCGATCTCATCCTTGTGCGGCACAATTTCCATGACCAGCGGAGCACGCGTCTCGCGGTTTTTCGGGAATTGACTGGCCGCCAGGAACAGGCCGGAAGCACCGTCGCGCAGGATGTAGGTGTCGTTGACCTTTTCGCATTTCAGCTCAGGCATCTTCACCGGATCCATCTTCGGAGGTGCTGCATCACCGCTTTTCAGCAGCTTGCGGGTGTTCTTGCACGTCGCATTGGTGCAGCCGAAGAACTTGCCGAAACGGCCGGTCTTGAGCTGCATCTCGCTGCCGCACTTGTCGCATTCCAGGCTCGGACCTTCGTAGCCTTTGATGCGATAAGTGCCCTCTTCGATTTCGTACCCTGAGCAATCCGGGTTGTTACCGCAGATGTGCAGCTTGCGCTTCTCATCCAGCAGGTAAGCGTCCATCGCCGTGCTGCAGATCGGGCAGCGGTGCTTGCCACGCAGCACCAGCGATTCCGATTCACCCTCGTCGTCCGCCGCGATTTCGTCGCCCGGTACCAGGTTGACCGTGGCCTTGCAGCGCTCTTTCGGCGGCAGGCTGTAGCCCGAGCAGCCTAGGAACACGCCAGTCGATGCGGTACGAATCTGCATCGGACGACCGCACAACACGCACGGAATATCAGTCATTACCGGCTGGTTGGCGCGCATGCCGCCTTCGGCGCTTTCGGCTACTTCGAGCTTCTTCTTGAAGTCGCCGTAGAACTCGTCGAGTACGTTCTTCCAGTCGCGTTCACCCTGGGCCACGTCATCGAGGTTCTCTTCCATGCCGGCGGTGAAGCCGTAGTCCATGAGATTGGAGAAGCTCTCGGCCAGACGTTCGGTAACGATGTCGCCCATCTTTTCCGAGTAGAAACGACGGTTGTGCAGCGCAACGTAGCCTCGATCCTGGATGGTCGAAATGATCGCTGCGTAGGTCGAAGGACGACCGATGCCGCGTTTTTCCATTTCTTTAACCAGGCTCGCTTCCGAGTAACGCGCCGGCGGCTTGGTGAAGTGCTGGGTCGGATCAAGCTTGATCAGCTTCATCGCGTCGCCCTGAGCCATGTCCGGCAACACGTCGTCATCGCCAGGCTTGGCAATTTGCGGCATGACGCGGGTGTAGCCGTCGAACTTCAGGATGCGGCCTTTGGCGCGCAACTCGAAGTCACCGGCACCGACGGTGACAGTGGTCGACAGGTATTGGGCCGGCAGCATCTGGCAAGCGAGGAACTGGCGCCAGATCAGCTCGTAGAGCCGCTCAGCATCACGCTCCATGCCCGACAACTTGCTTGGCTCGGTATTGGCATCGGACGGACGAATCGCTTCGTGAGCCTCTTGTGCGCCTTCCTTGCTGCTGTAGACATTCGGGTTTTCCGGCAGGTACTTCTTGCCGAACTCGCCTTCAATATAAGTACGCGCCATCGTCACGGCATCGACCGAGAGGTTGGTGGAATCGGTACGCATGTAAGTGATGTAGCCGGCTTCGTACAGACGCTGGGCCATCATCATGGTTTTCTTCACGCCGAAGCCCAGGCGGTTACTGGCAGCCTGTTGCAGAGTGGACGTGATGAAAGGTGCCGACGGCTTGCTGCTAGTCGGTTTGTCTTCGCGTTTGACGATGCTGTAGCTGGAAGCCTTGAGCTTCTCCAGCGCGGCCATGGCCTGGGCTTCGTTGAGCGGCTTGAAGGCTTCGCCTTTCTCGCGAGCCACGTCAAAGCGCACAGTTGCGCCTTTGGCGGTGCCGAGGTCGGCGTGAACTTCCCAGTACTCTTCCGGGTTGAACGCGCGGATTTCACGCTCACGCTCAACCACCAGCTTCACGGCTACCGACTGCACGCGACCGGCGGACAGGCCACGAGCGACCTTGGCCCACAGCAGTGGCGAAACCATGTAACCCACCACGCGGTCGAGGAAACGACGCGCTTGTTGTGCGTTTACACGATCGATGTCCAGCTCGCCCGGTTTGGAGAAGGCTTCCTGGATCGCTTTCTTGGTGATTTCGTTGAACACCACGCGCTTGTAGCGGCTGTCGTCACCACCGATGGCTTCGCGCAGGTGCCAGGCAATGGCTTCCCCCTCGCGATCCAAGTCGGTTGCGAGATAGATGGTGTCAGCATCTTTGGCGAGCCGGCGCAGCTCTTCGATGACCTTTTCCTTACCCGGGAGGATCTCGTACTTGGCTTTCCAGCCATGATCGGGATCGACGCCCATGCGCGAGACCAGCTGCTTGCGCGCTTTCTCTTTCGGCGTGAGCACCGGACCTTCACCCGCAGCGGCCTTGCCGCGCTTGGCGGCTGGCTCTTTGCTGGCGCTAGCCGAACCGCTGGTGGGCAGGTCTCGGATATGGCCGATACTCGACTTCACCACGTATTGGTTACCCAGATACTTGTTGATGGTCATGGCCTTAGCCGGGGATTCCACAATGACCAGCGATTTGCCCATGGATCAGAAAATTCCTGAATTCTAGAAGTGAAAGGCGGTTGGCGCCTGACGCGGCACCGCTATATATAGTGGCTACAAGGTGAGGTCAAGCGCAGGGTCTTGCGCGCACTCAGCTTATGGCTTGGAAAAAAGGCTCGGTTCGGCTTGCACCAAAGCAAAGCGTGGCACCTGTTCGCCGTCAACCTCGACCGACTCCAGGAACATGCTCAAGGGACGCACCCAAAAGCCGTAATCGCCATACAGGGCTTGGTAGAAGACCACTTCTTCTTCGGTTTCCGAATGCCGCGCAATACTGAATACACGGTACTGCGGACCTTTGTAATGTTGGTAGAGCCCAGGTTGTATCGGCATGGTTTGGCCCTCGCTCAAATCTTTTAAAAATAAAAACAAAAAATAAATTCAGAAAAACAAAAACCGGGGCACTTGGCCCCGGCTTCCGTCAACGGAACGCTTAAACGCGTTCGAAGACGGTAGAGATGCCTTGGCCGAGACCAATGCACATGGTGGCTACCCCGAAGGTGCCGCCATTTTGCTTCATCACGTTCAGCAGAGTGCCGGAGATACGTGCACCGGAGCAACCGAATGGGTGACCCAGGGCAATCGCGCCGCCGTGCAGGTTAACCTTCTCGTTCATCTTGTCGAGTACTTTCAAATCTTTCAGCACTGGCAGGGCCTGTGCGGCGAAAGCTTCGTTGAGCTCGAAGAAGTCGATATCGTTAATGCCAAGACCCGCGCGCTTCAGTGCTTTTTGTGTGGCCGGTACTGGACCATAGCCCATGATTGCCGGGTCTACACCTGCCACCGCCATCGAACGAATCACCGCCATAGGCTGAATGCCCAGGTCCTGTGCACGCTGCGCCGACATCACGATCATGCACGAAGCGCCATCGGTGATTTGCGACGAAGTACCGGCTGTCACGGTACCGCCCTTAGGGTTGAACGCTGGCTTCAGAGCCGCCAGGCTTTCCAGGGTTGTTTCCGGACGAATGGTTTCGTCGTAGTCGAACAATTTCAGGAAACCGTTCTCGTCGTAGCCCTGCATCGGGATGATTTCGTCTTTGAACTTGCCTTCCAGCGTCGCTTTATGAGCGAGCTGGTGGGAGCGCACGCCGAAAGCGTCCTGTTGTTCGCGAGTAATGCCGTGCATTTTACCCAGCATTTCAGCGGTCAAACCCATCATGCCCGAGGCTTTCGCCGCGTACAGGGACATGTGCGGGTTCGGATCGACACCGTGCATCATGCTCACGTGGCCCATATGCTCGACGCCGCCAACCACGAACACGTCACCGTTGCCGGTCATGATCGCTTGCGCAGCAGTGTGCAGAGCACTCATCGACGAACCACACAGACGGCTGACGGTCTGACCGGCAGCGGTGTGCGGGATCTGAGTCATCAGGGACGCCATGCGGGCGATGTTCCAGCCCTGCTCCAGGGTCTGGTTCACACAGCCCCAGATCACGTCTTCGACTTCACTCGGATCAACCTTGACGTTGCGTTCCAGCAACTTGCTGATCAGGTGCGCCGACATGTCTTCAGCGCGGGTGTTGCGGTGCATGCCGCCCTTGGAGCGGCCCATCGGAGTACGACCGAAGTCGACAATCACGACGTCTCTAGGATTCAAGCTCATATATTCACTCTCACTCTAGTTGGGGGCGCTTAACCGAAGAACCGCTGGCCGGTTTTGGCCATTTCGCGCAGTTTTGCGGTCGGGTGGTACAGCGCGCCCAAATCAGCGTACTGGTCAGCCAGGGCAACGAACTCTGCAACACCGATCGAATCGATGTAGCGCAGCGCACCGCCACGGAATGGAGGGAAACCAATACCGTAGACCAGACCCATGTCGGCTTCGGCAGCGGTTTCGACAATGCCGTCTTCCAGGCAACGCACGGTTTCCAGGCACAGCGGGATCATCATCCAGTTGATGATGTCTTCGTCGGTGACTTCACGCTGTTCGAAGACGATCGGCTTGAGCACTTCCAGTACCGAAGGATCGGCGACTTTCTTCTGCTTGCCGCGCTTGTCGGTCTCGTAGGCGTAGAAGCCCTTGCCGTTCTTCTGGCCCAGGCGCTTGGCTTCGTAGAGCACGTCGATGGCCGAACGACGGTCGTCTTTCATGCGGTCCGGGAAGCCTTCAGCCATCACGTCGCGACCGTGGTGGCCGGTGTCGATGCCGACCACGTCCATCAGGTACGCCGGGCCCATTGGCCAGCCGAATTTTTCCATGATCTTGTCGATACGGACGAAGTCCACACCGGCGCTGACCAGTTTGGCGAAACCGCCGAAGTACGGGAACAACACGCGGTTGACCAGGAAGCCCGGGCAGTCGTTGACGACGATCGGGTTCTTGCCCATTTTCTTGGCGTAGGCAACGGTGGTGGCAACCGCCAGCTCGCTGGACTTCTCGCCACGGATCACTTCTACCAGCGGCATCATGTGCACCGGGTTGAAGAAGTGCATGCCGACGAAGTTTTCCGGACGCTTGAGGGCTTTGGCCAGCAAGGTGATGGAAATGGTCGAGGTGTTGGACGCGAGGATGGTGTCCTCTTTGACCTTGTCTTCGACTTCGGCCAGAACGGCTTGCTTGACCTTGGGGTTCTCGACAACGGCTTCGACGACCAGGTCGACGTGACCGAAATCACCGTAGGACAGGGTCGGACGAATGCCATTGAGCACTTCGGCCATTTTCGCCGGGGTCATGCGACCTTTATCAACGCGGCCCACCAGCAATTTGGCAGCTTCGGCCAGACCTTGCTCGATGCCGTGCTCGTTGATGTCCTTCATCAGGATCGGCGTACCTTTGGAGGCCGACTGATAAGCGATACCGCCACCCATGATGCCAGCGCCCAATACGGCAGCCTGCTTCACGTCTTTGGCGATTTCGTCGTAGGCCTTGGCCTTTTTCTTCAGCTCCTGATCGTTCAGGAACAGACCGATCAAGCTCTGCGCGGCAGAGGTCTTGGCCAGTTTGACGAAACCGTTGGCTTCGACTTCCAGCGCCTTGTCGCGACCGAAGTTCGCGGCTTTCTGGATAGTTTTGATCGCTTCGACCGGTGCCGGGTAGTTCGGGCCCGCTTGACCGGCCACGAAACCTTTGGCGGTTTCGAACGACATCATTTGTTCGATGGCGTTGAGCTTGAGCTTTTCGAGCTTCGGCTGACGCTTGGCCTTGTAGTCGAACTCGCCGGAGATGGCGCGTTTGATCAGCTCCAGAGCAGCTTCCTGCAGTTTCTCAGGGGCAACCACTGCGTCGACTGCGCCGACTTTCAGCGCGTCTTCAGGACGGTTTTCCTTGCCGGCGGCAATCCATTCGATGGCGTTGTCGGCACCGATGATGCGCGGCAGGCGCACGGTACCGCCGAAGCCCGGGTAGATGCCCAGTTTCACTTCCGGCAGACCGATCTTGGCCTTGGTGGACATGACGCGGTAGTCCGCCGCCAGGCACATTTCCAGACCGCCACCCAAGGCGATGCCGTTGATCGCGGCGACAGTCGGGACGTTGAGGTCTTCGAAATCGCTGAAAATCTTGTTGGCTTCCAGGTTGCCAGCAACAAGCTCTGCATCAGGCAGCTTGAAGTTCTCGACAAATTCGGTGATGTCGGCGCCGACGATGAACACGTCCTTGCCACTGCTGACGATCACACCCTTGATCGAAGCATCTGCCTTGATGGTGTCTACGGCCTGACGCAGTTCGTTCAGGGTTAGACGGTTGAACTTGTTGACGGACTCACCCTTGAGGTCGAATTTCAATTCGACGATGCCACTTTCAAGAGCCTTAACCGTGATGGCTTTACCTTCGTAAATCATCAACTGATCTCCACGATATGGAAGCTGAACAGTACACGTCGGACGCAGGCGAATGGCTCGGCAGGGACGTTTAACGTCAATGCTACGCCCATCCACCCGGCACACCCGCCAACGCGATAGTCGGGATTCTGTAGGAGCGGTCTGTAATACAAACGCTCAATTCATACGCCCGTTTGATTTGGGTACGTCACCTTCACGGAATTTCCGACAATTGTCAATCGCCCAAAATACTGGTTGAAACGCGACTTTCCGGTCATTTCCGTAACACGAAGACCTGCAACACGCGGCTGCATGTGAGGCCATTCATAGGATCAATAGTTAGAAAAGTCGCCCTAATTCGCTGCAGCCTTTGTTTAACAAGCTACGCTGGCGGGACCTTGAGGAAAAAACATGAACGCTTTTGGCGAATGCGCAGCGTAAGATCAGCGCCACACCGAATTACCGGCCTGCCTGGCCAACTCCAGCCCGATGATGATGTCGGGCTTTTTATTGCCTGTCTGCCGGACGTTTCGCGCCATTGCAGCGCGAAATTTCCGCGCTTTATGCCAGCGCCTTCAGCACCGCATCAATATCCTGCAAAACCGTCGCTTCGCCCTTCTCGCCCCAATACAACGTGATCATCTGCTTGTCTGCTTCGACCTTGTAAACGTTGTCTGGCAACTTTTCGAAATGAATCAGCAACGCCGGTTCCTCGCAGACCTCCTGCCACTGATTGACCCACACACCCGGTGCTTTTTGCCAATAACTCCAACACGCCGGCCGATTGCCACGCCGCGGCCGATGGTACTGGGCGCAAGGGCTCGGTGGCTCCTGGCTCAGCCAGTGCGGCCAGTCCTGAGGCGCCAGTTGCATCGCCAATCCGATGCGTCGCGCCTCCATGCGCAGGGCCATACGGCCGCTCTGGTGGCGCGACGGTCGCAACCATGCCAGCGGACTCAGTACCACCAACAGGATTGACACCACTATCCAGACCGTCATATCTGTACTCCCGATTCTTGATGAGCGCATTGAGTCACTTTGAAAACAATGCGCTTGAAACCAGCCATACTTACCAATATTGCAACCCTCAGGAGGAGCACCTCATGCCCTACAACCACATTCTTGTCGCTGTAGATCTAACCGAAGAGTGCGATCCTGTAATCCACCGCGCTCGCGAACTGTCGGTGAGCAACGGGGCGAAGCTGTCCCTGGTGCACATTGTCGAGCCAATGGCCATGGCCTTTGGCGGCGACGTGCCCATGGATCTGTCACAACTGCAACAACAGCAGTTCGATCAGGCCAAGGAACGCCTGGACCGGCTGATCGTGAAGTATCCGGAACTCTCCAAGGAATACAGCCACCTGACCTACGGCCAGCCACGCCAGGAGATCCACCACCTGGCCAAGGAACAAACCTGCGACCTGATCGTGGTGGGCAGCCATGGCCGACACGGCCTGGCATTGCTGCTGGGTTCGACCGCCAATGACGTGCTGCACGGTGCACCCTGTGATGTGCTCGCGGTGCGCCTGATCAAAAGCTAAACCACAGCGCCTACGAAAAGCCCGGCGCTCATCACTGAACGCCGGGCTTTTTTATAGCAGGATCAATCAGGCATCCAGCTCGGCCCAGCGCTCGACCATTACGTCGTGCTCAGCCTGCAACTGCTCCAACTGAGCGATCACCGCAGCGGTCTCGGCAGCAGGACGCTGATAGAAACCGGCATCGGCCATTTGCGCCTCAACGGTAACGATCTGCTGTTCCATGGCTTCGATCTGGCCCGGCAACATTTCCAGCTCACGCTGCAACTTGTAGCTGAGCTTCTTCTTCGCCACCGGCGCTTCGACAGCAGCGACTGGCGCAGCTTCAGCCGTCACGACAGCGGAGGTCAGGTCGGCTTTGCCGGACTTGCTCTCGGTCACGCCCAACAGGCGCGGCGAGCCGCCCTGACGCAGCCAGTCCTGATAACCACCGACGTATTCGCGAACCTTGCCTTCACCTTCGAAGACCAGGGTGCTGGTGACCACGTTGTCGAGGAATGCCCGGTCGTGGCTGACCATCAGGACGGTGCCGTTGAAGGTCAGCAAGACCTCTTCCAGCAACTCGAGGGTTTCGACGTCGAGGTCGTTGGTCGGTTCGTCGAGGACCAGCAGGTTCGCCGGTTTGCTGAACAGTTTCGCCAGCAACAGACGCGCACGTTCACCACCCGACAGCGCCTTCACCGGCGTGCGGGCACGCTGCGGGCTGAACAGGAAATCGCCGAGGTAGCTCAGCACGTGACGGCTCTGACCATCGATATCGATGAAGTCGCGACCTTCTGCAACGTTGTCAATTACGGTCTTTTCCAGGTCCAGCTGATGGCGCAACTGGTCGAAGTAGGCCACGTCGATGCGCGTCCCCTCTTCCACTGTGCCGCTGGTTGGCTGCAGACCGCTGAGCATCAGCTTCAGCAGTGTGGTTTTGCCGGTACCGTTGGCGCCCAGCAGACCGATACGGTCGCCGCGCGTCAGGACCATCGAGAAATCCTTGATCAGGAACGGGCCGCCCGGGTGAGCGAAGCTCACGTTATCGAGGACCATTACCTGCTTGCCGGACTTGTCAGCGGTATCCAGCTGGATGTTGGCCTTGCCGGTGCGCTCACGACGCTCGCTACGCTCGTTGCGCAGGGCTTTGAGGGCGCGGACTCGGCCTTCGTTACGGGTGCGGCGAGCCTTGATGCCCTGGCGGATCCAGACTTCTTCCTGGGCCAGTTTTTTGTCGAACAACGCGTTGGCGGTGTCTTCAGCGGCCAGCGAGGCTTCTTTGTGCACGAGGAAGCTGGCGTAGTCGCCGTTCCAGTCGATCAAGCCACCGCGATCCAGTTCGAGAATACGGGTCGCGAGGTTCTGCAGGAATGAACGGTCGTGCGTGATGAACAGCACGGCGCCCTGGAAATCCTTCAGCGCTTCTTCGAGCCAGGCAATTGCACCGATGTCCAGGTGGTTGGTCGGTTCGTCGAGCAGCAGCAGATCGGGTTCGGAAACCAGAGCCTGAGCCAGCAGGACGCGACGACGCCAGCCGCCGGACAATTCGGCGAGGGTCTTGTCGGCCGGCAACTGCAGACGGCTCAACGTGCTGTCGACCAGTTGCTGCAAACGCCAGCCGTCACGGGCTTCGAGGTCGTGCTGGACGTGCATCAGTTTGTCCAGGTCGGCGTCGGTGACGATGTTCTGGCTGAGGTGGTGATACTGCGCGAGCAGCTCGCCGACACCGTCCAGGCCTTCGGCCACCACGTCGAACACGGTCCGCTCGTCGGCTACCGGCAATTCTTGCGGCAATTCGCCAATCTTGAGGCCAGGTGCGCGCCAAACGGAGCCTTCATCAGGCTTCTGGTCGCCCTTGACGAGCTTCATCATGCTGGACTTGCCAGTGCCATTGCGGCCGATGATGCACACCCGCTCACCACGGGCGATCTGCCAGGACACCTTGTCCAACAACGGCATAGCGCCGAAAGCAAGGGACACATCGCTGAATTTGAGCAGGGTCATGAGCTTCTCCAAAAACCGGGCGCGCATTCTACCTGACTTGAGGCTTCAGAAGGCCGGCAATTTCACCTTCGCGACACTCTGCATGACAAATGTTGCGAACTGATGCTGACAGGCCGGCAAAGCTTTCGCCCGCTGCTGGCAAAAGGCTAAGCTACAGATAATTCAGCGCGGGCATTGCCCGCGCTTGTCATGATTTCTCTGCCCGGACGTCTCATGCGCAGTCGCCTTTTCAGTCTTTTATCCTGTTTTCTTCTTTCTGCCACTGCCGTTCAAACCGCCCAGGCGGTGGACCTGTCCACCCAGCGCCAGTATTACGATGAAGCCAAGCGTGCCCTCGCCAAGGGGGATACCGGTCCTTATTTCCGTTACAGCCAGGCCCTCAGCGATTACCCGCTGGAGCCGTACCTGGCGTATGACGAACTGACCGCTCGCCTTAAAACCGCGAGCAATGCCGAAATCGAGAAATTCCTCGCCGAGCACGGTGACCTGCCCCAGGCCAACTGGATGAAATTGCGCTGGCTGCGTTGGCTGGCCGAACGCGGCGACTGGGCGACCTTCGTAAAGTACTACGACCCGAAGCTCAATTTCACCGAACTGGACTGCCTGAACGCGCAGTATCAGATCGGGCATAACCAGAAAGCCGAAGGTTACGCCAACGCCAATAAACTCTGGCTGACCGGCAAATCCCAACCCGCCGCATGCGATGCGCTGTTTGGTATTTGGGCCGCCGAAGGTCAACTGACCGAGCAGAAACGCTGGGAGCGCGCCAAGCTTGCCGCCCAGGCACGCAACTATCCGTTGGCCAACAGCTTGGTCAACGGACTGACCACCCTCGCCCCTCGCGGTCGTTTGCTGGTGGAGGTGGCGCAGAAACCCGAACTGCTCAACGCTCCTTCACGGTTCATTCCGGCCGACGAGCCGATGTCCGACGTGGTCAGCCTTGGCCTGCGCCGTCTGGCGCGGCAGGATCCTGACCGGGCGATGCAGATGCTCGATAGTTATGCCAGCAGCATGCACTTCTCCCGTGACGAAAAAGTGGCGATCGCCCGGGAAATCGGCCTGTCCCTGGCTAAACGGTTCGACAGCCGCGCGCTGGACATGATGACTAAATACGACCCGGAACTGCGTGACAACACGGTGTCCGAATGGCGCTTGCGTCTGCTGCTGCGCCTGGCCCGCTGGGACGATGCCTATCAGTTGACTCGCCGCCTGCCGCCGGACCTGGCGACCACCAACCGCTGGCGTTATTGGCAGGCCCGCAGCCTGGAACTGGCGCAGCCGCAGAACCCGGAAGCGCAGACGCTTTATAAGGGCCTCGCCCGCGAGCGTGATTTCTATGGCTTCCTCGCGGCGGATCGCTCGCAGTTGCCCTACTCGCTGAACAACAAACCGCTGGTGCTCAGCCAAGCGCTGATCAACAAGGTCCGCAATACCCCAGGCGTGCGTCGGGCGCTTGAGTTTCACGCTCGCGGACAGATCGTCGATGGTCGCCGCGAGTGGTACCACGTCAGCCGCCACTTCAGCCGCGACGAAATGGTTGCCCAGGCGAAACTGGCTTACGACCTGAAATGGTATTTCCCGGCAATCCGCACCATCAGTCAGGCGAAGTACTGGGACGACCTGGACATCCGTTTCCCGATGGCCCACCGCGAAACCCTGGTGCGCGAAGCCAAGGTTCGTGGCCTGCATTCGAGCTGGGTGTTCGCCATCACTCGCCAGGAAAGTGCCTTCATGGCCGACGCCCGCTCCGGCGTCGGCGCCAGCGGCCTGATGCAACTGATGCCCGGCACTGCCAAGGAAACCGCGCGAAAGTTCAGCATTCCACTGGCCTCGCCGCAGCAAGTGTTCGATCCGGACAAGAACATCCAGCTCGGCGCCGCTTACCTGAGCCAGGTCCACAGCCAGTTCAACGGCAACCGCGTCCTCGCCTCCGCCGCCTATAACGCCGGCCCGGGTCGCGTGCGTCAGTGGCTGCGCGGGGCGGACCACCTGAGCTTCGACGTCTGGGTGGAAAGCATCCCGTTCGACGAAACCCGCCAGTACGTGCAAAACGTGCTGTCGTACTCGGTGATCTACGGCCAGAAGCTCAACTCACCGCAGCCGCTGGTGGATTGGCATGAACGCTACTTTGACGATCAATGAACCTGCTTTGAAGCACTGACAAAAATGCCCGCATCGATAGATGCGGGCATTTTTTATTCGCGTCCAGAACGTCTACGCCGACTTGAGCCGTGCAGCAATCCGCTTTCCATGCTGGGTCAGACGATATTTTTGAGCCGGGCTGCTTGGCGACTCGGGATTGGTCATTTCAATCAAATTGGCAGCCAATGCGGGCCTGAGGTAGTTAGCCCGAAAGGTCGCCTTGTGAGCCAAACCGACCTCGGTCATTAAGTCGCTGATTTTAAGCGGTCCGTTAACATGGAGCGCTGAAAGCAATTTCCCTACTGGGTCGCTTACCAGGTCGGTTAATGGGTCGGTTACTGATTCACTAAGGGCCGCTTCCTCAAGCGCGAGACTCAATGCTTGCAGCATGAACTCGACAAAAGGCGTCGACTCAGCCAACTGATCGGCCGCCGACAATGCCGCGTAATAAGCGTCCTGCTGCTCTCGAATTACCGCTTCGACAGGCAAATAGGCCAACACCGGGCGCCATTGACTGAGTATCAACGTCTGCCAAAGACGGCCCATACGCCCATTACCGTCAGCGAAGGGATGGATGAACTCGAATTCGTAATGGAAGACGCAGCTGATGATCAGCGGATGCCAATCAGAATCGCCAAGCCACGCCAACAAGTCTTCAATCAATTGCGCAACGCGACTCGGCGGCGGGGCCATATGGACCAATTTATCGCCACGGTAAATGCCCACACCGGCTCGACGAAACTGACCGCAGTCGTCAATCAGTCCACCCATCAGCAACTCATGGGCTCGAAGCAAGTCGGCTCGATTACTCGGATGCCCCTCCGGCATGGCTTCATAAGCCGCAAAAGCGTTGCGCACTTCCTGGATTTCTCGCGGTAGACCAAGCACCTGCTGCCCTGCCAGAACAGCGGTGACCTGCTCAATGCTGAGCGTGTTGTTCTCAATAGCCAAAGAAGCCTGAATCGTACGAATCCGATTGCCCCGACGCAGTTGAGGCGTTTGCAGGCGTTCATTCGTAGCCGCCATCTGACCGATTTTTTCGCTAATCCCGGCGACCAATGCCAGTATTCTGGTGGTCAGGGTCAACGGTGGTGGATAACGGCTCATATCCTTTTCCAGGTTCGCAACTGAGGCCGACATAATGCCCGAACCCGGCAGCATTCAGCAGCTCTCATTCATGCAGCTTCATGCCCATCGTTAAACTGCAACGCCGCCAACCGCGCATACAGCGCGTTGCTCGCAATCAATTCCTGATGCGTCCCCACCGCCACCAGTTTCCCTTGGTCCATCACCGCGATCCGGTCAGCGTTTTTCACCGTAGCCAGCCGGTGGGCGATGACCAGCGTGGTGCGGTTTTTCATCAGGCTCGGCAGGGCTTGCTGGATCAGGTGTTCGCTCTGGGCGTCAAGGGCGCTGGTGGCTTCGTCCAGTAGCAGAATCGGCGCGTCCACCAGCAATGCCCGGGCGATGGCCAGGCGTTGGCGCTGACCGCCGGACAAACCGAGGCCACCGTCGCCAAGATGGGTCTGGTAGCCGCTGGGCATTTGTTCGATGAAGTCGTGGGCGTAAGCGATTTTCGCCGCTTCCTGAACCTGGGCCAGGGTTGCCGTCGGGTTGCCGTAGCGGATGTTCTCTTCGATGCTGCCAAAGAACAGCGCCGGGGATTGCGAGACCAGGGCGAAGCAGCGGCGCAGGTCCAACGGATCGAGCTGAGTCAGCGGCACGCCATCGAGCAGGATGCGTCCTTCGGCCGGGTCGTAAAAGCGCAGCAGCAGATCATAAACCGTCGACTTGCCGGCACCGGAGGGGCCTACCAATGCGACTGTTTCGCCAGCAGTGATCGTCAGATTCAAACCATCGACCGCATAGCTGTCGGGACGCGACGGGTAGGAAAAACGCACGTCTTGCAACACCAGGTCACCCTTCACCCGTTCAGGCAAGGTCACCAGGTCAGTGGTCGGTGGCCGGATGATGTTCTCCGAACGCAGCAATTCGGCTATCCGCTCGGCGGCGCCAGCGGCACGCTGCAGTTCGCCGATCACTTCGCTCAGCGTGCCGAATGCGCTGCCAACAATCAGGCTGTAAAACACAAACGCCGCCAGCTCGCCCGCGGAAATCCGCCCGGCGATGACATCCATTCCACCGACCCAGAGCATCACCCCGACCGCGCCAAGCACCAGTACGATCACCAGGGTAATTAGCCAGGCCCGCTGAAAAATCCGCTTGCGAGCAGTGTTGAAAGCCTCCTCCACCGTTACGGCGAAGCGCTGCTCATCCTGGATCTGATGGTTGTAGGCCTGCACGGTTTTGATCTGGCCCAGGGTTTCGGAAACATAGCTGCCGATATCGGCAATCCGGTCCTGACTCAGGCGCGACAGGCTACGCACCCGACGGCCGAAGATCAGGATCGGCGCGATCACCAACGGTAACGCGACCACCACGATGCTGGTGAGCTTGGGGTTGGTGATAAACAGCAAGACAATCCCGCCGATCACCATCAACAGATTGCGCAGGAACAGCGACAGCGAAGAGCCGATCACCGATTGCAGCAGCGTGGTATCAGCGGTCAACCGCGACTGGATTTCGGAGCTGCGGTTGTCTTCGTAGAATCCCGGGTGCAGGTAAATCAGATGATTGAACACCTGACGACGGATGTCCGCGACAACGCGCTCACCGATCCATGAGACCAGGTAAAAACGCGCGAAGGTGCCAAGCGCCAGCCCGACCACGAGCAACATAAACAAGCCGATGGACTGGTTGAGCAAATGCGGCGATTGGGTCATGAAACCCTGATCCACCAGCAGGCGAATCCCCTGCCCCATGGACAAGGTAATACCCGCCGTGACAATCAATGCGAGCAAGGCACCGACGGCCGGCCAGCGATAAGGCGCAATGAAACGCAGGGCCAGGCGCATGGCGCGCCGTTGACGGGATGAGAGGATGGAGATCATTCGATGGCGCAACCAGTAGGGTTTGACGCGATCAAGCCTACACCGGTCGATGGGATTGAACGCTGTAAATCATAATGAGTCCGGTTAAATATGACCGCAAAGACTAGGTCCTAGACGGTATTGGTCTAAAGTCCGGGTGGCAACGCCGCGGTATTTCTGGTGGACTGATGTTGCCGCTCTGGAAAGATCGCAGGGAGTTGTCACAGCCCGGTCACGTGGCGGTTCTACAGTAAGCACACAACCTGATGAGGAGACAGGCCATGTCCTTGCAAAACAGCAGCGAAGACAAGATTGAAGTGATCCGCACACAGCCAGACCAGTCTCTGGGTTGCTCAATTATCGATAAGGATGGGCGCGAAGTACCGATCACTGAAGGCATGATCCAGGACGCTTGCCGCGAACTGGAAAAGCGATTGGTCAAGCCTGCCGAACAAAAGTGATATAGCCACCGTCTTCTTGACCCGGCCTCTGATGGCCGGGTTTTTTATGGATGCTGCTCCAGAATGGAGGTGCGGCCATTCGACTTGCTCGCGAAAGGGCCGACGCGGTCTCTAGACAGCCGTTGCGCCCAACGCCGCCACAATCCTCTGCAACTCAGGCGAATCCCCCTCGATCCGCATCTGCAACCCATCAATCTCACGCCGCAGCGGATAATGCTTGCGCAGTGAATCGAACGCTGCACGCTGCTCATTCACATTGCCTACAAGGCTGCGACGGAAATCCGCATCGTCGCGGCGCGGGTCGTACACGCCACGGCACAACATGGCCAGCGACCAGGCCGGATCGCTGCCAGCGTTCAAGGTCACTTGCGACAACCAGGGTGCGGGCAGCAAATCGCTCAAGCTGATCTGGGCCGGTTGCCCGAGAAAATCGCAATACGCCTGATAAATCTGCGCGGTGCCACGCTGTCTGCCGTCGAGGCTGTAACCGGCAATGTGCGGCGTCGCCAGCACGCAGAGTTCGGCCAGTGCCACATCGACCTCGGGCTCACCTTCCCAGACATCCAGCACTGCTTGCAGGTCTTCGCGTTGCAGCAGCGCCTGGCGCAGCGCGGCGTTGTCCACCACCGGGCCACGACTGGCGTTGATCAGCCAGGTGCCGGGTTTGAGCTGGTTCAAACGGTGTTTATCGAACAGATGCCAGGTCGACTGGGCGCCGTGTTTCTTCAGCGGCGTGTGCAGACTGATGACATCGCACTGCTCGATGATCTGTTCGAGACTGACGTAATCGCCACCTTCTGCGGCTTGTCTTGGCGGATCGCAGACCAGCACGTTCCAGCCCAGACCTTGCAGAACCTTGACCAACCGGCCGCCCACTTCACCGGCACCGACAATGCCGTAGGTGCGTTGAGTCAGGTCGGCGCCTTCGATTTCGGCCAGGGTCAGCAGACTGCCGAGCACGTAATCGACCACGCCCCGGGCGTTGCAGCCGGGTGCGCTGGACCAGGTGATGCCGGCCCGCTGAAAGTAATCCAGATCCAGGTGATCCGTGCCGATGGTGCAGGTGCCGACAAAGCGTACCTTGCTGCCTTCGAGCAACGCGCGGTTAACGTTGGTCACCGAGCGCACCAGCAGCACATCAGCCTGTTCGACGGTGGCGCGGTCAATGGAACGTCCCGGCACCCGGCGGATTTCACCGAAACCTTCGAAGAAGGCATCGAGCAGCGGGATATTTTCGTCGGCAACAATCAGCATGGCAGGCTCCTTTGGCGGATCGGCAGTGTAGGCGGAGAGGGAGGTGATGGGCCACTGGGGATGCAGAAACATTCAAAATCCGATTACAAATCCCTAACACAGGACTTTTCCTGACCACTGCGTCAGGGCGTAGAATGCGCCGCCTTGCGCATCAATATCTTTGGACGTTTCGCCCTTGAATTCCGTGACTGACCGCCCCGCCGCTATTTCCCTCACCCGTCCGGCCCGGGTTCGCCTGGAGCTGAAAAACCTGCTCGGCCTGGCCTTGCCGATCATGATCGCGCAACTGGCGACCACCGCCATGGGCTTCGTCGATGCGGTGATGGCGGGCCGGGTCGGGCCACGGGATCTGGCGGCGGTGGCGCTGGGCAACTCGATCTGGGTGCCGGTGTTTCTGTTGATGACCGGCACGCTGCTGGCCACTACCCCGAAAGTCGCCCAGCGTTTCGGCGCCGGCACCCACAGCGAGATCGGCCCGATCGTGCGCCAGGCACTGTGGCTGGCGCTGGTGGTGGGGTTGATGGCGACCGGCATGTTGTTCAGCGCCGAACCGATTCTGCACATCATGAAGGTCGATCCCGAACTGATCGGCCCGTGCATGCAATACCTGCATGGCATCGCCAGCGGTTTGCCCGCCGTCGCGCTCTACCATGTGCTGCGCTGCTTCAGTGACGGCCTGGGGCGCACGCGTCCGGCCATGGTGTTGGGTCTGTGCGGGCTCGCGCTGAACATTCCGCTGAACTACGTCTTCATCTATGGCCACTTTGGTGTGCCGGCCATGGGCGGTGTCGGTTGCGGCTGGGCCACGGCGATCGTGATGTGGGTGATGGCCCTGGGCATGGCCGGGTGGGAGCGCTGGGCGCCGGCGTATCAGTCGAGTGAGTTGTTCAGCCGCTTCGACTGGCCGCAGTGGTCGGTGATCAAACGCCTGCTGGGCATCGGCCTGCCGATCGGCATCGCGGTGTTCGCCGAGTCGAGCATCTTCGCGGTGATTGCGCTGCTGATCGGCAGCCTCGGCGCAACGGTGGTGGCCGGGCACCAGATCGCGCTGAACTTCAGCTCGCTGGTGTTCATGATTCCTTACTCCCTTGGCATGGCCGTGACCGTGCGCGTTGGCCAGGCGCTCGGCCGTCAGGAACCGCGCGAGGCCCGCTTCGCCGCCGGTGTCGGCATGGGCACGGCGCTGGCCTATGCGTGCATTTCCGCGAGCATGATGCTGTTGCTGCGTGAACACATCGCAACGATCTACACGGCTGATCCGACGGTGATTCAGGTCGCGGCGATGCTGATTGTGTATTCGGCGCTGTTCCAGTTTTCCGATGCGATCCAGGTGACGGCTGCCGGCGCGTTGCGCGGCTATCAGGACACTCGGGTGACGATGATCCTGACGCTGTTCGCTTACTGGGGGATTGGTTTGCCGGTGGGTTACGCGTTGGGCCTGACCGATTGGTTCGGCGCACCGAGCGGCCCGAGCGGGCTATGGCAAGGTTTGATCGTGGGCTTGAGTTGCGCGGCGCTGATGCTGTCGATCCGCCTGACGCGCAGTGCACGCAAGCGGATTCGCATCAGTCAGTCGGCGGGTTAAGCGAGTTTCTTGCGGATCCAGTAGAGGTAGGTGCCTGCCTCTTCGTGCTGCGCCACCAGTTCGTGGTCGAGAAACACGCAGAACTTGGGAATGTCGCGACGGGTCGACGGGTCGGTGGCGATCACCTTGAGCAGGCCGCCGGGCACCAGGTCACGGATGTGCTGGTGCAGCATCATCACCGGTTCCGGGCAGTTGAGGCCGGTGGCGTCGAGGGTGCCGTCAACCGGCGTATCAATCATTTCACTCATGATTCACTCCTGAAACTTGCCGGCATTGTCGCGCATTGCCGGGTGTTCGGTCATCTGTGGCATAACGCGGTCCTTGTGGGGGCTGGCTTGCCTGCGATGGCATCAACTCGGTTCGACGTCAAACCGAGTCGCCTGCATCGCGGGCAAGCCCGGCTCCCACAGGGATATCAGCGCTTCAGCGGGACTTGGGTTTCTTTACGTCGAGCCGGCGCAAATGGCAGGTCACTTCTTCACGGTCGTGGTACAGCTGCTTGCAGCCGATCTCGACCCGAATACCGCGTTCTTTGAACCCGTCGGCAATGCGCTCCAGCAAACGCTTCACTTCGGCGTAACGCTGTTTCATCGGCAGTTTGAGGTTGACCACCGCTTCGCGGCAATGCCCCTCGCCAATCCACTCTTCCAGCATCGCGGCATTGCGCGCCGGTTTCTCGACGATGTCGCAGACCATCCAGTCCACCGGTTGCTTGGGCTTGAAGGTGAAACCGTCAGCCATCAAGTGTTGCACCAGACCGGTGTCCATCAGGCTTTCGGCCATCGGGCCGTTGTCGATCGCGGTCACCAGCATGCCGCGGTTGACCAGCTGCCAGGTCCAGCCGCCGGGAGCAGCGCCAAGGTCGACGCCGGTCATGTCGCTGTGCAGACGCTCGTCCCACTGATCACGCGGGATGAAATGGTGCCACGCCTCTTCCAGCTTCAGCGTCGAACGACTCGGCGCTTCACGCGGAAACTTCAGCCGCGGAATGCCCATCGGCCACATCGCCGAGTTGTTCGACTCGGCCAGCCCCATGAACACTTCGCGGCCACTTTTGAAGGTCAGCAGCAGACGCGGTTTGTGGGCATCTTCAACCAGTTTGCCAGCCGCCATCAGCGCCTTGCGCAGGTGGCCTTCGAACTTCTTGCAGAAGTTCGACAGCTCCTTGCCATCATTGGTGTCGACCATTTCCAGCCACAGGCTGCCGCACAGCGGGAAGTCCGCCATGTGCGCGAGGATCACGCTGATGCGGTCGGTTTCCGGCAGATCGATGAAGATCCCGCGAGCCCACTGGCGCGGGAAGATCAGATCGGCGAAACGCTGACCACGCATCAGGCGCTCGGCGCCGTCTTCTTCGGTGCAGATGAATTCGGCGCAGGCGCTGGCGGTCTTGGCCTTGGCATAACCGGCCACGTTCAGCCGCGCGGCGTGTTCGGAAATCTCGGAACAGACTTCGCTTTCGAAGCCCGGCCGGCAATGCATAAAGAGGGTGTTCATTCTTACTCCTGGGCAGATGGCGAGAAATTCAACCACTGCGCGATGCCCAGACTTGCTTTGAAGCAAAGCCTGTCACGAAAACGGGCGCATGATAGCCGAGTTCGGAACCTCGGACTTGTCGATAGAGTCCAGTTATTAGCCAGCTACTTAAAACAGGGCTAGTTTTAATGCTCTGTCCGTCCCCTCAGTCCGTAGCCGTGCGGACTCAAAGGAGTGATCGTAATGCCGTCCCTCGATAGCCTGAAAACCCTTAAAACCTTAAAAGTTGACGACAAGACCTATCACTATTTCAGCTTGCCGGATGCCGCCAAAAGCCTGGGCGACCTGGACAAGCTGCCAATGTCGTTGAAAGTGCTGCTGGAAAACCTGCTGCGCTGGGAAGATGAAAAAACCGTTACCGGCGCCGACCTCAGAGCGATTGCCGCCTGGCTCAAGGAGCGTCGCTCCGACCGTGAAATTCAATACCGTCCCGCGCGGGTATTAATGCAGGACTTTACCGGTGTTCCCGCCGTGGTCGATCTGGCCGCCATGCGTGCCGCGATGGCGAAGGCTGGCGGTGACCCGCAGCGAATCAATCCGCTCTCCCCCGTGGATCTGGTCATCGACCACTCGGTGATGGTCGACAAATTCGCCAGCCCCAGCGCCTTCGAACAGAACGTCGACATCGAAATGCAGCGCAATGGTGAACGTTATGCGTTCCTGCGCTGGGGCCAAAGCGCCTTCGATAACTTCAGCGTGGTGCCGCCGGGCACCGGCATCTGTCACCAGGTGAATCTGGAATACCTGGGGCGCACGGTCTGGACCAAGGACGAGGACGGGCGCACGTATGCCTTCCCCGACACCCTGGTCGGCACCGACTCCCACACCACTATGATCAACGGCCTCGGCGTGCTCGGCTGGGGCGTCGGCGGGATCGAAGCGGAAGCGGCGATGCTGGGCCAACCGGTGTCGATGCTGATCCCGGAAGTGATCGGCTTCAAACTCACCGGCAAGCTCAAGGAAGGCATCACCGCCACCGACCTTGTGCTGACTGTCACCCAGATGCTGCGCAAGAAAGGCGTGGTCGGCAAATTCGTCGAATTCTACGGCGACGGCCTCGCCGATCTGCCGCTGGCCGACCGTGCGACCATCGCCAACATGGCCCCGGAGTACGGCGCCACCTGCGGCTTCTTCCCGGTGGACGACATCACCCTGGACTACCTGCGTTTATCCGGTCGCCCCAGCGAAACCGTGAAACTGGTCGAGGCCTACAGCAAAGCCCAGGGTCTGTGGCGCCTGCCGGGCCAGGAACCGGCGTTCACCGACAACCTGGCGCTGGACATGGGCAGCGTCGAAGCCAGCCTGGCCGGGCCGAAACGCCCCCAGGACCGGGTTTCGCTGCCGAATGTCGCACAAGCGTTCAGTGACTTCGTCGACCTGCAATTCAAACCCACCAGCAAGGAAGTCGGTCGTCTCGAAAGTGAAGGCGGCGGTGGCGTCGCGGTGGGCAATGCCGATCTGGCCGGTGAAGCAGACTACGAATACGACGGTCAGATTTATCGATTGAAAAACGGCGCGGTGGTGATTGCCGCGATCACCTCCTGCACCAACACCTCCAACCCGAGCGTGATGATGGCCGCCGGCCTGGTGGCGAAGAAAGCCGTAGAAAAAGGCCTCAAGCGCAAACCGTGGGTCAAGAGCTCGCTGGCCCCAGGCTCGAAAGTGGTCACCGACTACTACAAGGCTGCCGGCCTGACTCAATACCTTGATGAACTGGGTTTTGCTCTGGTCGGTTACGGCTGCACCACGTGCATTGGCAACTCCGGGCCATTGGCGGAGCCGATCGAAAAAGCCATTCAGGCCGCCGACCTGACCGTCGCCTCGGTGCTGTCGGGCAACCGCAACTTCGAAGGTCGCGTGCATCCTCTGGTGAAAACCAACTGGCTGGCCTCCCCACCGCTGGTCGTCGCTTATGCGCTGGCCGGGACGGTGCGCATCGACATCAGCAGTGAACCTTTGGGTACCGACAAAGAGGGCAATCTGGTTTATCTGCGGGATATCTGGCCGAGCACCAAAGAAATCGCCGACGCGGTGAACCAGGTCAACACCGCCATGTTCCACAAGGAATACGCCGAAGTGTTTGCCGGCGATGAGCAATGGCAGGCGATTGAAGTGCCGCAAGCGGCGACCTATGTCTGGCAGGACGATTCGACGTACATCCAGCATCCACCGTTCTTCGATGACATCGGCGGGCCGCCGCCGGTGGTCAAGGACGTCGCCGGTGCCAGAGTCCTGGCGCTGCTGGGTGATTCGGTGACCACCGATCACATCTCCCCGGCCGGCAACATCAAGGCTGACAGTCCGGCAGGCCACTACCTGCGCGAGAAAGGCGTGGAGCCACGGGACTTCAACTCTTACGGCTCCCGTCGCGGCAACCACGAAGTGATGATGCGCGGCACCTTTGCCAACATCCGCATTCGTAACGAAATGCTCGGCGGCGAGGAAGGCGGCAATACGATTTACATCCCCACCGGGGAGAGGATGCCGATCTACGACGCGGCAATGCGTTATCAAGCGTCGGGCACGCCGCTGGTGGTGATTGCCGGGCAAGAATACGGCACCGGCTCGAGTCGTGACTGGGCAGCCAAGGGCACCAATCTGCTGGGGGTCAAAGCGGTCATTGCGGAAAGTTTCGAACGGATTCACCGCTCCAACCTGGTGGGCATGGGCGTGTTGCCGTTGCAGTTCAAGCTGGATCAAAACCGCAAGAGCCTGAACCTGACCGGCAAGGAGACACTGGATATTCTCGGTTTGACCGGCGTCGAGCTGATGCCGCGGATGAACCTGACACTGGTGATCACCCGTGAAGACGGCAGCCGCGAGAAAGTCGAGGTGTTGTGCCGGATCGATACCCTGAATGAGGTGGAGTACTTCAAGTCGGGGGGGATTTTGCATTACGTGTTGCGGCAGTTGATTGCCTCGTAACAGCCTGCTGACACAGACACCGCCTTCGGGCGGTGTTTTTGTTTGGGCCGCGAGCGTCCCTATAATCCCGCACTTCTATGTAGCAGCTGCCGAAGGCTGCGTTCGGCTGCGTAGCAGTCGTAAACCCTGAATCTACGATGAATCTGAAAAACCGCGGTGCCTGATTTGCGACTGCTACGCAGCCGAACGCAGCCTTCGGCAGCTGCTACAGATTATCGGCTGACCAAAAAACCAAGGACTTCACATGATGGCCCTGCCATGGATCTACCTGGCCCTTCTTTCTATCGGCTATGGCCTGGCCCTGACCTTTGGACATCTCGGCTGGCTCGCCGGGATTTCCGTCGCGTTGCTGCTGATCGCAGGCTTCGCCGTGCACCAACAAAAGATCCGAATCGCCCCGTTTCTCGGTCATGGCTTGTTCATTTTTATGGCCCTCGCGTTGGCGATGCACTGGCTTCCCGGTTTCTTCAACGGTCGCGCCATCGACCCTCAGCGATTCACCGACGATGCCGTGCCGTTTTCCATGTACCTGAATTTGGACAAACCACTAATAGGCTTTTGGCTGTTACTGGTCTGCCCGTGGATTGTCGGCCGGCGCTCGCTGCGCCTTTCCATTTATGCCACTGCTATGGCGCTGTCCCTCAGTGCCGTGCTGGCCTTGGGTGGCGCGCTGTTGCTGGGCGTGATCAGTTGGGCACCGAAGTGGCCGGATCAAGCCTGGTTGTGGCTACTGAACAATCTGCTGTTGGTGACCCTGGTCGAGGAAGCACTCTTTCGCGGCTACATCCAGGGCGGTCTGACCCGGCGCTTCAAAAACCTGCCCTACGGTGAAAACCTCGCCCTGCTCCTCGCCTCGCTGCTGTTCGGCCTGGTGCATGTGGGTGCCGGCTGGCAATGGATGTTGCTGGCGAGCCTGGCAGGTGTCGGCTATGGTCTGGCCTACCGTTTTGGTGGCTTGGGTGCGGCCATCGCCACCCATTTCGGCCTGAACCTGCTGCACTTCGGCCTGTTCACTTATCCGATGCTTGCCGGCTGACGCAAGGGTCGTTTTGCGACGCGCCACTGACTACTGAAAAATAATCTCAATAAATGGCTGACGATGCCGACAACCCGTCAAAGCCTTGCGGATTGAAAAAGCCATGCGTAACAACCAGCCTAATACACAACGCGAACGGACCTTCCCGGCTCAGCAACGGTTGATTTCCACCACCGATGCCAAGGGCGTGATCACCTACTGCAACGACGCCTTCGTCGAGATCAGCGGGTTCTCTCGTGAAGAGCTGATCCGTGCGCCGCATAACCTGGTCCGTCACCCTGACGTCCCGGCCGCGGTGTTCGCGCACATGTGGGGCACATTGAAACAAGGCTTGCCATGGATGGGCATTGTCAAGAATCGCTGTAAGACCGGTGATCACTACTGGGTTAACGCCTATGTCACGCCGGTTTTCGAAGGCAATCAGGTGGTCGGTTACGAATCGGTGCGGGTCAAACCCACCGCCGAGCAGATCCGCCGTGCCGAAGCGCTCTACCAACGCATCAACCAGGGCAAGTCGGCGATTCCTTCAACGGACAAATGGCTGCCAGTGCTGCAGGACTGGCTGCCGTTCATCCTCGTCAGCCAGCTGAGCTTCATGATCGGCGCGTCGCTCAATTCCCAATGGGGTTTTGCGTTGGCCGCCGGCCTGTCGGTGCCATTGGGTCTGTTGGGGTTGAGCTGGCAACAGCGCGGCCTCAAGCGTCTGCTGCACCTGGCCGGGCAGACCACCTCCGACCCGCTGATCGCGCAGATGTACACCGACAGTCGCGGCGCTCAAGCACGCCTGGAGATGTCGATCCTCAGCCAGGAGGCCCGCCTGAAAACCTGCCTGACCCGTCTGCAGGACACCGCCGAGCACCTGAGCGACCAAGCGAAACAGTCCGACACCCTGGCGCATAACAGCTCCAACGGTCTGGAACGCCAACGCGTCGAAACCGAGCAAGTGGCCACCGCCGTCAACCAGATGGCCGCCACCACGCAGGAAGTCGCCAGCCACGTACAGCGCACGGCCGATGCGACTCAGGAAGCCAATCGCCTGACCGGTCGCGGCCGCGACATCGCCGGGGAAACCCGCGAAGCCATCCAGCGCCTGTCGGTGGTGGTCGGTGAAACCGGCCTGACCGTGACCCAACTGGCCAAGGACAGCGACGAAATCGGTGGCGTGGTCGATGTGATCAAAGGCATCGCCGACCAGACCAACCTGCTGGCGTTGAACGCCGCCATCGAAGCGGCCCGTGCCGGTGAGATGGGTCGTGGCTTTGCGGTGGTGGCTGACGAAGTCCGTCAACTGGCGCAACGCACCAGCGAATCCACCGGGCAGATCCACGCCTTGATCGCCAAGCTGCAACAGACCGCCAGCACCGCGGTGCAAACCATGGAAGCCGGGCATCGCCAGGCCGAAGAAGGTGTTGCGCGGGTATTGGAAGCGGATCAGGCACTGGTGGGGATCAGCGAAGCGGTGGCCAACATCACCGACATGACCACCCAGATCGCTGCGGCTACCGAAGAGCAAAGTGCAGTGGCCGAAGAAATCAGCCGCAACATCAGCAACATCTCGCACCTGGCGGATCAGACCTCGGAACAGGCGCAACACTCGGCGTTGTTGAGTGAAGAGCTGACAAAGACTGCGAATACCCAGTATTCGTTGGTGGAGCGGTTTAACCGCTGACAGCTGCTGGTAAATATAAAACCCGGAAGGTGATGCTTTCCGGGTTTTTTATTGCTTGGCGTAAGAGGATGAGTCCCCGAGACAAATACGGATTGCAAGCCCGGACCACGCTTTGAGCTCCATGTCTAGCTGTTACTTCTGACAGTAGACGCACCTGAGCGAGCAGGATATTCAGTACGAGTCGTTACGGCAGTCGGCGTGATTCAACCCTGCTTAACTAGAGATAAGGAGTTCACTATGAGTAGCCGCGATATGTTTATCCCGCAAAAGAAAAAGATTCAGGCAGAGGGGAATCAATTCCTCTGGCACTTCAATGACCCGAACACGGTGGCCGAAAGTACATCTTTTCACAAAGGTTACTTTCCGCCCACAGGCGAATACAGTTGGGGTTTTTCCGGGTCTACAGGATCTGGTGATGAAGAGAATTTTTTTAGCTTTCTGATTATGGTGCCGTACCTTGGCGAGGACGTGCTGGAATACACCTACAAACTCGGAGACGGGAAGGATCTGCATTTTTCCCATACCCACTCGATTCCCGCCCCTCCCGGCTTCACCGGCTTCAGGGTTGTCGATGCAGATGATGCCGAACTGA
This sequence comes from Pseudomonas sp. NPDC098740, assembly GCF_044760065.1. Classification (NCBI taxonomy): domain Bacteria; kingdom Pseudomonadati; phylum Pseudomonadota; class Gammaproteobacteria; order Pseudomonadales; family Pseudomonadaceae; genus Pseudomonas; species Pseudomonas sp. NPDC098740. The sequence continues at coordinate 183,712 of NZ_JBIWAM010000002.1, read as the reverse complement.
GTATCCGACTCGACCCGATCAAGGGAACCGTACAAGGTGATTTTAATGCCACGTTTAAAACCTATCGTTTGAATCCGAATGGCACGTTCAAATTAAAAAGAGACGACCAGTAAATCCGGTAAACCACGGACAGTGTGCTGTCAGTCAGACCGCCATCGCGAGCAGGCTCGCTCCCACAGGGGGCACGCGATCCACTGTGGGAGGGAGCCTGCTCGCGATGAGGCAATGTGCAGCACCACAGATATCACTGCAGGAATGAGGCAACCTTCTGCGCCGCAGCCGCCAAATGCTGTTCATGCGTAAACCCGGAAGCCTTCAACGGCTTCAAATCATGATCCCCCGCCACCAGCCAGAACACCTCGATCCCTGACGCCAACGTGTAAGCCTCAACGGCCTCACGATTGCCCAACGCATCCCGCTCGCCCTGCACGATCAGCGTCGGCGTCTTAAGCGCGGCCAAATGCTCAACCCGAGGCTTCTCCGGTTTCCCCACCGCATAAAACGGATACCCGAGGCACACCAGCGTATCCGCCCCCAATTCATCCGCCAACAAACTCGCCATCCGCCCGCCCATGGACTTGCCCCCCACGGCCAGACGCCCAGCGACATGGCGTCGCACCACCGCATAGACCTCACGCCAACACTCGAGCAGTTTCGGTGCCGGGTTCGGTGGACGCTTACCCCCATCAACACGCCGTTGCGCCATGTACGGAAACTCGAAGCGCAGCACGTTGATCCCAGATGCAGCAAGGCGCGCAGCCATGTCGTTCATCCAGGCGCTGTCCATTGGCGCACCGGCGCCATGGGCGAGGATCAACGTCGCCGATGCCGGCGCTGAGGCCTCATTCCACAACCATCCATGATCCTGCACACACTGCGCCCATTGATCCCCGTCAATACTGGCCTTGTGCTCTTTGTCCATGCTTGCCTCGCTTTTAGTCTGCCTATAACTCCAGACGAAGGACGCGCTGCTCGCGCTCACTTCGGCTGAACCGTGGATGGGGAACCATGAACACTTCTATCAGTACCGCCTACAACTACAAGGTGGTCCGCCAATTCGCCATTATGACGGTGGTGTGGGGCATCGTCGGCATGGGGCTCGGGGTTTTTCTCGCGGCTCAATTGGTCTGGCCTGAACTCAACTTCAATCTGCCGTGGACCAGCTTCGGGCGTTTGCGCCCGTTGCACACCAACGCAGTGATCTTCGCTTTCGGCGGTTGCGCCCTGTTCGCCAGTTCGTTCTATTCGGTGCAACGCACCTGCCAGACACAACTGTTTGCGCCAAAAATCGCCGCGTTCTGCTTCTGGGGCTGGCAAGTGGTGATTCTGCTGGCGGCCATCAGCCTGCCGCTGGGTTACACCAGCTCCAAAGAATACGCCGAGCTGGAATGGCCGATCGACATTCTGATCACCATCGTCTGGGTCGCCTACGCCGTGGTGTTCTTCGGCACACTGGCCAAGCGCAAGACCAAGCACATCTACGTCGGCAACTGGTTCTTCGGTGCGTTCATCATCACCGTGGCGATTCTGCACATCGTCAACAACCTTGAGCTGCCGGTGAGTTTCACCAAGTCCTACTCGGTGTACGCGGGTGCGACCGATGCCATGGTTCAGTGGTGGTACGGGCACAACGCCGTAGGCTTTTTCCTCACCGCCGGTTTCCTCGGGATGATGTACTACTTCGTGCCGAAACAGGCCGAGCGTCCGGTGTATTCCTATCGCTTGTCGATCGTGCACTTCTGGGCGCTGATCACCCTGTACATCTGGGCCGGTCCGCACCACTTGCACTACACCGCGCTGCCGGACTGGGCACAGTCGCTGGGCATGGTGATGTCGCTGATCCTGCTGGCGCCGAGCTGGGGCGGGATGATCAACGGGATGATGACACTTTCGGGCGCCTGGCATAAGTTGCGCAGCGACCCGATCCTGCGCTTCCTGGTGGTGTCCCTGGCGTTCTACGGCATGTCGACCTTCGAAGGGCCGATGATGGCCATCAAAACAGTCAACGCCCTCTCCCACTACACCGACTGGACCATCGGCCACGTTCACGCCGGCGCCCTCGGTTGGGTCGCGATGATCTCGATCGGCGCGCTGTACCACATGATCCCGAAAATCTTTGGCCGCACGCAGATGCACAGCATCGGCCTGATCAACGCGCACTTCTGGCTCGCCACCATCGGCACCGTGCTCTACATCGCTTCGATGTGGGTCAACGGCATCGCCCAGGGCCTCATGTGGCGCGCCGTCAACGAAGACGGCACGCTGACCTACTCCTTCGTCGAAACCCTGGTGGCCAGCCACCCAGGCTTCGTCGTGCGATTGGTGGGCGGTGCGATCTTCTTCAGCGGCATGCTGCTGATGGCCTACAACACCTGGCGCACCGTGCGGGCCTCGCAGCCTGCCGAAGTTGCCGCTGCCGCGCAGATCGCCTGAGGAGGCCGCCATGAAACACGAAACAATCGAGAAAAACGTCGGCCTGCTGATGTTGCTGATGGTGTTGGCCGTGAGCATCGGCGGTCTGACCCAAATCGTCCCGCTGTTCTTCCAGGACGTGACCAATAAACCGGTGGAAGGCATGAAGCCCTACACCGCGCTGCAACTGGAAGGTCGCGACATCTACATCCGTGAAGGCTGCGTCGGCTGCCATTCGCAGATGATCCGCCCGTTTCGCGCCGAGACCGAACGCTACGGCCACTACTCGGTAGCCGGTGAAAGCGTCTGGGATCACCCGTTCCTGTGGGGCTCGAAACGCACCGGTCCGGACCTGGCCCGGGTCGGCGGTCGCTACTCCGAAGACTGGCACCGCGCGCACTTGTACAACCCGCGCAACGTGGTGCCGGAATCGAAAATGCCCGGCTATCCATGGCTGGTGGCCAATCAACTCGACAGCAGCCACACCGAAAGCAAGATCAAGGCGATGCGCACCCTCGGCGTCCCGTACACCGACGACGACATCGCAGGCTCAGTTGCCTCGCTCAAGGGCAAGACCGAAATGGACGCGCTGGTCGCTTACCTGCAAGTGCTCGGCACATCCATCAAGAGCAAGAGGTGAGCCATGGCCATGCCCTTTGAAATAATAAGCGAAATGAGCAGTGGAATGATCCGCGGCCTGGGCACGGTCGTGGTGTTCGTGGCCTTCGTCGGCCTGACGCTGTGGGTGTTCAACGGCAAGCGCAATCCGGAATTCGCCGAAGCGCGTTTGCTGCCGTTCGCCGATGAACCGCTACCCGATGACGCCACCCAAGAACCTGAAACAAGGAGTACCCGGCCATGACCACCTTCTGGAGTACGTGGATTTGCGTACTGACCATCGGCAGCCTGATCGGCCTGACCTGGCTGCTGATCGGCACCCGCAAGGGCGAAACCAAGGGCAGCGTCGACCAGACCATGGGCCACAGCTTCGACGGCATCGAGGAGTACGACAATCCGCTGCCGCAATGGTGGTTCATGCTGTTCGCCGGCACGCTGGTATTTGCCGTGGGCTATCTGGTGCTTTACCCCGGCCTGGGCAACTGGAAAGGCATTCTGCCGGGTTACGAGGACGGCTGGACCGGCGTCCACGAGTGGGAAAAGGAGATGAACAAGGCCGATGCGAAGTTCGGACCGATCTTCGCCAAATTCGCGGCGATGCCCGTCGAAGAAGTGGCCACAGACCCGCTAGCGTTGAAAATGGGCGGTCGCCTGTTTGCCTCCAATTGCGCGGTCTGCCACGGCTCGGATGCCAAGGGTGCTTTTGGCTTTCCAAACCTGGCGGACACCAGCTGGCGCTGGGGCGGCAACGCTGACACCATCAAAACCACGATCATGGGTGGTCGCATGGCCGCGATGCCGGCCTGGGGTGAAATCCTTGGTGATGCCGGCGTGAAGAACGTCGCGGCTTATGTGCGCCATGACCTGGCCGGCCTGCCGTTGCCGGCCGACAACGGTGCCGACCTGCATGCCGGACAGCAAGCGTTCAGCACCATGTGCGTAGCCTGTCATGGTGCAAACGGCCAGGGCTCTGAAGCCATGGGCGCGCCGAATCTGTCGCAACCGGCCGGTTTTATCTACGGAACAAGCCTGGCGCAACTGCAACAGACGATTCGTCATGGTCGCCAAGGCCATATGCCGGCGCAGAACGAACTGCTCGGCAACGACAAGGTGCAACTGCTGGCCGCTTACGTTTACAGCTTGTCTCAGGGGCTGAGCACCGAGCGTTTACAGGCTGAAGGCAAACACGAATAAATCTCGACCGTTCTGCTGCCGCATTCTCCCGGATGCGGCAGTTCCCTGCCCCTTTGCGACCAAGTGTCGCACCCCTCCGTTGGTCCTCCTTTCGGTTCCCCGGATTCGGGTCTAAGCTTCCCCCGATGCGGACTGGCATGAGCCGGTTCCAGGTCGACCCAACCCGATGTGTTCGACGAATCTGCTCGGTGACAAGCCGCAAAGGCTGGTAGATACCGGCTGTCGTGCCAATTGCCATCTGTTACCCGATCGTTATGTTTGAACACACCCCGTTACATCCGACCTGACCCTCTCACCATTTTCGTCTGCTGCGACATTTTGTCCTTGGGCAATTTTGTCCTTACGCGGCGCATGGAAAGGCCGCAGAATCAGCTTTTGAAAGCATTGACCCAGGTCATGGCGCGTTGCAATGACCCCCCGCTTTCTCCATACTTGCGGCCGATTTTTACTCCTAATAAAACACCCAAACCGTGGAACCTTAGAATGAGCACAGCAATCAGTCCGACTGCTTATAACTATAAGGTAGTCCGCCAGTTCGCCATCATGACGGTGGTCTGGGGGATCCTTGGCATGGGGCTAGGTGTCTTCATCGCCTCACAGCTTGTATGGCCGGAATTGAACTTCGGTCTGCCGTGGACGACTTTTGGACGCTTACGCCCGTTGCACACCAACCTGGTGATTTTCGCCTTCGGTGGTTGTGCACTGTTTGCCACTTCTTATTACGTCGTGCAGCGAACCTGCCAAACGCGACTGATTTCCGACCGCCTCGCCGCCTTCACCTTCTGGGGTTGGCAAGCGGTGATCGTCGGCGCGATCGTTACCTTGCCGCTGGGTTACACCACCACCAAGGAATACGCGGAACTGGAATGGCCCCTGGCTATTCTGCTGGCCATCGTCTGGGTTACTTACGGTCTGGTGTTCTTCGGCACCATCACCAAGCGCAAAACCAAGCACATCTATGTGGGTAACTGGTTCTACGGTGCCTTCATCGTTGTGACCGCGATGCTGCACATCGTCAACCACGCCTCCCTGCCGGTCAGCTTGTTCAAGTCCTACTCGGCCTACGCCGGTGCGACTGACGCGATGATCCAGTGGTGGTACGGCCACAACGCGGTCGGTTTCTTCCTGACCACCGGCTTCCTGGGGATGATGTATTACTTCGTTCCGAAGCAGGCCGAGCGTCCGATCTACTCCTATCGCCTGTCGATCGTGCACTTCTGGGCGCTGATCACCCTGTACATCTGGGCCGGTCCGCACCACCTGCACTACACTGCGCTGCCGGACTGGGCTCAGTCGCTGGGCATGGCGATGTCGATCATCCTGCTGGCACCAAGCTGGGGCGGCATGATCAACGGCATGATGACCCTGTCGGGCGCCTGGCATAAGCTGCGCACCGACCCGATCCTGCGCTTCCTCGTTGTGTCGCTGGCCTTCTACGGCATGTCGACCTTCGAAGGCCCGATGATGGCCATCAAGACCGTCAACTCGCTGTCTCACTACACTGACTGGACCATCGGCCACGTACACGCCGGTGCTTTGGGCTGGGTAGCGATGATCTCGATCGGCGCCATCTACCACATGATCCCGAAACTGTTCGGTCGTGTGCAGATGCACAGCATCGGCCTGATCAATACGCACTTCTGGCTCGCGACCATCGGTACCGTTCTGTACATCGCTTCGATGTGGGTCAACGGCATTACCCAGGGTCTGATGTGGCGTGCAATCAACGACGACGGCACCCTCACCTACTCGTTCGTCGAAGCGCTGCAAGCCAGCCATCCTGGTTTCATCGTTCGCGCCCTGGGCGGTGCGTTCTTCGCCAGCGGCATGCTGTTCATGGCCTACAACGTATGGCGTACCGTACGTGCCTCGAACCCGGCTGAAGCCAAAGCTGCTGAACAGATTGCTGTAGTTGGAGCTCACTGATGAAGCATGAAGCAGTCGAGAAGAATATTGGCCTGCTGGCCTTCTTCATGGTTATCGCCGTCAGCATCGGCGGCCTGACCCAGATCGTTCCGCTGTTTTTCCAGGACGTCACCAACAAACCGGTCGAGGGCATGAAGCCTCGCACCGCCCTTGAAGTTGAAGGACGCGACGTCTATATCGCCAACGGTTGTGTCGGCTGCCACTCGCAGATGATCCGCCCGTTCCGTGCTGAAACCGAACGTTACGGCCACTACTCGGTCGCCGGTGAAAGCGTCTGGGACCACCCGTTCCTGTGGGGCTCCAAGCGTACCGGTCCAGACCTGGCCCGTGTCGGTGGTCGTTACTCCGATGACTGGCAGCGTGCGCACTTGTACAACCCGCGCAACGTAGTGCCTGAGTCGAAAATGCCCGCCTACCCGTTCCTCGTGGAAAACAAGCTCGACGGCAAAGACACCGCCAAGAAACTGGAAGTCTTGCGCACGCTCGGCGTCCCTTACACCGACGAAGACATCGCCGGCGCCAAGGATGCTGTGAAGGGCAAAACCGAAATGGACGCGCTGGTGGCCTATCTGCAAGGCCTGGGCACCATCATCAAAAGCAAACGGTGATTTAGATGGATATCGGGATGATTCGTGGCCTGGGCACCGTTGTTGTGATGGTGGCCTTCATCGGTCTGGCGTTGTGGGTATTCAGCCCCAAGCGCAAGTCGGAGTTTGAAGACGCGACCTTGCTGCCTTTCGCGGATGATCCCGAAGCCATCAAGCACGTCGAGCAAGCTTCTAGGAGTAACAAAGAATGACTACGTTCTGGAGTCTGTACGTCACAGTCCTCAGTCTCGGCACGATCTTCGCCCTGACCTGGCTGCTGCTGTCCACCCGCAAGGGCCAGCGCAGCGAAGCCACCGAAGAAACGGTTGGCCACTCCTTCGACGGGATCGAGGAGTACGACAACCCACTGCCGAAATGGTGGTTCATGCTGTTCGTGGGCACCATCATCTTCGCCCTGGGCTACCTGGTGCTGTACCCGGGCCTGGGTAATTGGAAAGGCCTGTTGCCGGGTTACAACTACCTCGATAACGACAAGCAGACCGCGTTCGCCAACGGCCAGACCGGCTGGACCGGCGTTCACGAGTGGGAAAAGGAAATGGCCAAGTCGGACGCCAAGTTCGGCCCGATCTTCGCCAAGTTCGCTTCCATGCCGATTGAAGAAGTCGCCAAGGACCCGCAAGCCCTGAAGATGGGTGGTCGCCTGTTCGCCTCCAACTGCTCGGTCTGCCACGGTTCTGACGCTAAAGGCGCTTATGGCTTCCCTAACCTGACCGACGCCGACTGGCGCTGGGGCGGCGAAGCGGAAACCATCAAGACCACCATCATGGGCGGTCGTCACGCGGTCATGCCGGCGTGGGCTGAAGTGATCGGCGAGCAAGGCGTTGCGAACGTTGCCGCGTTCGTACTGACCAACCTCGATGGCCGCAAACTGCCGGAAGGCACCAAGGCTGACCCGGTAGCCGGCCAGAAGCTGTTCGCTGCCAACTGCGCGGTGTGCCATGGTCCGGAAGGCAAAGGCACGCCAGCAATGGGCGCACCTAACCTGACCCACCCGGCAGCGTTTATCTACGGTTCGAGCTTCGCTCAACTGCAGCAGACCATCCGTTACGGCCGTCAGGGCCAGATGCCTGCGCAAGAACAGCTGCAAGGCAACGACAAGGTTCACCTGCTGGCCGCTTACGTCTACAGCCTGTCTCACGGTGAGAAAGCGCCCGTGGCGGACGCCCAGTAAGGCAAACGCTTGACCGCAACACAAACGGCCCCGCCAGTGAGAATTGGCGGGGCCGTTTTGGTTTCAGGATCTGTGCGACTTAGCGCTGAACCGCAATGGTCGACTCAAGCTTGCGACTCGGCCAGTTATTGCCCGTCACGCGGTAGACCATCAACTTGTCCCTTTCCCTGGAGAAGCTCGCAATCAGATACGTCTGTTGCGAAGCCGCCCCACTCAGGAACAATGGCACGCCACCAAACTCGCTGGAGGCGCTTTTGTATTGGCCACTAAACCAGTGATAGTGCCCGGCAAACACCGCGGTCACCTTGTAATCTTTGATCATCTTACTGAAGCGACTCAACTGCTGGTCACTGCCATCCCACTTGGGCTTATGCATATTCAAAATAATGATCTGGCCTCTTTCCCGAGCGGCCTTCAGATCCTGCTCCAGCCAGTCAAGTGCGTCCGTCAGGTGATAGCTCTTCGGCACAAGCCAGTCATAAGCGGTGAAGCTAACCGAGTAAGTAGGCTCATTATTTAGCTGCACCATATGAACATCTCCAAAATTCTTGGAGTAAGCCAGACTGCCAGACACCCTTTTCTTTACGGCACCCTCCTCCGTCAGTTGAACATCAATGCTGTCGGCCCTGCCATTTTTACCGGTATAGCGTGCCAGAAAGTCCTCAACACTCCCTGCGGCACAATTATTAAAAAGGCAATCATCGACATTATTCTCATAGTCGTGATTACCCAGACCATAGTCATACAGGCCGAGCAGTTTACTGTCTAGAATCGACTTGACCACCGAGCGCTGCCAGCCATGGCCAAAGGCAGTGATATCGCCGTTGATCATCACCGGCACCCGCGCGGCGCCGCCGAAGTTCTGCCTGAAATTGGCAATATCATCATATTGGGTTTCGATCAGCCACTTAGAGCGCGAATCCCGATACGAGTCGGTCTGGGTTTCACCGGCATCGGTTTTCTCAGTCCACGGATATTGCGGATCGGAGGTAAACACCATATCCATCGGAGATACAGTTGTTGGTGCCGAATGCGCAAAAGGCGTCATGACAGCAAAGGCCAGACACGCCAGCAAACTGCCAGAGTTTGATAAGTTCATAGAATTCCATTTCCATCTAACATTAATAATAGAGCGACAGGCAACTTGCCTGAACACGAACATATAACAGACCTCGAACACACACAAACATCCAACACGCGACAATTAAATAACTATATTTCCAACCAACAATTAACGCATCTACAGAACCACCCGCAACCCCCCTTATATAAGCACTCCAACAATAATAATACGAAGATTAAAACAACAGACTCATAACAGTCATTGAATCGCCAGCATGCCCTCAGGCTCGCCGAAACAGGCGGATAGTGTGTGGAAGGCAGGACGCGAAAAACCGTCCATACTGAACAAGTCAATTGATCTGCATCACGACTTGTTACATTTGCTACACCATCCACGAATTTTCCCCAACGCGACCAAAGGTCGCACCCTTGACCTAGAGCGACAGGCGTATCATTGCGCCACTGCAACACCTCTTTTTGACCGCGGTCGGCACGTACTGACCGGGGCATTTTTCCACTGCCGTGGGATGCAATGATGAGCAACCAGATTCCGGTACACGACGTCACCCCTGCCAAGAACGCGAACAACAGCGTCGACCTCTATGCCTCTCGAGAAAAAATCTACACCCGCGCCTTCACCGGCCTGTTCCGCAACCTGCGGATGATGGGTGGTGCCGGGCTGTTTCTGCTGTATTTCGGTACGGTCTGGCTGAGCTGGGGTGGCCATCAGGCCGTCTGGTGGAACCTGCCGGAACGCAAATTCTTCATCTTTGGCGCAACCTTCTGGCCTCAGGACTTCATCCTGCTCTCGGGGATCCTGATCGTCAGCGCCTTCGGCCTGTTCTTCATTACCGTGTACGCCGGGCGGGTCTGGTGCGGCTATACCTGCCCGCAAAGTGTCTGGACCTGGATTTTCATGTGGTGCGAGAAGGTCACCGAAGGCGACCGCAACCAGCGCATCAAGCTCGACAAAGCGCCCATGAGCGCCAACAAATTCCTGCGCAAATTCAGCAAACACACGATGTGGCTGTTGATCGGCTTCGTGACCGGCATGACCTTCGTGGGTTACTTCTCGCCGATCCGCGAACTGACCATCGACTTCTTCACCGGCGAAGCCGACGGCTGGTCGTATTTCTGGGTCGGTTTCTTCACCCTCGCCACCTACGGCAATGCCGGCTGGTTGCGCGAGCAGGTGTGCATTTACATGTGCCCGTACGCGCGCTTCCAGAGCGTGATGTTCGATAAAGACACCCTGATCGTTTCCTACGACCCGCGTCGTGGTGAAGGCCGCGGGCCGCGCAAGAAAGGTGTCGACTACAAGGCCATGGGCCTGGGCGACTGCATCGACTGCACCATGTGCGTCCAGGTCTGCCCGACCGGTATCGACATCCGCGATGGCCTGCAAGTCGAATGCATCGGCTGTGCGGCCTGCATCGATGCCTGCGACAGCATCATGGACAAGATGGACTACCCGCGCGGCCTGATCAGCTACACCACCGAGCACAACCTGTCCGGGCAAAAAACCAATAAACTGCGTCCGCGCCTGATCGGCTATGCCACGGTCCTGCTGGCGATGATCGCTTTGCTGATGACCGCGTTCTTCATGCGTTCGCTGGTCGGTTTCGACGTCAGCAAAGACCGCGTGTTGTATCGCGAAAATGCCGAAGGCCGGATCGAAAACGTCTACAGCCTGAAGATCATGAACAAGGATCAGCGCGACCACACCTACGTGCTCGAAGCCGCTGGCCTGCCGGACCTCAAGCTGCAAGGCAAGCGCGAGATCAAGGTCGCCGCCGGGGAGATTTTCAGCCAGCCGGTCGAACTGTCCAGCGCACCGGAGAAACTGCCATCGAGCACCAACGAGGTGATATTCATCCTCAAGGATGCCGATGACGACAGCGTCCACATTGAAGCCAAGAGCCGGTTCATCGGCCCACAAGTTCGTTGAGAGAAGTGATCATGCCCACAGCAACTGCCGCAAGTCCCTGGTACAAGCACCTTTGGCCGTGGATCATCATCGCCATCCTGGCGTGTTCCGTGACCCTGACCTTGTCCATGGTGACGATCGCGGTGAACAACCCGGACAACCTGGTCAACGACAACTATTACGAGGCCGGCAAAGGGATCAACCGCTCCCTCGACCGTGAACTGCTGGCGCAGACCCTGCTGCTGCGCGCCAGCGTTCATCTGGACGACGTGACCGGCGAAGTCGACCTGCGCCTGAGCGGCAACAGCCAACCGAAAACCCTGGAGCTGAACCTGATCTCGCCGACCCAGCCGGAGAAGGATCGCAAAATCACCCTGGCACGCAGCGAAACCGAACAGGGCCGCTACATTGGCCAGTTGAACGACAAGGTCGACGGTCGACGCTTTGTAGAACTGCTGGGCGTACAGGATGACAAGACCTGGCGCATGTTCGAAGAAGAACAGGTCAGCCATGACAAGGATCTCCTGCTGGGTGATGAACCGCTGCAAGGCGCCGAACACTTGTAGGAGTTGTCGAGTGAAACGAGGCTGCGATCTTTTGATCTTGCTCTTTCAAAACAACATCAAAAGATCGCAGCCTCGTTTCACTCGTCAGCTCCTACAGGCATGAGCCTTTCCCGGACGATATAGACTTCTCCTCATGACCACTCCACTCCCCTGCTACCACTGCGCCCTGCCCGTCCCGGCCGGCAGCCGCTTCACCGCTGCCGTCCTCGGTGAAACCCGCGAGTTCTGCTGCCCGGGTTGTCAGGCCGTGGCCGAAGCCATCGTGGCCGGCGGACTGGAAACCTATTACCAGCATCGCAGCGAGTCATCGGCCAACCCCGAAGCGCTGCCGGTGCAGTTGGTGGACGAACTGGCGCTGTACGACCGTGCCGACGTGCAAGCCCCCTTCGTTCGCCACGAAGGCGAACTCGCCGAAACCACCCTGTTGATGGAAGGCATCAGTTGCGCCGCCTGCGGCTGGCTGATCGAGAAACACCTGCGTGGCTTGCCGGCGGTAGCCGAAGCGCGCCTGAACCTGTCCAACCATCGCCTGCACGTACGATGGGCCAATGCGCAACTGCCGCTGAGCCAGGTACTCAGCGAATTGCGCCACATCGGTTACGCCGCCCACCCCTATCAGGCCGACCGCGCCAGTGAACAACTGGCCAGCGAAAACCGCCTGGCCCTGCGCCAACTTGGCGTGGCCGGGCTGCTGTGGTTCCAGGCGATGATGGCGACCATGGCCACCTGGCCGGAATTCAACATCGACCTCAGCCCAGAGCTGCACACCATCCTGCGTTGGGTCGCGCTGTTCCTCACCACACCGATCGTGTTCTACAGCTGCGCGCCATTCTTCAAAGGCGCCATGCGCGACTTGCGCACCCGCCACCTGACCATGGACGTCTCGGTGTCGCTGGCGATTGGCAGCGCCTACATCGCAGGGATCTGGACCTCGATCACCGGCGTCGGTGAGCTGTATTTCGATGCGGTCGGCATGTTCGCGCTGTTCCTGCTGGCCGGGCGTTATCTGGAACGTCGCGCCCGCGAACGCACCGCCGCCGCCACCGCACAACTCGTCAATCTATTGCCCGCCTCGTGTCTGCGCCTGAGTGCCGACGGCCAGAGTGAGCGAATCCTGCTGAGTGAACTGCGCGTGGGTGATCAGGTGCTGGTGCACCCCGGCGCGATCCTCCCGGCTGACGGCAAGATCCTCGAAGGCCAGTCGAGCATCGACGAATCCCTGCTCACCGGCGAATACCTGCCGCAACCGCGCACGCCGGGCGATGCCGTCACCGCCGGCACCTTGAACGTCGAAGGTGCGCTGACCGTGGAAGTCCTGGCGCTGGGTCAAGATACCCGACTGTCCGCCATCGTCCGCCTGCTGGATCGTGCTCAGGCCGAGAAGCCGCGACTGGCGGAAATTGCCGACCGCGCCGCGCAATGGTTCCTGCTGCTGTCGCTGATTGCCGCTGCCGTCATCGGCCTGATCTGGTGGGAACTGGATTCGTCGCGAGCCTTCTGGATTGTGTTGGCGATGCTCGTTGCGACATGCCCGTGCGCCCTGTCCCTGGCCACGCCAACCGCCCTCACTGCCGCCACCGGAACGCTGCACAAACTGGGTTTGCTGCTGACTCGCGGCCATGTGCTGGAAGGCCTGAACCAGATCGACACGGTAATTTTCGACAAGACCGGCACGCTTACCGAAGGGCGCCTGGCGCTGCGTTCGATCCGCCCGCTCGGCGAACTCAACAGCGATCAATGCCTGAGCCTCGCCGCGGCACTGGAAAACCGCTCCGAACACCCGATCGCCCGCGCGTTTGGCCGGGCACCGCTGGCCGCCGAAGAAGTCCACAGCACGCCGGGGCTGGGCCTCGAAGGGTTGGTCGGTGAGCAACGCCTGCGCATCGGCCAACCGGGTTTTGTCTGTGAACTCAGTGACGCTGCCGTGCCATCGATGCCGGATGAAGCCGGCCAATGGCTGTTGCTCGGCGACAGCCAGGGACCGTTGGCATGGTTTGTTCTCGACGACCGTCTGCGTGCCGATGCACCCGCCCTGCTCGCCGCCTGCAAGGCTCGCGGCTGGCGCACATTGCTGCTGTCCGGCGACAGCTCGCCGATGGTCGCCAGTGTCGCCGCGGAACTGGGCATCGATGAAGCCCGAGGCGGCTTGCGCCCGGACGACAAATTGCAGGTCCTGCAACAGCTGCACAAGGAAGGCCGCAAGGTGTTGATGCTCGGTGACGGAGTCAACGACGTGCCAGTGCTGGCCGCCGCCGACATCAGCGTGGCCATGGGTTCGGCCACCGATCTGGCGAAAACCAGTGCCGACGCCGTACTGCTGTCGAACCGCCTCGATGCATTGGTCCAAGCCTTTAGCCTGGCTCGACGCACCCGCCGGGTAATCATCGAGAACCTGCTGTGGGCCGGGCTGTACAATGGCCTCATGTTGCCGTTCGCCGCCCTCGGCTGGATCACTCCGGTATGGGCCGCGGTCGGCATGTCCATCAGTTCGTTGACCGTGGTGCTGAACGCCCTGCGCCTGACTCGCATGCCAAACACGCCTGCGGTCAGCGCCACGCCAGAAACCCGTCCGCTGCCGGCCTGAGCCGCGCGGGCATGGAGTCCAGATGCCAGCTCTCTACGTGATGATCCCAGCCGCGCTGCTGATCGTGGCCATCGCTATTTATATCTTCTTCTGGGCAGTCGACAGCGGTCAGTACGACGACCTTGACGGCCCGGCCCACAGCATCCTGTTTGACGACCAGGATCCGAACCACAAGGCCGCAGTCGACGAAGCCAGCGGTCATCCGGCCAAACCGGACGATAAGGCGCCACCCCATGCTTGAGTTGGCGCCGCTGCTGGTGTCTGCGGTGATTCTCGGTCTGCTTGGTGGCGGGCATTGCCTGGGCATGTGCGGCGGCTTGATGGGCGCGTTGACCCTGGCGATTCCCAAGGAGCAACGCAGCCGTCGCTTTCGACTGCTGCTGGCCTACAACCTGGGGCGAATTCTCAGCTATGCAACGGCCGGCCTGCTGATCGGCCTGGCGGGCTGGGCGGTGGCCAACAGCCCGGCGGCGATGTTCATGCGCGTCATCGCCGGATTACTGTTGGTCGCCATGGGTCTGTACCTCGCCGGCTGGTGGAGCGGCCTGACCCGCATCGAAAGCCTCGGTCGCGGCCTGTGGCGGCACATCCAGCCGGTTGCCAATAAACTGCTGCCGGTGTCGAGCGTACCCCGCGCGTTACTGCTGGGCGCGCTCTGGGGCTGGCTGCCGTGCGGATTGGTTTACAGCACGTTGCTGTGGTCGGCGAGTCAGGGCAATGCGCTGGACAGTGCGCTTTTGATGCTCGCGTTCGGGCTCGGCACATGGCCGGTGTTACTCGCCACGGGGTTGGCGGCTGAGCGGGTCACGGCGTTGTTACGCAAACGTAGCGTGCGGATGACGGGCGGACTACTGGTGATCCTGTTCGGCATCTGGACCTTGCCGGGGCCGCATCAGCATTGGCTCATGGGGCATTAAAGCAAAGATCAAAAGATCGCAGCCTTCGGCAGCTCCTACATGGATTGGCGTACACCTGTAGGAGCTGCCGAAGGCTGCGATCTTTTGATCTTGAAGCCCGTTGATGCAAATCAACATGCCCCACCGCCGCGCCCCCTAGACTCGCTGACACTGCCAGCCTATCCGGGGAATGCCCGCATGATGCTCGACGCCATTCGTTGGGACACCGATCTGATCCGCCGTTACGACCTGGCGGGACCGCGCTACACCTCCTACCCGACCGCGGTGCAATTCGACGGTCAGGTCGGCACGTTCGACCTGTTCCACGCCCTGCGCGACAGCCGTAAAGCCCTGCGCCCGTTATCGCTGTATGTGCACGTGCCGTTCTGCGCGAACATTTGCTACTACTGCGCCTGCAATAAAGTCATCACCAAGGACCGCGGCCGGGCCCAGCCCTATTTGCAACGCCTTGAGCAGGAAATCCAGCTGATCGCCTGCCACCTCGACCCCACGCAAAAAGTCGAGCAACTGCATTTCGGCGGCGGCACCCCGACCTTTCTCAGTCACGATGAACTGCGCCAGCTGATGGCCCAGTTGCGCAAAAGCTTCAACTTGCTGGACGACGATTCCGGCGACTACGGCATCGAAATCGACCCTCGCGAAGCCGACTGGTCGACCATGGGCCTGCTCCGTGAGCTGGGATTCAATCGGGTCAGTATCGGCCTGCAAGACCTCGACCCGGCGGTGCAACGGGCGGTCAATCGCCTGCAAAGCCTGGAAGAAACCCGCGCGGTGATCGACGCTGCCCGCACGCTGCAGTTTCGCTCGATCAACATTGACCTGATCTACGGCTTGCCAAGGCAGACACCCGAGAATTTCGCCCGCACCGTCGATGAAGTGATCAACCTGCAACCGGACCGCCTCTCGGTGTTCAACTACGCGCACCTGCCGGAACGCTTCATGCCGCAACGACGAATCAACAGCGACGAGCTACCGACACCGGCGCAAAAACTGGAAATACTCCAGGGCACCATCGAGCAGCTGACCCAGGCCGGTTACCGCTACATCGGCATGGACCACTTCGCGCTACCCGACGATGAACTGGCGATTGCTCAGGAAGAATCGACCCTGCAACGCAACTTCCAGGGCTACACCACCCACGGTCACTGCGACCTGATTGGCCTGGGCGTGTCGGCCATCAGCCAGATCGGCGACTTGTATTGCCAGAACAGCAGCGACCTGAATCAGTACCAGAACACGCTGGCCAGCGCGCAACTGGCCACCAGTCGTGGTCTGCTGTGCAACGCCGATGACCGCCTGCGACGTGCGGTCATCCAACAACTGATCTGTAATTTCAGCCTGGAATTCGCCGAGATCGAACACGCCTTCAACATCGACTTTCAGGGCTACTTCGGCGAACTTTGGCCGCAGTTGCAGGGAATGGCCGACGACGGCCTGATCGAACTTGATAACAAACGTATCACCGTACTGCCCGCCGGACGATTGCTGGTGCGTTCGGTGTGCATGGTGTTCGACGCATACCTGGAACAGCAAAATCGCCAGCGGTTTTCGCGGGTGATCTAGCCATCACCTCACTGGCCGGTCTGCGAAACGCCGACTTTACGACCCTGCGACAAAATCGCCGCGTGCCTGAATGTCCTCCCGTGGGTTACCCTTACGGCTTATGTGTGTTTTCCCACAAGGATTGAAGAAATGTCCGAGCCAGTAAAGCTGCGCGCTCATAGTCAGGCCCATTGCAAGGATTGCAGCCTGGCCCCCCTCTGCTTGCCACTTTCTTTGAATCTGGAAGACATGGATGCGCTGGACGAAATCGTTAAACGTGGCCGCCCGCTGAAAAAGGGCGAATTCCTGTTCCGCCAGGGCGACACGTTTGATTCCGTTTATGCAGTACGCTCTGGCGCCCTGAAGACCTTCAGCCTGAGCGATGGCGGTGAAGAACAACTCACCGGTTTCCACCTGCCGAGCGAACTGGTCGGTCTGTCGGGCATGGACACCGAAAAACACCCGGTCTCGGCGCAAGCCATGGAAACCACATCGGTGTGTGAAATCCCTTTCGAACGCCTCGACGAACTGGCGCTGCAACTGCCGCAACTGCGCCGTCAGTTGATGCGCGTGATGAGTCGCGAGATTCGCGACGATCAGCAAATGATGTTGCTGCTGTCGAAAAAAACTGCCGACGAGCGCATCGCCACGTTCCTGGTCAACCTGTCGGCCCGTTTCCGCGCCCGTGGTTTCTCGGCCAACCAGTTCCGACTGAGCATGTCGCGCAACGAAATCGGCAATTACCTGGGCCTGGCGGTGGAAACCGTGTCCCGGGTGTTCACGCGCTTCCAGCAAAACGAACTGATTGCTGCTGAAGGCAAGGAAATCCACATCCTCGACCCGATCCAGCTCTGCGCCCTGGCCGGCGGCTCGCTAGACGGCTGATTTTGGCGATGGCGGCTGAGCGAAACGGTTCAGCCGCCGTTATACTGCGTCGTTTGCAGCCTGCCAGGATTCTTCGACTATGGCCTTCGACTCCTTCGACATCAAATCCCTCATCCGCCCTGTGATCGACTTTCCCAAGCCGGGCGTGATCTTTCGCGACATTACCCCATTGTTCCAGTCGCCCACGGCCCTGCGCCTGGTGATGGACAGCTTCGCCCATCGTTATGTCGAGGCTGACTTTACCCACATCGGTGCGATGGACGCGCGTGGTTTTCTGATCGGTTCGGTCCTGGCCTATCAGCTGAACAAGCCACTGGTGCTGTTCCGCAAGCAAGGCAAACTGCCGGCCGACGTACTGGCCGAGGGTTATGCGACCGAATACGGCGAAGCCTTCCTCGAAGTCCACGCTGACAGCCTGTGCGAGGGCGATTCGGTGGTGATGTTCGATGACCTGATCGCCACGGGCGGGACGCTGATTGCGGCGGCGAACCTGGTTCGACGCATGGGTGCCCGTGTTCATGAAGCGGCGGCGATCATTGATTTACCAGAGTTGGGCGGGTCGCAGCGTTTGGAAGATATGGGGATTCCGACGTTTTGCCTGACGCAATTTGCGTTGAGCGAGCAGTAAGGCGGCGTCTGTACGGACTACCTATATCGCGAGCAAGCTCGCTCCCACAGGGATTGTGTGAACACCGAAAATCCACTGTGGGAGCGAGCTTGCTCGCGATAGCGTCAGCCGCTACACCGCCGATTAAAGCCCCATCTGCTTACTGATGATCTCGTTCATCACTTCCCGCGTACCGCCGCCGATCGACAAAATCCGGTTATCGCGGTACAGCCGCTCCACCAGGCTCTCACGCATATAACCGAGGCCACCCAAAATCTGCACAGCATCCGTAGTAATCCGATCAGCCGTGTCAGTCGCAAAATTCTTGGCCATGGAAATCTCCTTGATCACACTCTGCCCCGCCGCCATCTTCGCTGCCTGGCGGTAGGTGAATTCCCGTGACACCTCCAGCGCCGTGGCCATTTCGGCAAGGCGATGCTTGAGCACCTGCAACTTGCCGATGGGTTTACCGAATGCTTCACGCTGGCGAGCCCATTTCAGGCTCTCTTCCAGCGCCAGTTGCGCGGTCATGTTGGCCATTAGCGCCAGCGCCAGGCGTTCGCTCTGGAAGTTGCCCATGATGCAGGCGAAGCCCATGTTTTCGGCACCAATCAGATTTCCTACCGGCACCCGGCAATCGTCGAAGAACAGTTCGGCAGTGTCCGACGCCCACCAACCCATTTTCTTCAACTGACGGCCGACGGTGAAACCGGGCGTGCCCTTCTCGATCAACAGCAGGCTGATGCCACCGAAACCCGGCGCACCGGTACGCACCGCGACGGTGTAGAAATCCGCGCGGACACCACTGGTGATAAAGGTTTTGCTGCCGCTGACCCGGTAGCACTCGCCGTCACGCACAGCACGGGTTTGCAGGTTGGCGACGTCGGAGCCGCCGCTGGGCTCGGTAACGGCCAGGGCGCTGATCTTTTCGCCAGCGAGCACCTGCGGCACAACGCGATCGCGGACTTCAGGCCTGGCCCACTTGAGGATCGGCGGCAGACCGATGTCCAGCGAGCCGAGCCCCGCCACCAAGCCGCCGGAGCCACAGCGCATCAGCTCTTCGCTGGCGGCGACCTTGGCGAACAGATCACCTTCGTGACTGCCACCCAAGGCTTCGGGGTAACCGATCCCCAGAATGCCCGCCGCACCGGCCTTTTGGTAGAGCTCACGGGGGAAGCTTTCAGCTTCTTCCCACTGGTTGATGTCTGGCAAGATCTCGCGCTCGACGAAACGTCTGACGCTGTCGCGGACCAATTGGTGGCTGTGGTCGAAGTATTCCTGAAAGGCAGGCATCGGCGAGCTCCACTGAAGGTTCAGCGAAGTTAACCGAGCGCTTGCTTGGTTTTCAAGTGAAGGAGGTGTGGAAGATCAAAAGATCGCAGCCTTCGGCAGCTCCTACAATGGCATGCGTACACCTGTAGGAGCTGCCGAAGGCTCGGGCCGCGTTCGGACGATCTTTTGCTTTTAACAATTACAGAGCGATCGGCTTACGCCCGGCAAACGAATGCGCCAACGTCCCGCCATCCACCAATTCCAGCTCGCCGCCCAATGGCACGCCGTGGGCGATACGCGAGGCGATCAGGCCTTTGTTGCTGAGCAATTGGGCAATGTAATGCGCTGTCGCCTCACCTTCCACGGTCGGGTTGGTCGCGAGAATGACTTCAGTGAACGTGCCCGCCTCTTCGATCCGCGCCAGCAGCTGCGGAATACCGATGGCTTCCGGCCCGAGTCCGTCGAGTGGCGACAGATGGCCCTTGAGCACGAAGTAACGACCACGGAAACCGGTCTGCTCCACCGCGTAGACGTCCATCGGCCCCTCCACCACGCAGAGCAAAGTGTCGTCGCGACGGGTATCGGCGCATTGCGGGCAGAGGTCATCTTCAGTCAGCGTGCGGCACAACCGGCAATGGCCCACCCCTTCCATGGCCTGGCTCAGCGCCAAGGCCAATCGCGAGCCGCCGCTGCGATCACGCTCGAGCAGCTGCAACGCCATGCGTTGGGCAGTTTTCTGACCCACACCTGGCAAAATTCGCAGGGCGTCGATCAGTTGGCGAATCAAAGGGCTGAAGCTCATGGGGAAAAGTCCGACAAAACAACGAGACGCGGTTTATACCCGCGCCTCTGTTTAGCGTCAATTACTCAGTCCTGGGCGACCCGCACAACCAGTTTCCCGAAGTTGCGTCCTTCCAGCAGACCGATGAACGCTTCGGGTGCCTGCTCCAGGCCATCGACCACGTCTTCGCGGAACTTCACCTTGCCGTCGCGCACCCACGGCGCCATGGCGCTGACGAATTCCGGCTGACGATCACCGTAGTCGTCGAACACGATGAAGCCCTGGATTCGCACGCGCTTGGTCAGCAGCGTGCGTTGCAATTGCGGCAGTCGATCCGGGCCGGTCGGTGCTTCGTGAGCGTTGTACGACGCGATCAGACCACAGAGTGGAATTCGCGCCTTGGGCTTGAGCAACGGCAGCACAGCATCGAACACCTTGCCGCCGACGTTTTCGTAATAGATGTCGATGCCTTCGGAGCACGCCTTGGCCAATTCATCGGCGAAGTTCGGGCTCTTGTGATCGATGCAGGCATCAAAACCCAGCTCATCGACCACATACCGGCACTTGTCCGCACCACCGGCCACGCCGACCACGCGCAGGCCCTTGATCTTCGCCACCTGACCGACCACCGAACCCACGGCGCCGGATGCAGCCGCAACCACCAGGGTTTCGCCGGCCTTGGGCTGGCCGATGTCCATCAGGCCCATATACGCAGTCATGCCGGGCATGCCCAACACGCCCAACGCCATTGACGGGCTCGGCAGCCCGGACGGCACCGGAATGATGTCGCGACCGTCGCTGAGGCTGTGGCTCTGCCAACCGGTAGAACCGACCACCAGATCACCTTCGTGGAATTTCGGATTCAGCGAGCGCTCGACCCGGCTGACAGCGCCACCGGTCATCACCTCGCCGATTTCAACCGGAGCGGCGTAGGACGGCGCGTCGCTCATGCGTCCGCGCATGTAGGGATCGAGTGACAGGTAAAGGGTCTTGAGCAGCACCTGACCGTCGGCCAGGTCCGGTAGCGCAACGCGCTCCAGGCGGAAATTCTCCGGCGTCGGCGCGCCTACCGGGCGGGACGCCAGGACGATACGTTGGTTGAGGGTCAATGCGTCTGGCATGTGAGCGTCTCCTTTTATCGATGAATTCGACGGTATAGGGAGCAGACCGTTGTGACGGTGTGGCGTTCGATGTTTCGTCAGTTGTACCGAGGTGACTTCATCGCGGGCAAGCCACGCTCCCACAGGATTTAGGTGATCCCTGTGGGAGCGGACTTGCCCGCGATGGCTGCCTTTAAGGCAGCACATTTCCAACTGGCAGAAACAAAAATGCCAGGCGCGATGCCTGGCATTTTTTTGTAGCCCATCCGACGCGCTTTGGCGAATCAGAATGGCAGTTTCATACCCGGTGGCAGTTGCATGCCAGCGGTCATGCCGGACATTTTGTCCTGGCTGTTGGCTTCGATCTTGCGCACGGCATCGTTGACGGCGGCGGCGAACACAGCCTCCAGCATCTCTTTGTCGTCTTCGCTCAAGCCTTCGACCAGGCTTGGATCGATGGTCACGCGCTTGACGTCGTGACGACCGGTCATCACCACGGTGACCATATCGCCACCGGCTTTACCGGTGACTTCGGCGTTGGCCAGTTCTTCCTGCATCTTGGCCATTTTTTCCTGCATCTGCTGTGCCTGCTTCATCAGGCCGGCCATGCCACCTTTCATCATGGGAATCACCTCAAAAGTACTTGGATAAATACAGCGCCCGGCCCTTTCGGCCGAACACCTTCAGTTATTAGCCCTGAGTGACCAGGGTCTCGACAGGTTCAATAGTATCGTTACGGACCACCGCACCGAACTGCTGCATCATTTGCTGGATGAACGGATCACCGTGGATCGACTCTTCGGCCTCGCGCTGACGGTTCGCACGGCGCCGGGACGCGGCCTGGGCCGGGGTTTCCTGCTCGGGCTTGATCAGTTCCATGCTCAGGGTCAGCGTACGCCCGTGAAACTGGTTCAACGCATCGTTCAAGCGACGCTGTTGAGTCGCGTTGAACAGCGCGCTGTGGGCCGGGTCCAGGTGCATCAGCCAGTGGTCACCCTCGACGGCGATCAGCGTGCAGTTGGCGGCAATGCTGCCGGTCATGCCGGAGATCGGCAGTTTCGGGAACAACTCCAGCCATTGCAGCGCCAGACCGGTGGCCGGCATGGCGGCCGGTTCAGGTTCGGCTTCCGGCGTTGGCTCGGCGGTGTGTTCGCTGGCCAGTTCATCGAGGTAGCTGTAGGCCGATTCGATGTCTGGCTCGATGTAATCCTCATCAAGCGGCGGCTCGTCGTCCAGGTCCATGCCCGGCGTGGCTGCATCGACTTCGGCTACCGACGGCTCCGGAATCGGCGCAGCGGCCCATTCCGGCGCGTCCGGCACCACGCTGTCGGGGGTTGGCAATGGCATCGGCGCCAATTCGGGCTGTTCGCTGGCGGTTTCCAGCACCGGCTCGACGGCGGGTTGTTGAACGACGTCGGGTTCTATCGGGTCGTTCCAAGGCAAATCGACGACGGCTTCGACCGCTGCTGCTACAACGACAGGCTCTGGCGCATCGACGGGTGCAACCGGCTCAGGCTCGGGCGGCTGCACTGGAGCAACCACCGCCGCAACCGGCGCAGGCGCGACGGGTGCAACTGCCGCAGCGACTACCGGCGCAACAATGGGCGCGGCAGCCACTGAATTTGCGGAATCAACTGTGGCTTGGCTGATCCCCACTGGCTTTAGCGGTTGCCTCGGGGCGTCCGTGGTGTCTGCCGGTCGGAACGCGAGCATTCGCAGCAGGACCATTTCGAAGCCACCGCGCGGGTCTGGCGCCAGCGGCAAGTCGCGACGACCGATCAGGCCCATCTGGTAATAGAACTGCACGTCTTCGGCCGGCAAGGCCTGAGCCAGTGCCAGCACCCGGTCACGGTCGCCATGACCGTTGTCGACGCCTTCAGGCAGGGCCTGGGCGATGGCGACACGGTGCAGCACGTTGAGAATTTCCGAGAGCACGCCGTTCCAGTCCGGGCCTTGTTCGGCCAGGTGACGGACGGCTTCGAGCAAGGCCTTGGCGTCGCCTTCGATCAGCGCATGCAGAACGTCGTAGACCTGACCATGATCGAGCGTGCCGAGCATCGCCCGAACGTCGGCGGCCATGACTTTGCCTTCACCGAAGGCGATCGCCTGGTCGGTCAGGCTCATGGCGTCGCGCATCGAACCGTCGGCAGCACGGCCCAGCAGCCACAGCGCGTCGTCTTCGAACGGCACGTTCTCGACACCCAGCACATGGGTCAAATGCTCGACCACACGCTCCGGTGTCATGTTCTTCAGAGAGAACTGCAGGCATCGCGAAAGAATGGTTGCAGGAAGTTTCTGCGGATCGGTGGTCGCCAGGATGAACTTGACGTAGGGCGGCGGCTCTTCAAGGGTTTTCAACAGCGCATTGAAGGAATGGCTGGAGAGCATGTGCACTTCGTCGATCAGGTAGACCTTGAAGCGCCCGCGGCTCGGCGCGTACTGCACATTGTCGAGCAGTTCGCGGGTGTCCTCGACCTTGGTCCGGCTCGCGGCGTCGATCTCGATCAGGTCGACAAAGCGGCCTTCATCGATCTCGCGGCACACCGAGCACTCGCCGCAAGGTGTTGAAGTGATACCTGTTTCACAGTTCAGGCATTTGGCGATGATCCGCGCGATGGTGGTCTTGCCGACCCCGCGGGTACCGGTAAACAAATAGGCGTGGTGCAGCCGCTGGCTGTCCAAGGCATTGATCAGAGCCTTGAGCACATGGGTCTGGCCGACCATTTCGCGGAACGAGCGCGGACGCCATTTACGTGCAAGAACCTGATAACTCATCGAAAACCGTCGCAACTAAGGAACAGAAGCGGCTAATGCTAGCGGAGCAAGGCCAAAATTGCATCCGGCGCGCTCGTCTAATCTGGCTAAGATGGTCTTTGGGGGGGGCTTTTATCGGCTCGGGGTTTATCAATACCGGAGCGTTTATGCGGCTGGCCTTTGGGGCACTGCTGTTGATCAGCCTGAATGTCGCTGGCGCCGAGCCGCCATTGCGCTTCGTGGTGCCCGACAGTTGGGCGATGCCGATGGTGCAACTGGAACGCGGCCACCCCACCCAAGGCATCCTGCACGACGTGATGGTCAGCCTCGCGACCCAGGTCGGCGTGCCGGCCGAATTTCACGTACTGCCTCGCACGCGAGTGCAAAACGCCATGGAGCACGGCGAAGTCGATATCCGCTGCTATGCGGCGCAGTCCTGGCAGCCGAATCAGTCCGGGGACTACATCTGGAGCATTCCACTTTGGTTTCAGCGCGACATGCTGATCAGCCGGCCAGATCCGCTGACCTCAGTGACGCCCGCGGACTTGTCGCGACAATCCATCGGCACGGTACTCGGCTACAGCTACCCGACCCTGCAACCGCTGTTTGACGCCAACCGACTGCATCGCGAAGACGCGCGCAACCAGGAGCAGGTGCTGGAAAAACTACTGGCCGGACGCTATCACTACGCCGTGAGCAATCAATGGACGCTGGATTGGTTCAATCAGCGCCTGCTGCCTGGCCGGCAACTGCAAGGCGTGGCGGTTTTGCAGGAACAGAGTGTCGGTTGTTATGTGCGCAACGATCCCAAGGTGCCCGTGCAGCGCATTTTGCGCACCTTGGTGCGAATGAAAATGTCCAGGGAAATCGACGACATTATCCGGCTCTACATTGGTGGCGAGCCACTCAAGGCGCCCAATGGCAAGCCTTGACCCGCCTGCTCCAGCACCTGCCATTGCGGCGGCGCTACAAAACCCTCGACCCAGCCCGGTACTTCTGCGGGCGGCATCGGCCGGGCAATGAAATAACCTTGAGCAACTTCGCAGCCCAGGCGCAGCAGCAATTCACCGTGCTCGATACTTTCCAGCCCTTCGGCGATCACCTGCCGGCCAAAGGCCCGAGCCAGGCCAATGACCGCCATGGTCAGGGCCAGATCATCACGATCATTAACGATGTCGCGCACGAACGACTTGTCGATCTTGATGGTTTGGGTTTGCAAACGCTTGAGGTAGCTCAGGGACGAATAACCGGTGCCGAAGTCCCCCAGTGAAAACTGCACCCCCAGCGCCTGACAGGCCTGTAAACAGGCGCTGACATGCTGAATGTTCTCAATCGCCACCGACTCGACGATTTCCAGATCGAGCATCCGCGGAGCCACCTCGGCATGCCGGGCGAGCACGTGTTTGAGCCGGTCGACGAAATCCGCGCGCTGGAAATGTCGTGCCGCTATATTAATGCTGACTGGCCAGCCCTGCCCCGCTTGCTGCCAATGGTGCAACTGCGACAGGACCTGATCCATCACCCATTCACCGATATCGATGATCAGGTCCGTTTCTTCCACCAGCGGCAAAAACTCCCGGGCCGGCATCATGCCGTGTTGCGGATGCTCCCAACGTAACAACGCCTGAAAGCCGACAACCTCGCCACGACGCATGTTCACCTTGGGCTGAAAATGCACACGCAACTCACCGGCAGCCAGCGCCTGGCGCACTCGCTCGACCGTCTGGTGAGTGGCCTTGACCTCCTGATCCCGGGACACGTCGAACAAATGAAAGCGATTGCGTCCGCTTTGTTTCGCCACGTACATGGCCTGATCGGCATGACGCAACAATGTTTCGGCATCTTGATTGTCGTGGGGGAACAGGGTGACGCCGATACTGGCAAACACATTGACGCCCTTGCCATGCAGCGAGTACGGCGCCGAAATGGCGCCCAGCACCCGGTTCAACGCCGCACGCAGTTCCGGCAGATCTCGCACGTATCGCAACACCAGCACAAACTCGTCACCGGCCAGCCGCGCCACCACATCTTCGCCGCGAACAATGGCGCGCAAACGCTTGGCCACCTCGACCAACAGCAGATCGCCACTGGCATGCCCGTAGCCATCATTGACCGCTTTGAAGCCGTCGAGATCAAGCATGCATACCGCCAGCGGGATGTTTTCGTGACGGGAGAACTCCAGCGCCTGATCCAGCAAATCCGAGAGGAACGCGCGATTCGGCAGCCCGGTCAGCACGTCATGCCCCACCCGCCATTGCAGTGAATGCAGCAATTGGTGTTTTTCGCTGATGTCGAAACGAATCGAAAGATAACGGTCAACCCGCCCGGTGGCATTATCGAGCACCGGCACCATGGTGCTGTCGACCCAATACAGGCTGCCGTCCTTGGCGCGATTACAAATCTCGCCTTTCCAGACCTTGCCCAAGGCGATGGTGCGCCACATGACCGCGAAGAAATCGGCGGAATGCAGACCCGAGTTGAGGAGACGATGGTTCTGCCCGAGCAGTTCTTCGCGGCTATAGCCGGACACGGCACAGAACTGATCGTTGACGTGGGTGATCCGGCCGCTCAGATCGGTCTCGGAAAAAATCGCGGCGGCATCCACGGCCCTGCGGTATTTCTCATCCATGAGTCAGGCTCGCTGTGGCTAGCGGTGGTACCGCTCGACCCGTGCAGGATGCCCGGAAGAGATGTTTTTATAGGTAATGCGCAGCAACACGATATCACTCCATGAACAGTGTTTGATGGCCTCCTGACAGCAGAGATCAACTAACCTTAAAGGCCCAAAATACCCATTTTGAGCGGCGATTCTACGAAATGCATCACATTTTGCAAAGCAAGGTGATGGATCATGCAGTTGTCTAATGCAAAAATCTATCGTTAGGTTCTTGATTCTAAATGGGAATTAAGCGATGCAAATTTCAAGTTTGGGTGCGGCCATTCGGCGCTACCGCAAGGTCGCTGGGCTTACTCAGGCTGAACTCGGCGAAAAAACCGGTTTTGACCCCAAAACCATCAGCCGCTTCGAAACCGGCACCTACACCCCCAGCGTGGAAGCCTTGTTCCTGTTTGCCGATGTGTTGGGTGTAAAGCTGAACGCCTTTTTCGCAGATTTAGGCGATGAAGATGAACAGCGGGCGTATCTGTTCGGTGTCATACATAAAGCCACCCCGAAGGATCTGGGAAAGCTGATTGCAGCGGTTGACCAGGCCTTGTCCAAGCCTTAGTGCCAGAAATAAAAAAGGAGGCCGAGTTGTCGCATTCGACAGCTCGGTCTCCTTTTATGTGTTCGCTCTGAAAACCGGAAACGAAAAAACACCGCCCTGGACAAGATCCGTGGCAGAGCAACAAGAATGTATTTTTAGACAGATAACGCGAGAGAGGACTCGCGGTGCGTTATGGAGGCAACCCCACCAGCCACACCCCGGCACACAATGTTCCCGCTGTGGCTGCTTCCTTCCGGATCTGACCAGGTTCACGGGTAATCGTTGCGGGGGGACCGATGGGGTCAGGGTTACAGGCTCTTTGGGTTGCAATATTTCTACCGTGCAAACTCGCTGCACGGGCAGTCAGAAAACGGGGTGTAGTCAGCACTGTACAACTTTGCTGTACAACACAGGTGTACAACATGGCCTACATAACCCGCCGTGGACCCGTCTATTACCTGAATCTCAGGCTACCCGAGCATCTCTTCCCGAGGTGTAACACCTTGCGTTTGAGCCTGAAAATTCGGCACCGGCAGAGCGCCTTGTTCCTCGCCAGCTCACTAGCTCAGCAGGTGCATAGCCACCTCTCCGAACACCCTCTGACAGACCTTCTGACGTTGCGTAAGCTTTGCACTGAATGGCGAGATACATGCCCTGCCCCGAATTCAATGCATCGATCACACCAGTTCATAGCCAAGCCTGCGGAATCAGTCGCTAATGGTCCCGCACTGTCTACCCTGTCGAAACTCTATATAGATGAGGGAAAGCGTGGCGGTACGTGGCGAACCGTCAGTACCTTCGAGGTGGAACGCGCCCTACGCGATTTGTTCGAGCTAACGGGTGACATGCCAGTTGAAGCCTTCGACGCTCGACAAGCCCGACTACTGAAAGAAAGACTGTGCCGATGCCCCCAGTACTTCGGCCTACGCCCTGAATTCAAAGGAAGAACCTTGAAGGAAGTGGTGGAATCTGGCAGCACCTACAAGACCATCACGGCAGTAACGGTGAACAACCGGCTACGCAAACTCTCTGCCTTCCTTAACTGGTGCAAGGCCAATGGCTACATCACGGAGAATCCACTGGTGGGACTGAAGGTAATGACTGGAGCGGCCAAGGAAGCACGTCTGTCCTTCGACCAACACGACCTGACTATCCTCCTCGACCTTAATGTGCTCCAAGACGAAGCTCGTAATCATCCTTGGCGATACTGGCTACCGCTCATGGGGCGAGCCACCGGAGCTCGACTGGAAGAGTTATGCCAACTGCGTGTTGACGACTTCATCCAGCAACAGGTTATTCATTGCATCCGTATCGATGACAAAAGTGAAGGCCAGAATCTGAAGAACTCCAGTAGCCGACGTGTACTACCCATTCACCCCACTCTGGTCGAGCTGGGTCTACTGCGGCATGTTGAGTCAGTCAGGGCCACCGGGGCAGATCGCCTGTTCCCTGAACTTGAACCCGTACGAGGAAAGCTGGGCCATGCACCATCCAAATGGTTCGGACGTTACAAGGTGAAACGCGGGATCACCGACTCCAAGAAAACATTCCACAGCTTTCGACATACTCTGATCGATGATCTTCGGGACTCAGGAGTCCAGGACTCTCTAATCAAGCGAATAGCAGGACACGAGGACGGTGCTGTGACGTTCAGCATCTACGGCAGTCGCAGCCCATTGAAGGCAATGGTGGACGCACTGCGACACATTGAGCTGATACCCGGCGCATAAAAAAGGGGTGCCTTTCAAAGCAGTATCCATCGACAAGGCACCCCAAACAATTAAATCAAAATAAAAACAAATAACTAATACCACAGCACACCACAAACAAAACAGCGCCAATAACGATTTGATCAAATCCTTATTCAATACAAGTAAACAAGCCCCCAGCAAAATTCTTACACCCCCTAATTAAAACTTTTGATTCTGTTTAGGATCATCATGATTCGTAGTATGATCAGCTCAACAAAACCGAAATCCCCGCTGACCCCGACGACCCCCGTCATTATCAGCTAGGATTAATTCACCCATAAAAAGGTACATTAGTAATGCCCACTAAATCTATTTACACCGCCATTGCGGCACCAGGCGCTGGGAAGACCCAAGCCGTAATCAACAAGATTCCAGCTTATATTAAACACGGATGCAAAATTGTAATGGCGCTTCCTACATTAAAATTAAATAATGATATTTTTATCTCCATGAACACAGCGAAGCTAACCCCTCGGATCATCAACAGTGAACAGGACGAAGTTAAGCACAATCAGACATCAGTAACCAAAGTTCTGACCGACGCTCTGATAAGTGGAAATGACTCTTTGATTATCATCACGCATGATTCACTGAGACGCGTGGACCCCAACCTTCTTGAACCCTACATTTTGATAATTGACGAAGTTCCGTCGATCATTGATATCAATCACTTTACAGTGAAGGCTTGGGACGCAATAACAATTTTTGCTGCAACTGATGCGTTTAATAACCAACTGAAAATCAAGGATAGGCAGCTTGTTGCAATCAAGGAAAAGGTTAAGACCTATAAAGCATCTTTGACAAATAATGGATATGCGTCCACGCTATCCGGACTGGAACATAAAATTTATGACGCCATTCTGACCGGTAATATTGTTCATTTTGATGTGGAAGATGGTGGAAAGATAACCTTCCACATCATTGTTGAACGGTCAATCTTCCCACACATTGACAGAGCTCGGCGAACACACATTTTGGCAGCCAATATCGATGGAGGTATCTTCGACCTTTTTGCTAAAAAATTAGGGTATCGATACAAAAAATCCGAGTTCACTCCTGAGTCACCCGGTTACATGTGCGATTTTATATTTACCCGATGCTGAATGGTCACTGGTCAAAACGTAAAGTGCTAGGAAATGAACAAGGCGACCAAAGTCATATTCACACCGGAACAAATGATCAGTTCATTGATAAAATTTTCGAAACCGCACTACAACATACTCCGAGCAGAAAACTGTTGATCGTACAAAATAAATGGGGGAAATTTAGCGAACGTTATGCGCCGTCAAATTTGAAGGCAATGAAAAAAATTGAATTTCTTCAATTGGACTGCCGTGGCCTGAACTGCTATCAAGACAGTAATGCTGCACTATTGCTATTTGGCGGAAATCCAAGCCCCAATGACAAGAGAAGTTTTAAAATGATCAGTGACAAACACAATATCAGCGTGGCGAGCCTTAATGATGCGTGGATCGTGCAAAACAAATTCGAGGCTAGCTTACAAGCTTTAACTCGAACCGCAATTCGGACTCGAGGCAATACGAGTTCCGTTTATTTTTACGTGCAAGATATGACAGTCGCAAATTATCTAAAATCAACCTATATGACCAATGCAATCATTGACGACTGCCTTGCTTTAACTATCGAAAAACCAGATGGCAGGTCTAAAGTCCCACCCAACGAAAAAGCTAAAGCGGTTAACTTTATCAAACTAGCTTTAAACAGAGGCACCAAACAAGCCGATATCAATAACGCCCTGGTGGAGCTTTGGAGCGTAGCAAAGAGAACTGCCCGCACATGGACAAAGAACGTACGCGAAAGCTTACCAGTCGAGCCTGCCGAAGGTCTTGAACGGTTCTTCGTATAATACTGATTCCGCCCGGTGAAAGCTGGGCGGCTAGTCTGCATAAAACGGCCGTAATCCTATGAATACTTCTTAGAGATATAGCCGCCTATAAAACCTCAAAGCCTTTAAGCTTCTAAAACTCTAAAAGCTTTAAGTCTTTCTAGAGCTCTATTAGCCATAACAATCAAAGACCAAATCAGAAGGCACGAAGTGCGTTCTCCGTGCGAAGCGCGGTTATCCAACCCCATTAACACCATGATAGTTCTAGACTCAGAAACAACTAGAACTGGATAATCTCAGCCTTCGGCTTCGAACCTTAAACATTATCAACGACACTAGTCGCCATTGAATTATTTAAAAGCCAAAGATACCCATCAGTTCATATTGATTCTCTGCCCCGTACCGGGGCACACTCGCGAGCTCGTGTAATCAAACCTAACAGACGATAACCCTAGCGATCATCTATGATGTTTTAAAAGCATAGAGATTTAACAAACACATCCGTTCCGATTGCCCACGGCGTCACCTCGGACATTAACCAGGAGTTCCACATCAAACGCTATGCAGTTTGAGTAAAATCACACCCCGTATAAAACAACAGGAAATATTAATATAAAAGCATTTCTTGTTATTTTTAACGTCACGACTTTCACTGACCACAGTCTAAAAACCTGAGGACAAGTGACAAAACCATTGTACCAATGCGCCAAAACACGCCATTTAGAGGCATTTCTTTAAACAACAGTATGATAGAGCGACCAGACCACATAGCACTGGCCTTATGTGCCTTTTTATATTTCGAGCTGAGTCATTCCATCCTATGACCTAATAAATTGGGGGCATCCTAGAGGACGCAATACAACAGACCAAATAACCTTCAGAAATAAATTCGCATGAAAAGCCCCTGAAAACGGGGCTTATACCATTAATTTTTATCCTACCTTCAAACTTAACCAAACTTATAAAGAATGAGAAGCGACGATATCAAGGCACTGTTGACGCACTTCGAGCCTCAGCACGGTTTAGGCCTGCATAAGTTCGCTCGATCTGCGTCGATCGACTGCGACGCCCACACCCAAAGTACAGGAATTAAAATCCAAGGGGTTCGTCCAATCAGCCACAGCATCTGACCTAGGAGTCAGTCTAAGCAATGTCAAAAGGTTGTGGAACAAGGCTATAAAACCTAATCTAGCCTACCTTCCCTACCTAAAATTTGATATCCCCCAATTTCAGGGGCTGAAGACCTATTTGGATCCCCGTGGCCTGATTGGAACTAGGCTCTAAGTTAGAAGCTTAAAAAAAGCGCCACCATTTAGCCATAGTTCAGGTTTTTCCATTAGACTCGTTTTTTTGGATACCGTGAGAATATGGAAGTGGGCCAATCATTCGTAGACAAGAGTTGGAATTCCTATGCACGTCCGTTGCTTCTGGGGCTTTGCCTCATGCAGACGGCGCTCTATACGCATGCTTCGCAGGATCTAATCGAAAACAAGAGTATGGCCGAAAACGGCGATACCTCTGCCCAAACACTGTTCCATTCCAGAGAAAGTGCCGAGGCGGAAGCTAAGGCAAAGGCCGCCGAATATGCCAAGGCTCGGATGGTAGAAGATGCTAAGACTAAGGCGGCAGAAGAAGCCAAGACTATCACACAGCTAAAGGCTATAGAAAATACCAATGACTTGAAGTATTCAGGGGGGCTATCAGAAGCACTACAAAACAACAAAGATAAGGGGTTAGACTGGTTCAAGAACAAGCTGTTCAAGCTAGACAAAGCCTCTGTCATCACCATGTGCGATCCAGGCATATGCTACGTTGTAGCATTTAGTGGGTTATCGGGTCTTGGAATAACCTCAGAAAATGGAGACTTCAACGGTCGACAGCTGCAAGGGCAGCTTGTACGTGTTATTGGCACGGACCGGTTCGGAAATATTGTGGTCACCAGATTAACCACAAATGATAAACCCTCGCAAAAATCACGTCCAAACACGCAGGAAAAACCAGCACAACAGCCAAGTCTAGCTAGTCCTGCAACTTCAAATTACGCCGAGATAGTGAATAGCATTGATGATTTGATCACAGAGCGAGTAGTTGAAAACTGGGCTCGCCCACCGTCGGCGCGAAATGGCATGGTGGTCGTGGTACAGGTTGAGATGGTGCAGGATGGCACGATGAGGTCAGTCAATGTCGCCAAGTCCAGTGGAGATGTTCCTTACGATAACTCGGTGGTAGCGGCAGTCAAAAGTATCGGTCGCTTGTCGGAAATGCAGGAACTCAAGCCGAGTGATTTCCAGCCATACCGTTCATTCAAGCTGACATTCTCACCTGAAGATCTAGCCTTGTGATCAATGGCACCCGGCTTGCGCGTAGGGTGCGTCGACGATTGGCCGCACATTCGTCTTCCTAGATGGTTGGAGTCACCATAGCCAAATAACATTGCCCAGCCCCCAGCGTCATTCCGCAGGGGGCTTGGACTATTAAAACTCTGCTTGCTCGATAATCCCGGCAGCCCACATTCGATCACCACCCATTCAAGGATGACCACCATGCCAGACAACACAGATGCCGACATCGCCACAGCGGACGTACTGACCTTGCTACTGCACAACCAGCACGCACTAGCCGCAGCAATTGAAGAAGTCGCCTTGTGGGCAAGGTCAACTGGTTCGCCCGAAGCACATAACAACGCCATCACGGCGCTGGATACACTCGACACAAATGCCTCGGCCATCACCGCTGGGATTCTCAAGTTGAGGCAATAACCGCTATCAAAGACGCCTAGGATCAAGGAAATAGCCATTGTTGTCGTTCGAATAAAGCTCCCGTCTCCCCCACCTCCAAGCCCTGATTAAGCTGGGGTAATATGATCACCAGGAAGCCAGGAGTAATTTATGGATAGCAAGCAGGCGATAGAACTGGGCGCTAAGGTCATAGCAATACAGACATTAATGATCGCGTTTGCCACCGATGGCCGGACCTCTACTCAACCTGCCGAATACCGGGAGCTCTATGCGGAGGTGACGATTGATCTGGAAGAAGCGAAATATGCGAATCCCAACCCGCACAAATCTCTCGAAGTCTTCATGGCATTTTGCAAGCTCCAGGTAATGAGCACCTATGCTAGTCGGCGTGTCTACGTGCAGGAACTCTATGCAGATGTCTTGCTCGACCTAAAACGGATACAACGACACGCTCCATCATCTAGGAATTGGGCCAAGGCAAATGAAGCGTTGGCCAACGAACTGACGCCAATCCGTGCGCAATGGCTAAAGGCGAAGAACTTCATCTACTCAGCAACGCCTGACTTCGAAAACTCCATAAAGGAGTCAATCAGCTCCGTTGAATCAAGCCTCATGGTGCTTCTGAATGAGCCGAACGGAACGCTCGGCAAGATCATCAGACAAGCAAAGCTCGACGCTGATATTGAACGCTTGATCACCCAAGCCTATGGCTATGCGAGTAACAAAGATTTCGTTAGGCACGGTGGCACAATCGAGTCAGGCCTTTCAAAGGCAGAAGCAGAGTTTTTCCTTGAGTTCGCAGCAACATCCATCGTCTATATCACTAATCGGCTAAAAAAGGGGTGACACGGGGGGACCGACTACGTGCTCTCAGAAAGAGCTAAAGGGGCTAAATCGATCCACCTTATTGGTATTGTCGGATCAAAAAAATCGCCGCGCATATTTTTTGCGTCCCGAGGTTTTCGGGCTGCGAAATTTAAGTACAACACCTACGTACAATGCAGAAACGAAAAAACAAAGTGTCCACGTATCTATGCAAGTAGAGCATCATTAAACGACCGTTAAACGATACCTTTCTGATGAGCGGTATTCGGTATCATAAAAATAGCCTTCAAGGATTGTCGATACCTTAGTACACTGATACCACCTTAAGTGATACTAGTGGAGTCACTCGCCATGTCCCGCACTTTCCTTTACTGTCGCGTTAGTACTGCTACCCAGTTCACCGAGAACCAGGTGCAAGAAGTGAAAGCCGCTG
The DNA here is from genome assembly GCF_044760065.1 of Pseudomonas sp. NPDC098740. Taxonomy (NCBI): domain Bacteria; kingdom Pseudomonadati; phylum Pseudomonadota; class Gammaproteobacteria; order Pseudomonadales; family Pseudomonadaceae; genus Pseudomonas; species Pseudomonas sp. NPDC098740. The sequence goes on along the minus strand of NZ_JBIWAM010000002.1, from coordinate 148,987 downwards.
GTTTCGATGTGCAGGCGAGTCGAGTAGTCGAGGAAACCATCTCAGGCAGCATCCCCGCCACTGAGCGTAAAGGCTTCCAGACCTTGCTAGGCAAGATGGAGTCAGGTGACGTGCTGATCGTAACCAAGCTGGACAGGTTAGGCCGTAACGCGATGGATGTACGCCAGACCGTCGAGCACTTGGCATCTGCTGGCATCCGTGTTCACTGTCTCGCACTTGGCGGTGTGGACCTCACCAGTGCAGCAGGCAAAATGACCATGCAAGTTCTCGGTGCCGTCGCGGAGTTTGAGCGTGACTTGCTGATCGAGCGTACTCAGCAGGGTTTGATTCGTGCCAAGGCGGAAGGTAAGAGGCTGGGGCGTCCAGAAGCAACGGACACTACAGCGGCAGTACAGAGACTCAAGGCGAGGGATATGACACAGGCTCAGGTGGCGACTGACCTCAATATCGGTATTGCCACCGTCAAGCGACACTGGAACAAGGCCTGATCCTCTCATCAGCCGCCCACGGGCGGCTTTGCCATGCCGCAGATATTTGCCGATTTGAGCCGGCGATAGCATGTTGGCCCGGTAATGCCGTCAAGGAGCCCGCTCCATAGTGTCCAGTTCTGCCGATTTCCCCGATGCCGCCTATTGATATTCGCCCTCTATTGTATGGGCCGATATTCGATTGGCCTGCCGCGGACTTCGGAGAATCTGCCTTAGGTGTCTCTGGCGATAAAAGTCAGACTAGGCTTGGGCGTTCGGTTAATTTCTTAACTGGTATACTAATCCGGCTCGCTGCTAGACAGCTGCTGGTCCGGAGGGGACATGGATATCAAAGCCTTTTGCGTTGAACACGCTATCGATATGAGCAAGTGTGGTGTGTCTCTAATAGGCGGGAGCTTCAGTTTGGTCGAGTTGGTCGAATTGGAAGTTTCCCCAGTTGAGTTTCTTATCCTGGCAGAAGAAGACTTCCAACGGGGCGGGCAGTCGGCACTAATAAATGCTACGTCAAACATCAAGCGAGCAATAGTCAGTCAAATGGATCGGTTGCTGAATTCTTTTGGCTTTAAATCATCAAGACTGGATGTAAAGGAGAAGATTGAGAAGTTAAGAAGGCTCGGGTTGTTGGCCCCCGGTGTCTTACGCAAAGTGGTAAAGCTGCGTAATACTCTAGAGCACGAAAATAAAACTCCAACGATGGAGCAGGTTGAAGATGCTCTTGATATCGCTAGCCTCTTTGTCATGTCTTCATCGGTAATGTTTACGCCTTTTGAAGATGCACTACAGTTTTCTTTGCGTAAGGCGTCTGTCCCGCACCCGATCAAATATTTAACAGTTGGGTTGAGTCGGGAGACCAGTAGCGTGTTTTATACGGTGTATGTCTATGGGGCGGATAATTCTGAGTGCCTTGGTCGATGCACTATTCAGTCCGGACATCTACTGTTTGATCAGCTGGTTAAGCTTTCTGCATATCTGATGATGAAGTACAAAGTTGATCAGGCGTGTAAGGACTTCGATGCGGTGTACGCCGCCTTATAGCAAGAGTGCACACGCTGCTCCTGCAGTAAGATAAGTAATGGATGGAAGGAAGCCCTCTTGAAAGATGACTAACGTGCTAAGTGCTTTAGGCGTCAACAAGCACGCCATATGTGCGGCGATAGAAGAAGTCACCAAGTGGCTCTCTGACAATGGAGTGGGGAGTGTTGCTGCTAACGCTACAGCGGCTTTGGAAACGCTGGACATGAATGCACGGGAAATCACAGATGCGATTATGCGGATACGACAATCGTAGGCATCAATCAGCCCTTCAAGCGATGCAACCCCGTAGCCAGCTACTAAGCACCCAACCAAGCAAATGGGCAGTCACGCTAAATGCAACCAGGCAATAGTCCCAACGTTGCGATCAAACAGCTACAGATACACATCCTTGTGTATATTGAGCGAGGCAAGCTACTTAGTGCCACATCGAACTATAGCCAGCTATAAAATTGCGACCTGAGACGCATAGTGCTCATAATGCGGATGGTGATGATTGAAAACATTGCTAAATCCCATCATCAAACTACTTGTAAAACTATCATTATTAACTGTTTTACTTGCACCGTTTCTAGCCACCAGACGGTTGACTCTTTTCATCGCAGCTGTCGCTAAAAAATGCCCTCTCATGAAATCCAAAGCTCTATATCTCGTTTTACCAAAAACAGCTTTTACCGTCAGCATGTTGTTCTGAAGAGGAACATCAGCTGCGTGTTTCACAACCGCTGCCTCTATTTTTTTGGTGCATGGCGAACAAGACTGCTGACTGGTCATAAAACGAGTGCAGTTATCTGAAAGCACACCAACACCCATTTCATTGATTTGATTGGCCGCATCGTAGAAAATCAAATCCACAAAACTATTTTCTAAGTCATCCAACCATTCATCGAAGTCTGCTTCAGAGATTTTACCATCTGGGATACGGCCATATATCTTCGCAAGCTGAAATAGCGCCATCGAAGTTACTAGCGAGTTTTCAATCGAATGCCCATATGTCACCATTACATCTTGAACCACTTTATAGGCGGGATCCAACCTAGTAAAATCAGAATCTCTTGCAGCCACAGAGTCAATTTGCCGAGCTTCAATTTTCTTGATTTTCTTTTTTAACTCTTCTACCCCATCAACGGATTCGACTTTAAAGCCGCTTTTCTGAAAAGCACGCAGTATCGACTCCCAAAAAATAACATCATCCTCACCCTCAACGTACAGCATTCGACTCGCACCGAAGAAGGCTGCACGCACGTTTAGAGCTGCATCCGAGTAGTCAAGCACGGCCATTGATAACATCCTTCATATCGATAATGCACTTCGGATATTTAGATGCGACCTCTGGAGAGTGAGTAGCAGCGATGATCTGTGCGTTCTGATTGAGTTGCTTGATGGCCGGCAGAATTTTTCTCTGCCAATCTATATGCAATGATAGCTCTGGCTCATCCGCCAAGTACACATAGTGCCTGCCCCGCTGGAGCAAAGCTTCCGCCAACAGAATGATCAGTTGTTTTTCGCCAGAGGAAAGCTTGGGAATAGGAATCTCCTCACACTTCCCCTCCGTACTAGCAACCTTCAACTCACCAGAACTAATACTAAAACTCTTATCAGGAATAAACTCCTTAAGAGTCGAAGTAAACTGATTGATTTCACTATATATATCTAAAGTTTTCTCTTCCGCCTTTAGCGACATATCTACAATATCTTGAGTCCTTAAGAAAGACTCAATTGCGGTAAAGTGCTTTTCCTTCATTTCCGCATGAGAACCTGAAAAGAAAACCTTGAACGCCTCATCAACGGCCAAGATGTGCGCCGATATTTTTCTTTGAGTGTTTGAATCACTTGCACCCAATCTTGTGTAAGCATTCACAAGCTTCCTGTGCTCTTTTTCTTTTTCAAAACTCGATGGCACCACCCTTGAATTAGCGCCATCCGTGAAAAGAATTGAAGCAAGTACATCTTTCTGTAGATTCGACGAAACTTCCCGAGCCTTCAGCGACAACTCATATTGGTACTTAGTTATATCCGCTCTCAGCTGCATCAATCTAAAGTCAATTGGAGAGATAAGCCGCCTACCCGACCTATCTTTAATTTCATAATCTTCCGAACTTTTAAGCCGATAGACTGACAACGAGGACAGACTAATCAGTTCAGAGAGACAACCACGCACCGTTGCTGCTTCTTCTAGTATACGCTTCCTGTAACCCATTGGAACGCGCACTTCATCGCTAGCCGCAATTGCCCTAAGCGAATAGCGCCTATTGGAAATCCTATAATCTATGGAGTGAAAATTAAAGTTGGGGATTTCCCCTTTTGTCACACGCACAAGCCGGCTTTTACTTCCCTTAACCAGCTTTATTGTAATGGTGGTAAAGTCATTTTCGGCCAACTCATCCAAATCCACTGTCAATGCAGCGTGCAGTAGATTCATGAATGTAGTTTTACCAGTACCATTCCGCCCAATAATAATGTTTACATCATCATTAAAGACGCATTTAGCATCTAGTCGATGCCAGAAATTATCTATTCCTACTTCCCTGACGGTATACATTCCTACCCCGACTTTAGATTAAGCATTCGCTTGACATAGCCTTCGAATGTACCAAGAGGCTGATGGCCATCATGGAAATGTACTACAACGAGGTCATGCCCTGAAGACTTTAAGCAGCAGAAGATTGAGATAGTCCGAATCAAAGGGAACTAACGGGAGACACAGAGGGGGGGGGCAGCGAGGACTAGGCGTTGCAACTCAAGAAACAAAGGCTTTGGAATGAGGGTGATTGCTAGCTAATATGGGACAAGGCTGCACCACTTAGGTGTACCTAAACGCTGTCACACTTCGAGATTTTTGACTGACAAATCCTTGTAAAATCAAGGACTTAGAGATAGGTGGCAACCCCACCAGCCACACCCCGGCACACAATGTTCCCGCTGTGGCTGCTTCCTTCCGGATCTGACCAGGTTCACGGGTAATCGTTGCGGGGGGACCGATGGGGTCACCATAACGACGCTCACCTGACGGCGAGCCGCGCCATTGTACCTATCTGAGACGAAGTTACAACCGTTCGGGGGGATTAAAAAAATGTGCTGCTTCAAGGACATGCGCTGACCTTTGAAAGATCGCAGCCTGCGGCAGCTCCTACATGGATCGGCGTACACCTGTAGGAGCTGCCGCAGGCTGCGATCTTTTGATCCTATTGCGCCAACACCTCATCCGCCCGGCCGCCCTCCTGCTGGATCACCAGATGGATGAAGTGCAGCTTGGCGATCACTGCCGGCGGCAGGACGAACGGATAGAAATCCGGCTGCCCCATGCTGCGCGACAACTCATTAAGCATGCCGGCCAGTTCGATCCACGCATTGACGAATGACAGGAACGCCGCGCCGCCGGGATGCTGCGGGTCGTAGAGAGTGCTGGTCGGAAATGGCTTGTAGTCGAAGTCCATTTCCCGCGCGCTCATTCCGAACCCCAACGCCGTATCCACCGCGTCCATCATGTGCAGGTAGTGAGCCCAGGTTTCGGCCCAATCCTCCCACGGATGCATGGTCGCGTAGGCGCTGACGTAATGTTGCTGCCAGTCGAGCGGTGCGCCTTGCTGGTAATGCCGTTCGAGAGCGTCGGTGTAGCTGGCGCGTTCGTCGCCGAACAGGCCTCGGAACGGTTCCAGCCAATGGCTGTTGGCGATCAACCGATCCCAGTAGTAATGCCCGACTTCATGCCGAAAATGCCCGAGCAGCGTGCGATAAGGTTCGTGCATCTGCACCCGAATCTGCTCGCGATGGGCGTCGTCGGCTTCTTTGATATCGAGGGTGATCAGACCGTTGGCGTGACCAGTGGTTGGCGGCTTGCCTTCGAGGTCGACACCGATGAAATCAAAGGCCAGCCCCGTTTCTTCGTCCACGCTCTTGGGGATCACCTGCAAACCCAAGCTGACCAACTGTGCGACCAGCCGCCGCTTGGCCGTTTCGACCTTGCGCCAGCGTTCGTGGTTTTCGGCAATCGACAGGTCGGGGATGGTGTGGTTCAGGCTACAGGCGATGCATAACGCATCGTGGTCATTGGCGGGCAACAGCCAATTGCACGCGGCCGGGGAATCGAGGTTGGCGCAGCGGCGCAAGACACCTGCTTCGGGATCGGCGTCGAGCAACCAGGTATCAGCCTGCAAGCCGGGCTGCAGCGACGATAGGCGACTCTGCTCCGGCTGATAACCCAACGCCGCCGAACACGCCAGGCACTGGCTGTTGCGAAAAAACAGCGACTGCCCGCAGCGGCACTGCCAGACCTTGCTGTTGCGCGAGCTTTCGCCGATGAAGGGCGCGGCGATGCGTGAACTGAGCTGTTCGAAGAAGCGGTACATGGCGATCTCTCCCTGAGGCTTGCCAAGACTAGATCATCCCCGCGCCGTGATCGTTCCCGCGTTTTGCGCGGGAACTGCACCACTAAACCGAAATGCCGTGTTTGCCGAGAAACTCGACAAAAGCCTCTTCATCCAGAACCTTCAACCCCAGCTCATTGGCCTTCGCCAACTTGGAACCTGCACCCGGTCCAGCGACCACACAATGAGTCTTGGCCGACACCGAGCCCGCTACCTTGGCACCGAGGCTTTCAAGTTTGTCCTTGGCGATGTCGCGGCTCATCAACTCCAGCGAACCGGTCAGCACCCAGGTCTGCCCGGCCAGCGGCAAGCCTTCAACGACTTTCTTCTCGCTCTGCCAGTGCATGCCGAAATCGCGCAGCTGTTTCTCGGCGGCTTCAGCGATTTGACGATTTTGCGCAACCGCAAAGAACTCCCGAACCGAAGTGGCCTGTTTTTCCGGCAGCGCCTGGCGCATATCCAGCCAGTCGGCGCTGAAAACACCTTCAAGCGAACCAAACTTGTCCGCCAGCTTCTGCGCCCCACCCGGCCCGACCGAAGGTATGTGCAACTTGTCGAGGAAACCACCCAACGTGGTGCTGGCAGCAAACTCGGCGCCCAGCTCACCCTGATCCTGAATCTGTAGCCCGTGCTTGAGCAGGTCCTTGATCACCTGCTGGTTATGCGCATCTTCGAAGAAGCTGTGAATCTCGTGAGCCACTTCCAGGCCAACGTCCGGCAAATACGTGAGCACTTGCGGCAACGCCTGCTGAACCCGCTCCAGCGAGCCGAGAGAACGCGCCAGCACCTTGGCTGTCTCTTCGCCGACATCGGGAATCCCGAGGGCATAGATGAAGCGTGCCAGGCTTGGCTGCTTGCTGTCTTCGATGGCGCTGAGCAAGTTCTTGCTCGACAACTCGGCAAAGCCTTCCAGATCGACAATCTGTTCGAACGTCAGCGCGTACAAATCAGCCGGCGAACTCACCAGCCCTTCGTCCACCAGTTGCTCGACGCTCTTCTCACCCAGACCTTCAATATCCATGGCGCGACGGGAGACGAAGTGAATGATTGCCTGCTTGAGTTGCGCACCGCAGGCCAGACGGCCAACGCAGCGGTACACCGCGCCTTCGCTGACGGTCTCGCGACCTTTGCTGCGCTTGACCAGTTGCGTACGCTCGACATGGGAACCGCAGACCGGGCACTGCTCGGGAATCTGTACTGGCCGTGCGTTGTCCGGACGGCGCTCGGCGACCACTTGCACCACCTGCGGAATCACATCGCCGGCGCGGCGGATGATCACCGTGTCGCCGATCATCAGGCCCAGACGCGCCACTTCGTCCATGTTGTGCAACGTCGCGTTGGCCACGGTGACACCGGCCACCTTGACCGGCTTCAAGCGCGCCACCGGCGTCACCGCACCGGTACGACCGACCTGGAATTCCACGTCGAGCAATTCAGTGAGTTCTTCCATCGCCGGGAATTTGTGCGCGATCGCCCAGCGCGGTTCACGAGCACGGAAGCCCAGCTCACGCTGAGAGGCAATGCTGTTGACCTTGAACACCACGCCGTCGATTTCGTAGGGCAGTGAATTTCGGCGCTCACCGATGTCACGGTAATAATCCAGGCATTCAACGATGCCGTGAGCCAGTTTCAACTCATGACTGATCGGCATGCCCCAAGCCTTGAGCTGCTTGAGATTGCCAATGTGCGTATCAGCAATATCGGCCGAAATCTGGCCGATGCCATAGCAGCAGAACTCCAGTGGACGGTTGGCCGTGATCTTCGAATCGAGCTGGCGCAAGCTGCCGGCCGCCGCGTTGCGCGGATTGGCGAAGGTCTTGCCGCCGACTTCCAGCTGCGTGGCGTTGAGGCGTTCGAAACCGGCCTTGGACATGAACACTTCGCCGCGCACTTCCAGGGTCGCCGGCCAGCCAGTACCGTGCAGCTTGAGCGGGATGTTGCGCACGGTGCGTACGTTGACGCTAATGTCTTCGCCAGTCGTGCCATCGCCGCGAGTCGCGCCGCGCACCAGCACGCCGTCCTGATACAGCAAGCTAACCGCCAGGCCATCGAGTTTGGGTTCACAGCTGTATTCCACCGCCGCACCGCCACCGAACAAGTCGCCGGCCGGCAGGTCGAGACCTTCGGTTACCCGGCGATCGAACTCGCGCATGTCGGTTTCTTCGAAGGCGTTGCCGAGGCTGAGCATCGGTACTTCGTGACGCACCTGAGTGAACGCCGACAGCGCCGCGCTGCCGACTCGCTGGGTCGGCGAGTCGCTGGTGATCAGTTCGGGATTGGCCGCTTCGAGGGCTTTGAGCTCATTGAACAACCGATCGTATTCGGCGTCCGGAATGCTCGGTTCGTCCAGCACGTGGTAGCGATAGTTGTGCTGATCCAGCTCAGCGCGCAGCTCTAGAATGCGGTTTTTGACGGCGGTCATGGGTGTTCTCTCATAAAGCAAAAGAGCAGCCGAGGCTGCTCTATCTCATATCATCAGGATCCAGAGATCGCAGCCTCGTTTCACTCGACAGCTCCTACAGAAAATCGCGACCCCTGTAGGAGCTGTCGAGTGAAACGAGGCTGCGATCTTTTGACCTTAGCGCTTCTGGGTCAGGGCGCGACGTTCGAACTCAACGATGCGCTGACGGTAATGCTCAATCGTCTGGGCCGTCAGCACGCTGCGCTGGTCGTCTTTCAGTTCGCCGTTCAGCTCCTGGGACAGTTTGCGCGCCGCGGCCACCATCACGTCGAAGGCTTGCTTCGGATGACGCGGGCCTGGCAGACCGAGGAAGAAGCTCACTGCCGGTGTGCTGAAGTGGTCGATGTCGTCCAGATCGAAGACGCCCGGCTTGACCGCATTGGCCATCGAGAACAGGACTTCGCCGTTGCCGGCCATGCTTTCGTGGCGGTGGAAGATGTCCATCTCGCCGAAACGCAGACCGCTTTCCAGAATGTTCTGCAACAGCGCCGGGCCTTTGAAGCCAGCAGCGTCGCGGCAGATCACGCTGATCACCAGCACTTCTTCGGCTTGCGGTTGTTCCTTGTCGCTGGCCGAACTCGAAGCCTTGGTGTCATCCGGGAAATCGTCGTCACGGCTGCTGAAGCTCGGGCCGCCGTCCAGATCCAGACTGAGGTTCATGTCGCCCTGGGAAGGCTCGCCATGGCCACGCTTGCCGCGCTTGGAACCCGACTCACGCGACTCACGGGCAGGCATGCTCACCGACGGCAGATCGTGCTCGTCCAGTTGCGGTTCTTTATGCGTATCCAGCACGCGGGGCGGGCCCAACAGCTCGGCGCTGGTGTCCTCGTCCGGCAAGTTGGACAAACTTCGGTCGAGACGGAATTTCAGTTTCCCCTTGCCGCCGCGCATGCGACGCCAGCCATCGAAAAGAATACCGGCAATGACAATAATGCCGATGACGATCAGCCACTCGCGCAGACCGATTTCCATGTAATCCCGTGCCTCTATAAAAAATGCTGAAAAATAAGAGGTTTACAACTCGTAAACCGCTTTAAAACGTGGCGCCAACTCTATGTTCTGACAGGCGTTTTGCCCACGTATACGAAAAATTGACATTAAACTAGCACGACCAAAGGCAACTTTACACCGTCTGTCACAACGGCTTGCGCGAATATGTCGATTGGCCAGCAAGTCAGGGCAGGTAAATAAGTCCTACAACTCAAAAATACCTCTCCTACAAGCGCCGACTCAGGCATCCACCATCGCCATCGCCTCCTCGACATCCACTGCCACCAGACGCGAGCAACCCGGTTCGTGCATCGTCACCCCCATCAGTTGATCGGCCATTTCCATGGCGATCTTGTTGTGGGTGATATAGATGAACTGCACCGTCTGCGACATCTCTTTGACCAGCCGTGCGTAGCGTCCAACGTTAGCGTCATCCAATGGCGCGTCAACTTCATCGAGCATGCAGAACGGCGCCGGATTCAACTTGAAGATGGCAAAAACCAGAGCCAAGGCAGTCAGGGCTTTTTCGCCACCGGAGAGCAAATGGATGGTGCTGTTCTTCTTTCCTGGCGGCTGCGCCATGATCGTTACCCCTGTATCGAGTAGATCTTCGCCCGTCAGTTCCAAATAGGCGCGTCCTCCACCGAAAACTTTTGGGAAAAGGGTCTGTAAACCACCATTGATCTGATCAAAGGTATCTTTGAAGCGGTTTCGGGTTTCCTTGTCGATCTTGCGAATCACGTTCTCGAGCGTATCCAGCGCTTCCACCAGATCGTCGTTCTGCGCATCCAGATAACGTTTACGCTCGGATTGTTGCTGGTATTCGTCAATGGCCGCCAGGTTGATCGCACCGAGACGCTGAATCCGCGCGGCAATGCGTTCGAGTTCTTCTTCGGCGTCTTTCTCGTTGGCGTCGGCCACCAGGGTGGCGAGCACGCCGTGGAGGTCGTAACCGTCTTCCAGCAACTGATCTTCCAAGGTCTTGCGGCGCACGGTCAGGGCCTGCCATTCCATGCGCTGGGTTTCCATCTGCCCCCGAATCAACTGCGATTGCTGCTCGGCCTGGTTGCGACGTTTTTCCGCATCACGCAATTCACGGTCAGCGTCTTCCAGAGCGATCTGCGCAGTCTTGAGTTCTTCGTCGACGGTCATGCGTTTGTCGAGCAGTTCTTCAAGCTTCAGGCGCAACTCTTCCAGCGGCGCCTCGCCCTCCTCCAGGTTGAGGCTGAGCTGTTCGCGCTTCTCGGTCAGGCGCTCGGACTGCATTTCCAGACGTTCCAGCGCCTGACGCGTCGAGTCGTGTTGTGCCTTGAGCGAACCCAGACGCACCGCCAGTTGATGGGCGTGATCCTTGTGCTGCCGGGCTTCCTGCCGCACCCGATCGAGTCGCTCGCGCAAGCTGTCGCGCTGAGCCAGCAGCAACTCGCGCTGCTCGGTGTCCAGCGCCATGCTGTCGAGGGCTTCCTGCAATTGCAGACGCGCCTCGCCGATATTTTCGTGCTCAAGAGCGCGTTGCTCAGCCAATTCGGTGAGCTCTTCGTCCAGGCGTGTACGGCGCAAGGTCAGTTGTTCGGCCTTGGCTTTACCGGCGGACAATTGCGCTTTCAACTCACCTTGCTGACGGGCTTCGTCTTGCAGCAGACGGCGCAGATGTTCGCGACCGTTTTCCTGCTGACGCTGTTGCGCCCTGAGATTCTGAAGTTGGGTTTCCAGGGTTTCGACCGTGGCTTCGCGCTCTTCGCGCTCGAGGCCCAGACGCTGGATTTCCTGACCACGAGCCAGCACACCGCTTTCCGCTTCGCTGGCCCGGCGTACGCGTAAAAAGTGTCGACCAACCCAGTAACCATCGCGGCTGATCAGACTCTGGCCGGCGGTCAATTGATTGCGCAGGGCCAACGCCTGTTCGAGGCTGTCGACCGGTTTAACCTGCCCCAACCATGGCGCCAGATCGATCTGCGCTTCAACTTTATCGAGCAAGCTGCCGGGCACGCGCACGCCATCAGTGGCAGGGCTGAGCAAGCGCAAATCGCCCTGGGCAAAACCGGCCAGATCGAACTCGCCGAAGTCATCCACCAGCACCGCTTGCAGGTCGGCGCCGAGCACGGTTTCCACCGCCAGCTCCCAACCTGCCTCGACTTTCAGGCCTTCAGCCAGACGTGGACGGTCCGCCAAATGTTGTTCGCGCAGCCATTCAGCGGTGCCCGCGCCCGGATCGAGTGCGGCTTGCTGCAAGGCTTCAAGGGAGGCGAGGCGACCGTTCAGACGCTGCAAATCGCCCTGAGCCTGCTGCTGATTTTGCAGCGCTAATTGCAATTCCTGACGCAGTTGCTCGAGGCGTTCGACCTGGGCTTCTTCGCTGGCCTGCAAGTCTTCCAGCGTCGCTTCACTCGCCGCCAGTTGCTCGCTAAGTTCCATGATCGCCGCGTCTTCCGGGTCCGCCGAGAGCAACGCGCGCTCTTCGCCGAGACGCTTCTGGCGATCGGCCAGCCGCTCCATGCTGGTTTCCAGCTGCTGGATCCGCGACTGCTGAACTTCGGATTGGCGACGCGGTTCGGCGGCCGTCAGGTTGAAGGTGTCCCATTGCTCTTGCCAGGCGTGCATGGTGGTTTCGGATTCTTCCAGCGCCGCGGCGGCTTCTTCGGCGGCGGCACTGGTGACTTCCTGTTCGGGGGTGAGCATGTCCAGCTCTTCGCCGAGGGTCAGCAGCAAGGTGCGGTCGTGGCCCAGGTGAGACTCGGTTTCCAGTCGCGCGCGCTCGGCTTCTTTCAGGTCGTCCTGCAATTGGCGCAAACGCTGCTGACCGTGCTGGATACTCTGCTCGACCCGGGCGATGTCGCCGCCGACCGAATAGAAGCGCCCCTGCACCAGATTGAAGCGCTCGGACAGATCGTGGTGCCCGTCACGCAAGCGTTCGATAGCCGCATCGGCGTTGCGCTGCTCGGCCACCAGCGCTTCGAAGGTGACTTCCTGATTGCCGATGACCGCTTCGCGCTGACCGACCTGTTCATTCAAAGCCTGCCAGCGCAGGGCCGACAGCTGGGCCTTGAACTGACGCTCCTCGCCCTTGTATTCCTGATACTTCTTGGCGGCCTCGGCCTGGCGGTACAAGCGTTCAAGCTGACGCTCGAGTTCTTCGCGCAGGTCGGTCAGGCGGGCCAGGTTTTCGTGGGTGCGGCGAATGCGGTTTTCAGTCTCGCGCCGACGCTCCTTGTACTTGGAGATGCCCGCCGCTTCTTCAATAAAGTTGCGCAGGTCTTCGGGCTTTGACTCGATCAGCTTGGAGATCATCCCCTGCTCGATAATCGAGTAGCTGCGCGGGCCGAGGCCGGTGCCGAGGAAGATATCCGTGATATCACGACGGCGGCACTTGGTGCCGTTGAGGTAGTAGGTGGTCTGGCTGTCGCGGGTCACTTTGCGGCGAATGGAAATCTCCGCGTAGGCCGCGTATTCGCCGAGCAGGGTGCCGTCGGAGTTATCGAACACCAGCTCGATGCTCGCCTGGCTCACTGGTTTACGGCTGGTCGAGCCGTTGAAGATGACGTCGGTCATCGACTCGCCGCGCAGGTTCTTGGCCGAACTCTCGCCCATCACCCAGCGCACGGCGTCGATGATGTTCGACTTGCCGCAACCATTGGGCCCGACCACCGCCGCCATGTTACTGGGGAAGTTCACCGTGGTCGGGTCGACGAAGGATTTGAACCCCGCCAGCTTGATGCACTTTAGCCGCACGCTTAAGCGTCCGTCAGGGCAGAAACCACCAGATCACTGCTGCGCTGGGCATACGCCGCCAGCACAATGCGGATCTGCGGAAAATCACGGGCCAGCACGGCGGCGAGCAAGCGTTCGAACAGTTCGAGGAACTCGCTCATCGAGGCCTTGCGCTGTTCCAGGGCGAGGAAATACGCGCGGCTCATGGCCGGCTGCAGATTCTCTACGGTTTCCTGCAAGTACGGGTTGTTGGCGAACGGATACGCGGCGCGCATCACACTGAAGCTGTCGTCGACGAAGGTGCGAATGTCCTGGCGTTCGTAGCTGGCGGTCAGACGCTGCTGGATTTGCACGAACGGCGCCATGTCGGCCTGGACTTGCCAGCCGCTGGCCACTGCATTGCCCAGCAGGATGTAAAGCTCGCTCATCAGCGTGCACAGACTCTGGACCTTGTGAACCGTGAGCTCGGTCACGTGGGCGCCGCGTCGCGGCAGGATCGCGATCAGGTGGCGACGCTCGAGGATCAGCAAGGCTTCACGGACCGAACCGCGGCTGACATTGAGGGCCAGCGTGACCTTCTGTTCCTGGATGCGCTCCCCGGGCTTCATTTCGCCACGAATGATGCGTTCGGCGAGGTGGTGAGCAATTTGCTCGGCGAGGCTGTCCGGCGCCTTGAACGTCATGGTTGTCCTTCAAACTCTTCGATTTGCACAAGCGGCGCAGTGTAGCGCACATGAAGGGTCATGGCGGAGTGCCCACTCAGCGGTTTTTGGCACGATTCAAGCAAAAAGCAGGCTATCCCGTGAGGGTCAATAATGAAGGTACGCGTCGTTGATCGACAAAATGCTATTTCCTGACCTTTAAGTCAGAAAATCATTGACCGCAAAGTCAGACCTGATAAATTCGGTTCAAGTCGGTTAACAACAATAATGAGTCTGCGAGGCCTTCCGTGATCCAGTTTTTACTTAACCAGGAACTCCGTAGCGAGCACGCCCTGGACCCAAACCTGACCGTGCTCAATTATCTGCGCGACCATGTGGGCAAACCCGGCACCAAAGAAGGCTGCGCCAGCGGTGACTGCGGCGCCTGCACCGTGGTGGTTGGCGAGCTGCAAACGGATGACGATGGCCGCGAACACATTCGCTATCGCAGCCTCAACTCGTGCCTGACGTTCGTTTCGTCACTGCACGGCAAACAACTGATTAGCGTCGAAGATCTTAAGCACCAAGGCGAGCTGCACAGCGTGCAGAAAGCCATGGTCGAGTGCCACGGTTCGCAATGCGGCTTCTGCACCCCGGGCTTCGTGATGTCATTGTTCGCGTTGCAAAAGAACAGCGATCAACCGGATGCTCATAAAGCCCACGAAGCGCTGGCCGGCAACCTTTGCCGCTGCACCGGCTATCGGCCGATTCTGGCTGCCGCCGAACAATCCTGCTGCGGCAAGCAAACGGACCAGTTCGATGCGCGTGAAGCCGACACCATCGCTCGCCTGAAAGCCATCGCCCCTACCGACATCGGCGAACTCAACAGTGGCGACAAACGCTGCCTGGTGCCGCTGACCGTTGCCGATCTGGCTGACCTCTACGACGCTTATCCACAAGCCCGCCTGCTGGCCGGCGGCACGGATCTGGCGCTGGAAGTCACGCAATTCCACCGCACCCTGCCGGTGATGATCTACGTCGGCAACGTCGCCGAGATGAAGCGTATCGAACGTTTCGACGATCGTCTGGAAATCGGCGCCGCCACTGCCCTCTCCGATTGCTACGAGGCCTTGAAAGCCGAGTACCCGGACTTCGGAGAATTGCTGCAACGCTTTGCTTCGCTGCAGATCCGCAACCAGGGCACCCTCGGCGGCAACATCGGCAACGCCTCGCCCATCGGTGACTCGCCGCCCCTGCTGATTGCACTCGGCGCGCAGATTGTCCTGTGCAAAGGCGAAGTCCGCCGCACCATGGCCCTGGAAGATTACTTCATCGATTACCGGGTCACCGCGCGGCAAGAAAGCGAGTTCATCGAAAAGATCATCGTGCCGCGTGCCAGCGCCGAACAACTGTTCCGCGCCTACAAGGTGTCGAAACGTCTGGACGATGACATTTCCGCCGTCTGCGCCGCGTTCAACCTGCGCATCGACAACGGCGTGATCGCCGACGCTCGCGTCGCCTTCGGCGGCATGGCTGCTACACCAAAACGTGCCAAGGCATGCGAAGCCGTATTGCTCGGCGCCACCTGGAACAACGACACCGTTGAACGCGCCTGCGCTGCGCTGGCCGAAGATTTCACGCCGCTCTCGGACTTCCGCGCCAGCAAGGAATACCGCCTGCTCAGCGCGCAAAACCTGCTGCGTAAATACTTCATCGAACTGCAAACACCGCACATCGAGACTCGGGTGACCGCTTATGTCTAATCATCACGCCGTAGAGAAGACCCAGGCCGAATTGGCTGAACTGTTCGCCAAGGACCTGACCACCGGTGTCGGCCGCAGCGTCAAGCACGACAGCGCCGCCAAGCACGTGTCCGGTGAAGCGCAGTACATCGACGACCGGCTGGAATTTCCGAACCAGTTGCATGTTTACGCACGGCTATCGGACCGCGCCCACGCGAAAATCATCAGCATCGACACCAAACCTTGTTACGCCTTCGAAGGCGTGCGCATCGCTATCACCCACGAAGACGTACCGGGCCTGAAAGACATCGGCCCATTGCTGCCGGGCGATCCGCTGCTGGCCATCGACGACGTGCAGTTCGTCGGTCAACCGGTACTCGCCGTCGCCGCGAAAGATTTGGAAACCGCACGCAAAGCCGCGATGGCCGCGATCATCGAATACGAAGATCTGGAGCCGGTACTGGACGTGGTTGAAGCGCTGCGCAAACGCCACTTCGTGCTCGACAGTCACACGCATCAGCGCGGTGATTCGGCCGGTGCCCTGGCAACCGCCGAGCATCGTATCCAGGGCACGCTGCACATTGGCGGCCAGGAACACTTCTACCTCGAAACCCAGATCTCTTCGGTGATGCCGACTGAAGACGGAGGGATGATCGTCTACTGCTCGACGCAGAACCCCACCGAAGTACAGAAGCTCGTCGCCGAAGTGCTCGATGTGTCGATGAACAAAATCGTCGTCGACATGCGCCGCATGGGCGGTGGTTTCGGTGGCAAGGAAACCCAGGCTGCCAGCCCAGCGTGCCTCTGCGCAGTTGTTGCGCACCTCACCGGTCAACCGACCAAGATGCGCCTGCCGCGCGTCGAAGACATGCTGATGACCGGCAAGCGTCACCCGTTCTACGTCGAATACGACGTGGGCTTCGACAGCACTGGCCGGCTGCACGGCATTGCGCTGGAACTGGCCGGCAACTGCGGTTGCTCGCCGGACTTGTCGGCGTCGATTGTCGACCGCGCGATGTTCCACGCCGACAACTCGTACTACCTGGGTGACGCGACCATCAACGGTCACCGCTGCAAAACCAACACCGCATCGAACACCGCTTACCGTGGTTTCGGCGGCCCGCAAGGCATGGTTGCCATCGAAGAAGTGATGGATGCGATTGCCCGTCATCTGGCCCTTGATCCGCTGGCGGTGCGCAAGGCCAACTACTACGGCAAGACCGAGCGCAACGTCACCCATTACTACCAGACCGTCGAGCACAATATGCTCGAGGAAATGACCGCCGAACTCGAAGAAAGCAGCCAGTACGCCGAGCGCCGCGAAGCGATTCGTCGCTACAACGCCAACAGCCCGATCCTGAAAAAAGGCCTGGCGCTGACCCCGGTGAAATTCGGTATTTCCTTCACCGCCAGCTTCCTCAACCAGGCCGGTGCGCTGATCCATGTCTACACCGATGGCAGCATCCACCTGAACCATGGCGGCACCGAAATGGGTCAGGGCCTGAACACCAAAGTCGCGCAGGTCGTGGCTGAAGTGTTCCAAGTGGAAATGGACCGCGTGCAGATCACCGCGACCAACACCGACAAGGTGCCGAACACCTCGCCGACCGCCGCTTCCAGTGGCGCCGACCTTAACGGTAAAGCCGCACAGAACGCGGCGGAAATCATCAAGAAACGCTTGGTTGAATTTGCCGCGCGGCAGTACAAAGTCAGCGAAGAAGACGTGGAATTCCACAACGGCCACGTGCGGGTCCGTGATCACATCCTGACCTTCGAATCGCTGATCCAGCAGGCGTATTTCGCTCAGGTTTCGCTGTCGAGCACCGGGTTCTACAAGACCCCGAAAATCTTCTACGACCGTAGCCAGGCACGTGGTCGGCCGTTCTACTACTACGCCTTCGGCGCAGCGTGCTGCGAGGTGATCATCGACACCCTGACCGGCGAGTACAAAATGCTGCGCACCGACATCCTCCACGACGTCGGCGACTCGCTGAACCCGGCGATCGACATCGGCCAGGTCGAGGGCGGTTTCATCCAAGGCATGGGCTGGCTGACCATGGAAGAACTGGTGTGGAACAACAAAGGCAAACTGATGACCAACGGCCCGGCCAGCTACAAGATCCCGGCGGTGGCGGACATGCCGCTGGACCTACGGGTGAAGCTGGTGGAAAACCGCAAGAACCCGGAAGACACGGTGTTCCATTCCAAGGCCGTGGGTGAGCCGCCGTTCATGCTGGGTATCGCGTCGTGGTGTGCGATCAAGGACGCCGTGGCCAGTCTAGGCGACTACAAGCATCAACCGAAAATCGACGCACCAGCGACGCCGGAGCGGGTGTTGTGGGGCTGTGAGCAGATGCGGCAGTTGAAGGCGGCCAAGGCTGTCGAGGCTGAAGTCGAGTTGGCTTCGCTTTAAGACCGAGTCGCGGCCTTCGCGAGCAAGCCCGCTCCCACAGGGGGGGTTTGTGAACGCCACCAATCCAATGTGGGAGCGAGCTTGCTCGCGATGGCGGACTGACAGACAACAGAGATGTTGAGGTGAAACATGTACAACTGGATCGACGCCCTCGCCGACCTGCAATCCCAGGGTGAACCCTGTGTGTTGGTCACCATCATCGAAGAGCTCGGCTCGACGCCGCGTAACGCCGGCTCGAAAATGGTCATCAGCGCCAGCCAGACCTTCGACACCATCGGTGGCGGGCATCTGGAATACAAGGCCATGCAGATCGGCCGCGAGATGCTGGCCAGCGGTAAGCAGGACACGCACCTTGAGCGCTTCAGCCTCGGCGCCAGCCTGGGCCAGTGCTGTGGCGGCGTGACGGTGTTGCTGTTCGAACCGATGGGCCAGGTCCAGGCGCAGATTGCCGTGTTCGGTGCCGGCCACGTCGGCCGGGCGCTGGTGCCGCTGCTCGCCAGCTTGCCCTGCCGGGTGCGCTGGATCGATTCGCGGGAAGCCGAATTCCCGGAACAGATCCCCCACGGCGTACGCAAAATCGTCGCCGATGAACCGGTGGACGAAATCGATGACCTGCCCGCCGGCAGCTACTGCATCGTCATGACCCACAATCACCAGCTCGACCTCGAACTCACCGCCGCGATCCTCAAGCGCAACGACTTCGCCTACTTCGGCCTGATCGGTTCGAAGACCAAACGGGTGAAATTCGAACACCGCTTGCGGGACCGTGGTTTCGACAGCGCCGTGCTGCAACGCATGCGCTGCCCGATGGGCATCGGCGAAGTCAAAGGCAAGTTGCCTGTGGAAATTGCCATCTCCATCGCCGGCGAAATCATCGCCACCTATAACGCCAATTTCGGCCAGCACACCGCCAGCGCCGGATCATCGATCGCCAAACTGCTGCCTGCCTCACGCCGCAGCCAAGCCACGAATTGAGAAATTTTATGCCTCTGACTCGCAAAGCCTACCGCGCCGCCATTCTGCACAGCATCGCCGATCCTGCCGAAGTCGGTATCGAAGCCTCTTACGAGTATTTCGAAGATGGCCTGCTGGTGGTCGATAACGGCCAGATCAGCGCCCTTGGTCACGCCAGCGACTTGCTGCCGACCCTGCCGACCGATATCGAAATCACCCATTATCAGGACGCGCTGATCACCCCGGGCTTCATCGACACCCACATTCACTTGCCGCAAACCGGCATGGTCGGCGCCTACGGCGAACAGCTGCTGGACTGGCTCAACACCTACACCTTCCCGTGTGAAAGCCAGTTTGCCGACAAGGCTCACGCTGACGAAGTCGCGGACATTTTCATCAAGGAACTGCTACGCAACGGCACCACCACCGCGCTGGTCTTCGGCAGCGTGCATCCGCAATCGGTGAACTCGTTCTTCGAGGCAGCCGAACAGCTGGACCTGCGGATGATCGCCGGTAAGGTGATGATGGACCGCAACGCCCCGGACTACCTGACCGACACCGCCGAATCCAGCTATGTCGAAAGCAAGGCGCTGATCGAACGCTGGCACGGCAAGGGTCGCCTGCACTATGCGGTCACCCCGCGGTTCGCCCCGACCAGCACCCCGGAACAGCTGACCCTCGCCGGCCAGTTGCTCAGCGAATTTCCTGACGTGTACATGCAGACCCACATCAGCGAAAACCTCAAGGAAGTGGAGTGGGTCAAGGAGCTATTCCCGGAGCGCAAGGGCTATCTGGACGTCTACGACCACTACAAACTGCTCGGCGAGCGCTCGGTGTTCGCCCATGGCGTGCACCTGTGCGATGACGAGTGTGCGCGGCTGGCTGAAACCGGCTCGGCGATCGCCTTCTGTCCGACGTCGAACTTTTTCCTCGGCAGCGGTTTGTTCAACCTGCCGATGGCCGAGAAGCACAAGTTGAATGTCGGCCTCGGTACGGACGTCGGTGGCGGCACCAGTTTCTCGCTGCTGCAAACGTTGAACGAAGCGTACAAGGTCATGCAGATGCAAGGCGCACGACTGAGCCCGTTCAAATCGCTGTACCTGGCGACCCTCGGTGGTGCGCGTGCGCTGCGTCTGGAAGACAAGATCGGCACCCTGCAACCGGGCACTGATGCGGACTTCCTGGTGCTGGACTACAACGCCACACCGCTGCTGAGCTATCGCTTGAAGCAGGCCAATAACATTGCCGAGACGTTGTTTGTGTTGATGACGCTGGGGGATGACCGGACGGTGTTGCAGACGTATGCGGCGGGGAATCAGGTGCATCAGCGTTAAGATATTCCGGACGTAAAAAATCCCCCGTTGCTTTACAGCACGGGGGATTTTTGTTGCCTGTCAAAAGATCACAACCGACAATCAGAGTTTGACCGCTGGCCGCCCTGGCTTCTTGGTCTGCAACAAATGCGAGAACACCGCATGCAAATCATCCGACGCGCTTTCTTCGTCCAGGTTGAGTTTGCTGTCGATGTGATCCATGTGATGCATCATCAGGTCTACCGCCAGCTCAGCGTTGCGCGCTTCGATGGCGTCGATCAGCTGGGTGTGCTCGTCGTAGGAACAGTGGGAGCGATTGCCGCTTTCATACTGGGCAATGATCAACGACGTCTGGGACACCAGGCTGCGCTGGAAGCTGATCAGCGGCGCATTTTTCGCGGCTTCGGCCAACTTCAAGTGGAACTCGCCCGACAGACGAATACCGGCGCCGCGATCGCCACGGGAGAAGCTGTCGCGCTCGTCGTTGACCATCTGGCGCAACTCGGCAATCTGCTCGGCAGTGGCGTGCTGCACCGCCAATTCAGTGATCGCACGCTCCACCAGACGCCGGGCCATGAACACCTGGCGGGCCTCTTCGACACTCGGGCTGGCGACTACAGCTCCACGGTTCGGCCGCAGCAGCACGACGCCTTCATGGGCCAGGCGCGACAGCGCGCGGCGAATGATGGTGCGACTGACCCCGAAAATTTCCCCCAGCGCTTCTTCGCTCAACTTGGTACCGGGCGCCAGACGCTGTTCGAGGATGGCCTCGAAGATATGCGCATAGACAATATCGTCCTGGGTACCGCTGCGGCCGGCTTTGCCTGCTCGCGGTTGTTTCTTTAGGGGTTGCAACTGTTCGTTCATGGGCACTCGAGTCGGAAGAACTGCGGCGAATTGACCGTGACTGTAATACGGCACAGTGGGTCGCTGGCAAGTATCGCGTAAAAAACACTGCGATTGTACACAATGGAGGGTGGCAACACGACTGTACGGCTGTTTGTCGCTTCCGCTGTATTGCAACGACTGGTTACTTTTGAGTTTAGGCTTGAACGCAGAATCCGCAGCCTGAATGCAATTCCCTGTGGGAGCGTGGCTTGCCCGCGAAGGCGTCGTGTCAGTCAACGTTGATATCGACTGACACGAAGCCTTCGCGGGCAAGCCACGCTCCCACAGGGTTCAGCGTTGATTCGACATCTTTATCAGAACAAGGAACACCGCTGTCATGAACGACGTCACACACACGCAGCTACGCCCTTTGGCCGATACGTCGCCTTCGGCCATCGTCGCCGGCTTCATCGCGATGATGACCGGCTACACCAGCTCGCTGGTGCTGATGTTCCAGGCCGGGCAAGCGGCGGGCCTGACCAGCGGGCAGATTTCCTCGTGGATCTGGGCGATTTCGATTGGCATGGCGGTGTGCTCGATTGGCCTGTCTCTGCGTTACCGCACGCCGATCACCATCGCCTGGTCGACACCCGGCGCAGCGTTGCTGATCACCAGTCTGGCCGGTGTGACCTACGGCGAAGCCATTGGCGCCTACATTACCTGCGCGGTGCTGGTGACGATTTGCGGCCTGACCGGCAGCTTCGAGCGGCTGGTGAAAAAGATTCCGGCTTCATTGGCCGCCGCTCTGTTGGCGGGGATTCTATTCAAGATCGGCAGCGAAATCTTCGTCGCCGCGCAGCATCGCACCGCGCTGGTATTGGGCATGTTCTTCACTTATCTGGTGGTCAAACGCCTGTCGCCGCGTTATGCCGTACTGGCCGCGCTGTTGATCGGCACGGCGCTGTCAGGGTTCATGGGCCTGCTGGACTTCAGCGGTTTTCATCTGGAAGTGGCGACGCCGGTCTGGACCACGCCGCACTTCTCCCTGGCCGCGACCATCAGCATCGGCATTCCGCTGTTTGTCGTGGCGATGACCTCGCAAAACATGCCCGGTATCGCCGTTCTGCGCGCCGACGGTTACACCGTGCCGGCCTCGCCGCTGATCACCACCACCGGCATCGCTTCGTTGCTGCTGGCGCCGTTCGGTTCCCACGGGATCAACCTGGCGGCCATCAGCGCGGCGATTTGCACCGGGCCGCATGCCCATGAGGATCGCAACAAGCGCTACACGGCGGCCGTCTGGTGCGGGATTTTCTACGGGATTGCCGGAGTGTTCGGCGCGACACTGGCGGCGCTGTTTGCCGCGCTACCGAAAGAGTTGGTGCTGTCGATTGCGGCACTGGCGTTGTTCGGCTCGATCATCAATGGCTTGAGCATCGCCATGAGCGAAGTGAAGGAACGTGAGGCAGCACTGATTACCTTTATGGTCACGGCGTCGGGGCTAACGCTGTTTTCCATCGGCTCGGCGTTCTGGGGGATTGTGGCGGGGGTGTTGACCTTGCTGATCTTGAACTGGCGTAAAAGCTAAAAGATCGCAGCCTCGTTGCACTCGACAGCTCCTACCTTGGAATGCGTTTTCCCTGTAGGAGCTGTCGAGTGCAACGAGGCTGCGATCTTTTGATCTTCCAGACATAAAAAAACGGCGACCCTCAGGTCGCCGTTTTTCATGACATCAAGCTACCGGATTGATCGGCTTTTCCGGGTACCAGACGTCGATCAGCGGGCTGACAGTCGCTTCGGTCAATTCGCTGCGGCCTTTGAGCCAGGCTTCAACAGCGGCACGCTGCTCTTCGGACACCGAGCCACGCTTCTGCAGGCAAACCAGACCGAAGTCGTCGCCGCCAACATAGCCCAGACCGTTGGCTTCCATGGCTTCTTTCAGGAACGCGTCGAGGAAAGCATCAATGGCTTCATCGGCCAAATCTTCTTTGAAATCCAGGTTCAGTTCGAAACCCAGCTCTTGAAATTCATCGACGCACAGTTTTTTGCGCAGACGCTGGGAACGGTTAGTCGCCATTGGAACAATCCTCATAAGTAATAACGGGCGGCACTTTAGCAGTTTAAGGCGCCGATTGCCCGTCTCTCTGGGTTGCAAGCCCTACCGTCGGTAAAAAATAGCGGATTAGAAGGCCAGGGCACGGCACAAGCCGCTACACCTTGGGGCATAATGCCGACACTTTCATGACCACTGAGGGAATTTATCTTCATGCCCTCGTCTTTTCCCCCTCGGCTGTAGGGTTTTATTACAGATGATCAAATCTTTGCGTCCCTTGTTGCTGGCCAGTCTTCTTTTTCCCCTGGCCCTCCCCGTTTCCGCCGCCACCATCAACACCGGCCTGTCGCCCAACGTTGAAAAAGCCCTCAAGGCCAGCAAGATGCAGGACAACGCCCTGTCGCTGGTGATGATCCCGCTCAACGGCCCTGGCACCCCGACGATTTTCAATGCTGACGTCTCCGTCAATCCGGCCTCGACCATGAAACTGGTCACCACTTACGCGGCGCTGGAAATGCTCGGCCCGAACCACCAGTGGAAAACCGAGTTCTTCACCGACGGCACGCTCAGCGGCGGCATCCTCAACGGTAACCTCTACCTCAAGGGTGGCGGCGATCCGAAGCTGAACATGGAAAAACTCTGGTTGCTGATGCGCGACCTGCGCGCCAACGGCGTGACGCAAATCACCGGCGACCTGGTGCTGGACCGCAGTTTCTTCGTACAACCGCAACTGCCCCAGTTCAACGACGATGGCAATGACGACAACAAACCGTTCCTGGTCAAACCCGATTCACTGCTGGTCAACCTCAAGGCCCTGCGTTTTGTGGCGCGTAACGACAACGGCAGGGTTCTGATTTCGGTAGAACCGCCGATTGCCAAGATTCGCATCGAAAACCAGGTCAAAGCCGTCAATTCCAAGCAATGCACCGGTGGCGTGCGTTACAACCCGGTGCCCCAGGCCGATGGCAGCGTGACCGTGACGGTTGGCGGCCAGTTGGGCGAGGGTTGCAGCTCCCAGACTTACCTGTCGCTGCTCGACCACGCGACCTACACCGCAGGCGCCGTGCGAGCGATCTGGAAGGAACTGGGCGGCAGCATTCAGGGCGTGGACCGTTTGGCGCCAACACCCAAAGACGCCAAGGTCCTGGCTCGGGCCTTCTCGCCGGACCTGGCGGAAATCATCCGCGACATCAACAAATACAGTAACAACACCATGGCCCAGCAGCTGTTCCTGAGCCTGGGGGCGAAGTTCCGCACCGAGGCCGACGGTGACGATGCCAAGGCTGCACAGCGTGTGGTGCGTCAGTGGCTGGCGAAGAAAGGCATCACCGCGCCGCACCTGGTGATGGAGAACGGTTCCGGTCTGTCCCGTGCGGAACGGGTGAGTGCGCGTGAAATGGCCGGCATGCTGCAAGCGGCCTGGAAAAGCCCGTATTCGGCCGAGTTCATCAGTTCGATGCCGATTGCCGGCACCGACGGCACCATGCGCAAACGCCTGAAGACCACTGCGATGCGCGGTGAAGCCCACGTCAAGACCGGCACCCTGAATACGGTGCGGGCGATTGCCGGCTTCAGCCGCGACATCAACGGCAATACCTGGGCGGTGGTGGCGATTCTCAACGACAAGGCACCGTTTGGCGCGTCGTCGGTGCTGGATCAAGTGCTGCTGGACCTGTATCGCCAGCCGAAACTGCCGGAAACGGCTTCGGTGCTCTAACCCCGAACCTCCAGTCACTGGAGATCAAATGTGGGAGCGAGCTTGCTCGCGATAGCGGTGTGACAGTCAACATCAATGTTGAATGTCAGGGCCTCATCGCGAGCAAGCTCGCTCCCACAGGGGTCCGCATGGAGGGTTAGTTCATCTCTCCTGCTACCCGATCTCGTCCTGCCAGTTTCGCCGCATATACCCCCGAATCCGCCCGCAGCAGCAGCGCATCCGCGCCCTCCCCGACTCGCCAACTGGCAATCCCGAAACTCGCAGTCACTGTCCCGACGCCTTCGATCGGCGAACTGCGCAACCCTTGCCATAGCTGCAAGGCCAGGACATGGGCATGCTCGCCGTTGATCTCCGGGCAAAGCACCATGAACTCCTCGCCACCCAGGCGACAGAACACGTCGGTGCGCCGCAGCCGATGGCCGATGCGTTCGCACACGATCTGCAACACACGATCGCCGACAGCGTGGCCATGCTGGTCATTGATGCGTTTGAAATGGTCGATATCGAGCATGATCACCGACAGTTCGCCGCCACCACGCTCGACCCGGGCCATTTCGGTGGTCAGGCGTTCCTGGAAATAGCGGCGGTTGTGGATCCCGGTCAGCGAGTCGGTGATCGACAGCGCGCGCAATTCTTCTTGCACTCGCTTGAGGTCGGAGATGTCCGAGATGTAGCCGTGCCAGAGCACGCCGCCACCGGGCAGTTCCTCCGGCGTCGCCTCGCCACGGACCCAACGCAGGCCGCGCAGGGGCAGCTGCACGCGGTATTCCTCGCGCCAAGGGCTGAGGGTGTCCGCCGACGCCCGGATCGAGGCGCGGACCCGGGTGGTGTCTTGCGGATGAATCCGCGTGAAAATCGCTTCGGCGTTGAGCAACAGCACATCCGGTTCAAGTTCGTAGATCTCGCGAATACCGTCGCTGGCGTAGATCACGCTGAAGCGCCCATCGAACTCCATCTTGAACTGGTAGATCCCGCCGGGCACATGGGCGCTGAGTTTCTTCAACAACAGGTCCCGTGCCGCCAGAGCCTCATGGACCCGCTTGCGTTCAGTGATGTCGATGCAGATCGCCAGGTGCCCAACCCACAAGCCTTGCTCGTCGAGGACCGGGGTCGCCAGCATGTTCACCGTCAAATGGCTGCCGTCGCTACGCAACAGCGTCCATTCCCGCGCTTCGTGACCGCCCTCCTCGCCGCCCTCGACCAACATCGCCTGGCAGGTCGGAATCGGTTTGCCATAACGCGCGCTCAACTCCGCCGAACGTGCCAGGAGCTCTCGGGGCAGGTGCAGGTTTTCCAGGGTCATGTGGCCCCCCACTTCGGCGCTGGTGTAGCCAAGCATTTGCTCGGCACCAGCATTAAAAGTTTGGATAACCCCGCGCAGATCAGTGGCGATGATTGCCACCTGGGTCGCGGCATTCAGCACGCCACGCAACTGGCCATGGGTGCCGCGCAACTCCTGCTCACGGGCGCGCAGTTCCTGGGTCCGTTGCTCGACCATTTTCAGCGCCCGTTGACGCTGACTGACCAGCACATAGAGCAAGGCACTGAGCAACAGACTGAGCAAACCGCCCAGCACCACCAGGGTGGTCACCGAAGAGTGATTGGCTCGCAGGAAGGCATCGCTGGGCTGAATGTCGACTTGATAGTCATGGTCAGCAAGCCGCAGCAGCCGGGAAGCGGTCAACTCACTGGGGGCCGGGTTGTTGGGGGACTCATAAAGCACTTCGTGCTGATCGTCTGTGGATAAGTCGAGGATACGCACCGATAGGTAGTCACGCCCCGCCTCCGGCAGCCCGTCCGCCAGCAACTGGCGCATGCTGATCACAGCCATGACATAGCCGAACGGTTTCACCCCCGCCGTGCCCGGGCTATTGCGCAGCATCACCGGTGCGACCAGCAGCACGCCGCGCGCATAGGCCGGCTCGATACTGACCAGTTGCATCGGCTGCGATACCGCCATGCCTCCGTGCAGATCAGCCCGTTCAAGGGTGGAACGGCGCAAGGGTTGAGCCAACAAGTCGTAGCCCAGCGGCGAACCCAGTTTGCTCTGGGTCTGGCTATACAGCACCGCCACGTACTCCTCCCGCTCGGCCGCCAGTTGCAGCTGGCCGTCGGTATTGAGTTCACGAAGGGTGAAGTCGGGTAAACCCTCTGCACGCACCTTGCGTTCAAATTCCGCCCGTTCGGCGCGGGTTACCCTCTTGGCGTAGGAGTACGCCTGAGTCCGGTGCAGCAGCGGTTGGGTGTAGCCGTCGAACTCCTCGCGGGAGACCGAATCGGAATTGGCAAAGAACCGGCGCAGGCCATCGAGGCGCTGCTCCTGATCTTCGAAACGCTCTTCGATACGGCTGTAACGTTCACTGGCCAGCAGTTGGAAACGTTGCCGCAATTGATGGTGGAACAGATTCAGCGTCGACCACGCCAGCAATCCCGTGAGAATCCCGCCGACAACCAATACCAGCAGTGCGACCAGCCAGGCCGAGACATCTTCACTGATAAACCCCAGGATCTTCGGGCGCACGGCGGGCAACGACATAGACGCAACTCAAAACGCCAGGTGCGGGAAAGCCCATTGGCCATGCGTTGAGTTATAGCTATTAGCCATCAATTTGACCAGCACAGAAAGAAGCCAAGAGCCTTTAAAAATCAAGGCTCTGTGGATCCAATCCCTTCAAGTGTCAGCGAGCCGTGATTTTCCAGGCACGGTGGATCTTGCCATTACGGGCGAAATCCGGATCGATGGTCTGGGCGGTGATTTCCTCGACCGCATAACGCTCGGTGAGGTTTTCCTCGAGCTGGAACTTGCGGAAGTTGTTGGAGAAGTACAACACGCCGCCGGGGGCCAGACGCGCCATGGCCAGGTCGATCAATTGCACCTGGTCACGCTGCACGTCGAAGATCCCTTCCATGCGCTTGGAGTTGGAGAACGTCGGCGGATCGATGAAGATCAGGTCGTATTCGTCACGGCAGGCATCGAGCCAGGCCATCACGTCGCCCTGCTCCAGACGGTTCTTGTCGGAGAAACCGTTCAGCGACAGGTTGCGACGCGCCCAGTCCAGATAAGTTTTCGACAGGTCGACGCTGGTGGTGCTGCGTGCGCCGCCCTTGGCTGCGTGAACACTGGCGGTTGCGGTGTAGCTATACAGGTTGAGGAAGCGCTTGCCGGCTGCCTCTTTCTGAATCCGCATGCGCATTGGCCGGTGATCGAGGAACAGCCCGGTGTCGAGGTAATCCGTGAGGTTCACCAGCAGCTTCACGCCGCCTTCGTTGACCTCGACGAACTTGCCCTGTGCCGCTTGGCGTTCGTACTGCTTGGTGCCGCTCTGACGCTCGCGACGCTTGACCACCACGCGGCTCTTGTCGATGTTCAGGGCCTGCGGAATGGCAGCCAGGGCATCGAACATGCGCGCCGAGGCTTTTTCCGGATCGATGGACTTCGGCGCGGCGTATTCCTGGACGTGGACCCAATCCTGATACAGGTCGATGGCCATCGAGTATTCCGGCATGTCGGCATCGTAGACGCGGTAGCAGTCGATGCCTTCACGCTTGACCCACTTGCCGAGGGCCTTGAGGTTCTTTTGCAGGCGGTTGGCAAACATCTGCCCGCCTTCGCTCAAGCGCGGTTGCTCGATCACCACCGGGGCCGGTTTGATCGGGTTGCCGTTCTTGTTGTACTTCTCGTACTTGCCGGGTGCCACGTCGTTGTCTGCGACTTCGACTTCGGCTTGAACTTGTTCACGCTCGACCTGACGCTGTTCCGGGGTGCGACGTTCGCCAGTGACGAACTGGTCCGGCGTGACTTTGATCAGCAACAACTTGCACGGCAACGCGCCGTTCCAGAACGAATACTGTTTGTGGCTGCGGATGCCCATGCGCTTGCCCAGGTCCGGGGCGCCGGTGAATACCGCAGCTTCCCAGTTCAAGCAGGCCTGACGCAGACGTTCGCCGAGGTTCTGGTAGAGATAGAGCAAGCTCGCTTCATCACCCAGACGCTCACCGTATGGTGGGTTGCAGATCACCAGGCCTTTCTGGTTCTGGTCCGGACGTGGCTCAAACGTCCCGACTTCGCCCTGGTAGATCTTGATCCACTCGCTCAGGCCGGCACGTTCAACGTTGTTGCGGCCCGGTTGAATCAGGCGCGGGTCCGCTTCGTAACCGCGAATCCACAGCGGTGGCTTGGCCAGACCGGCCGCGCAACGCTCAGTGGCTTCTTCGTGAAGCTTTTTCCACAGGGCCGGGACGTGACCGAGCCAGGCCGTGAAACCCCACTGCTCACGACGCAGGTTCGGCGCCATGTCGGCGGCGATCATCGCGGCTTCGACGAGGAACGTACCGACACCGCACATCGGGTCAGCCAGCGCGCCGCCATCGGCCGCAATGCGTGGCCAGCCGGAACGGATCAGGATAGCCGCCGCGAGGTTTTCCTTCAGCGGCGCCGCGCCCTGCTGCAAGCGATAGCCGCGCTGATGCAGGCTGTGGCCGGAGAGGTCGAGGGACAGAATCGCTTCGCCGCGATCCAGGCGCAGGTGAATGCGCAGGTCCGGATTGAGCTTGTCGATGGATGGACGGTCGCCCTGCGGGGTGCGCAATTTGTCGACGATGGCGTCCTTGACCTTCAAGGCGCCGAAGTGGGTGTTGTCGATGCCCGAGCCGTGACCGCTGAACTCGACGGCCAGGGTGCCGTCGTTGAGCATGTGGTCTTGCCACTCGATATCCAGCACGCCGTGATAGAGGTCTTCAGCGTCTTTCATCGGGAAACGCTTGAGCACCAGCAGCACCCGGTTCGCCAGACGCGACCACAGGCACAGGCGGTAAGCGGTTTCCATGGTTGCCATGCCGCGCACGGCAGAGGTGTGCTCACGCGCTTCTTCAAGGCCAAGCCCGACGGCTTCCTCGATGAGCAGGCCTTCAAGGCCTTTTGGGCAAGTGAGGAAGATTTCGAATTGATCGGACATTGGAATTTCAGAGCCTTTGGCTAAGTGAACCGACAACGCATTGCCGGCCCGGTTTTCAATCAGGCACTTTTCTAAAAGAGCGCCCGCGTGGCACGAAGGTGTGCCGTTCCACCCTTGCTGCTCGGGTTAAAAGAGCTTAGATGCAAAGGCAGATAAAAAAGTTGATGCAACAAAATGTCATAAGTCGACCCTTCGTCGAATAGTCCCCCTGCTCAACAGGAGGTATTCTCACTTAGGGATTCAATCCATCATGCAGCGCAGGGCCGATCATACCGGGGTTTTGCCAATAAACACGGGACAACATCGTGTTACTTATGGCCATACCACCTTAATAGTTACGTCCTTATGACAAAACGATCATTCCCTCGATGTGACGCATTGGTTAGAACTCAACACAGGTTGACACCGCAATGACGTCAACACCTTGGCTCGCGACGCCGGCAGCGAGCCCCAACGGCAGGAGTTTTTCTGCCAGACCTCGATTGAGGTCGACGCGATAAATACAGTCAACAAGTGAGGGCAACACCCTATGAGAAGACTTAAGCGTGATCCGTTGGAAAGAGCATTTTTGCGCGGATATCAATATGGCGTTGGTGGCAAATCCCGCGAGCTTTGCCCATTTACTCTACCGTCGGTACGCCAAGCCTGGATTAACGGCTGGCGAGAAGGACGCGGCGACAATTGGGACGGTATGACCGGCACTGCGGGAATCCATAGACTCAACGAACTTCACGCCGTCGGCTAACACAGGGCACACACTCCGACACGACAATCTGATTACGTAACGACTTACCACGCACGCCCCATCCGGGCGGCGGGCTTCGGCCCAGGGGCTCCTTCGAGGAGCCCTTTTTTATGCCTGTTCTCTGGCCAAACACTCTCTCACTGTAGGAGCTGCCGAAGGCTGCGATCTTTTGATCTTGCTTCCTGGCAATCAAAATCAAAGTCAAAACATCGCAGCCTTCGGCAGCTCCTACGGGGTTTAGCGCAAGGCCGCGATGGCGTCTACGGATTCACGAATCAGCGCCGGGCCTTTATAGATGAAGCCGGAATAGAGCTGCACCAGGCTGGCACCCGCAGCGATTTTCTCAGCCGCGTGCTTGCCTTCGGTGATGCCGCCCACGGCGATGATCGGCAAGCGACCGGCCAACTCGGCCGCCAGCACCTTCACGGTGTGGGTGCTCTTGTCACGAACCGGTGCGCCGGACAGACCGCCCGCCTCGTCACCATGCTCCATGCCTTCTACGCCAACGCGGCTCAGGGTGGTATTGGTGGCGATCACCGCGTCCATCCCGGTTTCGATCAGCGCTTGCGCGACCTGAGCGGTTTCTTCGTCGGTCATGTCCGGCGCAATCTTGATCGCCAGAGGTACATGTTTGCCGTGGCGCAGCGCCAGTTCTGCGCGGCGCGTCGCCAGGTCGGCCAACAATTGCTTCAGCGAATCTCCGAATTGCAGGCTGCGCAGGCCCGGGGTGTTCGGCGAGCTGACGTTGACCGTCACGTAGCTGGCGTGGGCGTAGACCTTGTCCAGGCAGATCAGGTAGTCGTCGACCGCCCGCTCAACCGGGGTATCGAAGTTTTTGCCGATATTGATACCCAGCACGGCCTTGAACTTGGCCGCCGCCACTCGAGCCAGCAGGTGATCGACGCCGAGGTTGTTGAACCCCATGCGGTTGATGATCGCCTCGGCTTCCGGCAGACGGAAGATGCGTGGCTTCGGATTGCCCGGCTGCGGGCGCGGCGTGATGGTGCCGATTTCGACAAACCCAAACCCCAGTTGCGCAAAACCGTCGATGGCCGCGCCGTTCTTGTCCAGCCCGGCCGCCAGACCCACCGGGTTCGGGAAGTCCAGGCCCATGACGGTCACCGGCATTTTCGCCGGCGCCTTGCACAGCAAGCCGTTGAGGCCCAAACGCCCGCCCGCGCCGATCAGGTCCAGGGACAGATCGTGGGAGGTTTCCGGGGAAAGTTTGAACAACAGCTGACGGGCCAGGGTGTACATGGGCGGGTTTGACTCTGGGCTACGAAAAGTGGCGGCGATTATAGCCGGGCATCGGGGTTGCAGGCGAGGCGCGCGACAAAATCAGCGAGCGATGGCATATGCCTTGCACCGTCACTGACATCAGCACTCATGCCAACGGCGGGATGAGTCGAAAGACAAAGGCGTCGTCACTTGGCCTTGCTCTGGCAAGCAGCCCGGTCCGGCGCTTTTTTATGGAAGGTGTTTACTGATGATTGAAGTTCCAGCCAACCCTCTGGCCTGGGTCAACGGCAGCGATGCCCCGGAAAAGACCGAAATCAACCTCGGCTTCATGGCCCTGAGCGACTGCGCCTCGGTAGTGGTCGCGGCCACGCAGGGCTTTGCCCAACCTTATGGCCTGACCCTGAACCTCAAGCGCCAGTCGTCCTGGGCCAACCTGCGGGACAAACTGGTCAGTGGCGAACTCGATGCCGCCCACAGTCTGTACGGTTTGATCTACGCGGTGCATTTGGGCATCGGCGGTGTCGCGTCGACCGACATGGCGGTGCTCATGGGCCTGAATCAGAATGGCCAGAGCATCAACCTCTCCCATGGCTTACAGGCGCTGGACGTGACCGGTCCTGAAGCACTGGAACGGCACGTGCACCAAAGTCGCCCAAAACTCACCTTCGCCCAGACATTTCCTACGGGCACCCACGCCATGTGGTTGTATTACTGGCTCGCGAGTCAGGGTATTCATCCGTTGCAGGACGTCGACAGCGTGGTGGTGCCGCCGCCGCAAATGGTCGCGCACCTGCAAGCCGGGCGCATCGACGGCTTCTGCGTCGGCGAGCCATGGTCCGCCAGCGCGGTGCAGCAAAATCTGGGGTTCACGATGGCAACCACCCAGACCATCTGGCCCGATCATCCGGAAAAAGTCCTCGGCTGCACCCGCGCCTTTGTCGAGCAATACCCCAACACCGCACGGGCGCTGGTGATGGCGATTCTGGAGGCCAGCCGCTTCATCGAAGAAAGCACCGAGAATCGCCGCAGCACCGCGAAGCTGTTGAGTGCCCCGCAATACCTCGACGCACCGCTCGACTGCATCGAACCGCGATTGCTCGGTGACTACGCCGATGGCCTGGGTCATCGCTGGCAAGACCCGCACGCACTGCGCTTCCATGGTGATGGCGAGGTCAATCTGCCGTATCTGTCCGATGGCATGTGGTTCATGACTCAGTTCCGCCGTTGGGGTTTGTTGCGCGACGACCCGGACTACCTGGGCGTGGCCCGTCAGGTCCAGCAACTAGACTTGTATCGAGAGGCCGCCACCGCTGTAGGTGTGGCCGCGAGTGATCAGCAAATGCGCAGCAGCCAGTTGATCGACGGCAAGGTCTGGGATGGCCTGGACCCCGCCGGCTATGCCCACAGTTTCAAGCTGCACGCCATGAGCGACAGCTCGCCCCTTCTCGCCAGCCGCTGACAGGAGACTACGAATATGTTGCGTATCCTGCTGATCAACGACACTGCGAAGAAAGTCGGTCGCCTTAAGGCGGCCCTGACCGAAGCCGGATTCGAGGTGATCGACGAGTCGGGCCTGACCATCGACCTGCCCGCGCGCGTCGAAACGGTGCGTCCGGACGTGATTTTGATCGATACCGAGTCACCGAGCCGCGATGTGATGGAACAAGTTGTGCTGGTGAGCCGCGACCAACCGCGGCCAATCGTGATGTTTACCGATGAACATGACCCCGATGTGATGCGTCAGGCGATCAAGTCCGGCGTCAGTGCCTACATCGTCGAAGGCATCCACGCACAGCGCTTGCAGCCGATTCTCGACGTGGCCATGGCGCGTTTTGAAAGCGACCAGGCCCTGCGAGCCCAGCTCAACGCCCGCGACCAGCAACTGGCCGAGCGCAAGCGCATCGAGCTGGCCAAAGGGCTGCTGATGAAAATGAAGGACTGCAACGAGGAAGAGGCCTACACCCTGATGCGCCGCCAGGCCATGAGCCGCCAGCAGAAGCTGATTCAGGTGGCGGAGCAGATTATCGCCATGAGCGAGTTGTTGGGTTGAAGAGCAAAAGATCGCAGCCTTCGGCAGCTCCTACATCGGATGCGTACACCCTGTAGGAGCTGCCGAAGGCTGCGATCTTTTTGCCTTAACAAAAATTCCGGATGTGGCACAGATCTCGCTAGGTAATCACTACAGGTAACCAACGGCGGTTGCCCCACCTACGACAAAGACGTCGCTCACCTCATTTGCCCTTTGGCGAATCCGGTGGCGGCGTTTTTTTGTTTTGGCCCCACAGACCGGGGCCGGTGGTGCGGCCGATGCGGCGCCCCACCTGCAAGCTCATGACTCCTTCTCGAGACTCCTAACAGCTGAGGTGCGCGATGAATTCAAGCTTCTGGAAATCCGGCCATACCCCGACACTGTTCGCGGCCTTCCTCTATTTCGACCTGAGTTTCATGGTCTGGTACCTGCTCGGTCCAATGGCGGTGCAGATCGCCGCCGATCTGCAGCTGACCACCCAACAGCGCGGACTGATGGTGGCCACGCCGATTCTGGCCGGGGCGGTATTGCGCTTTGTAATGGGCTTGCTGGCTGATCGCCTGTCGCCGAAAACCGCCGGGCTGATTGGCCAGGTGATCGTCATCTGCGCGCTGTTCGGCGCCTGGAAACTCGGCATTCACAGTTACGAACAAGCGCTGGTGCTGGGCCTGTTCCTCGGCATGGCCGGCGCATCCTTCGCCGTCGCCCTGCCGCTGGCCTCGCAATGGTATCCACCACAACACCAAGGCAAAGCCATGGGCATCGCCGGTGCCGGTAACTCGGGCACCGTGCTCGCTGCACTGATCGCCCCGGTACTGGCCGCTGCATTTGGCTGGAGCAACGTGTTCGGCTTCGCCCTGATCCCGCTGATTCTGACCATCATCGTCTTCGCCTGGCTGGCCAAAAACGCACCTGAGCGGCCGAAAGCCAAGTCCATGTCCGACTACTTCAAGGCCTTGGGCGACCGCGACAGCTGGTGGTTCATGTTTTTCTACAGCGTGACCTTCGGCGGCTTCATCGGCCTGGCCAGCGCCCTGCCCGGCTATTTCAACGACCAATATGGCCTCAGCCCGGTGACCGCCGGTTACTACACCGCCGCCTGCGTGTTCGGTGGCAGCTTGATGCGTCCGTTGGGCGGCGCTCTGGCCGACCGTTTCGGTGGCATTCGCACCCTCTTGGGGATGTACACGGTAGCGGCGGTCTGCATCGCAGCGGTGGGTTTCAATCTGCCGAGTTCCTACGCGGCACTGGCACTTTTCGTCTGCACCATGCTCGGTTTGGGTGCCGGTAACGGCGCAGTTTTCCAATTGGTGCCGCAGCGTTTTCGTCGGGAGATCGGTGTGATGACCGGTTTGATCGGCATGGCCGGCGGTATTGGTGGATTTGCACTGGCTGCGGGCATGGGCGCGATCAAGCAAAGCACCGGCAGTTATCAACTGGCCTTGTGGTTGTTCGCCAGCCTTGGCGTTCTGGCCTGGTTCGGTCTGCACGGCGTGAAACGTCGCTGGAGAACCACTTGGGGTTCGGCAGCCGTGACCGCCGCTCGGGTCTGAGGCCTCAATGAGCCTGCAACTGAGTTTTGCCGAAGCGAGCGCCATCGGCCCTCGCGAGGAGAATCAGGACGCCCTGCGCCTGGTGACTCCGGCCCCGGCGCTGGCGGCGAGCAAGGGTTACCTGTTCGCCATCGCCGATGGCGTCAGCCAGTGCGCCGATGGTGGCCTCGCCGCCCGCTCGACGTTGCAGGCTCTGGCGCTGGATTACTACGCCACGCCGGAAACCTGGGGCGTCGCGCAGGCATTGGATCGCCTGCTGCTGGCACAAAATCGCTGGTTGCAGGCCAATGGCGGTGGGCAACCGTTGCTCACCACCGTCAGTGCTTTGGTCATGCGCGGCAGGCGATTTACCTTGGCCCATGTCGGCGATTGCCGGGTTTATCGCTGGCACGCCGACACTTTGCAGCGGGTCAGCGAGGATCACGTCTGGGACCAGCCGGGCATGCAGCATGTGCTCAAACGGGCGCTGGGGCTCGATCAGCATTTGGTGCTGGATTTTCTCGATGGCGAACTGCGGCTGAACGAAAGTTTCGTACTGCTCAGTGATGGCATTTGGGCCGTGCTGGGCGACACCGCAATTGCGGCAATTCTGCGCGATCAACCGGATCTGAACAGCGCTGCGCAGACCTTGGTCAATGCAGCGCATCTGGCCGGCAGCCAGGACAACGCCAGCGCCTTGTTGGTGCGGGTCGATGCCCTCGGTGAAACGAGCATCGGCGATGCGTTGATTCATTTGCAGCAATGGCCGCTGCCGCCAGCCTTGAAACCAGGTCAGACTTTTGAAGGTTGGCAGGTCGAAGGGATACTCGGTCAGAGTCAGCAGTCGTTGCTCTATCGGGTGCGCGATGGGCAACAACAACCCTGGCTGCTGAAAACCTTGCCCGGTGCACTGCGCGACGATCACTTGGCCGGGCAGGCGCTGCTGTCGGAAGAATGGTTTCTCAAGCGCGTGGCCGGGCGGCATTTCCCTGAAGTCCATGCCGCCAGTCAGCGTCAGCATTTGTACTACGTGATGCGGGAATATTCCGGATCTACCTTGGCGGAACTGCACGCCGATGTCGGACCGCTGCCTCTGCCCCAATGGCAGGATTTGGCCGAACGCCTGCTGCGCGCCGTTGGCATGCTGCATCGACGGCAGATTCTCCATCGCGACATCAAACCGGAGAACCTGCTGCTGGGGGACGACGGCGAATTACGCCTGCTGGACTTCGGTCTCGCCTACTGCCCAGGCCTGTCCGAAGACCAGCCTTCTGCCCTGCCCGGAACGCCCAGCTATATCGCGCCGGAAGCCTTTCGCGGGGAAGCGCCGACACCGCAACAGGACTTGTATGCCGTCGGCGTGACCTTGTATTTCCTGCTCACCGGGCATTATCCCTACGGCGAAATCGAAGCCTTCCAGCGCCCACGGTTCGGGGTCTCTGTCAGCGCCAGTCGCTATCGACCCGACCTGCCGGAATGGATTGCACAAAGCCTGGAGCGCGCCGTGGCGGCGGATCCGGCTCAACGCTTTGAAACGGCGGAAGAATGGTTGCTGCTGCTGGAACAGGGCGAGCGGCGCAGTTTAAGCGTGCGACCCAGACCGCTGCTGGAGCGCGAACCGTTGAAGGTCTGGCGGACCTTGGCGCTCGTGTCGTTACTGGTGAACCTGGTGCTGCTGTTTTTACTGTTTCATGGCTGAGTTTTTCACTGCACCCAAAAGATCAAAAGATCGCAGCCTGCGGCAGCTCCTACGGGTGCCCACGATCTCCTGTAGGAGCTGCCGTAGGCTGCGATCTTTTGACTTTTCTGCTTCAAAACCGGGCATCGCGCATTGAACCGGTGCACGGAAATACCCTCCCCCCATGCCAAGAGCCCATAAATTCCGCATTTTTGCGACTTGGCACAACCACTGCATTACATCTTTCAACTTACATAAAGCCCAGCCTTCAACGACGAAGGATGCGCTTCCCGAGAGAACGGGACCAGGACAAAGGCGTCCTCGCTAGGCAACTAGCGGGACGCCTTTTTTTGTTTGCGCAAATTTTGTCGAGCAAGACCTGAAAGCCCTGATGAGGCGGGTCTGAGCTCCCCGGAGAACCTGATGAAAAAACTAAAACTGGTGATGATCGGCAACGGCATGGCCGGGGTTCGCACCCTGGAAGAACTGCTCAAGCTGAGCAATGAGCTGTACGACATCACGGTCTTCGGCGCCGAACCCCATACCAACTACAACCGCATCCTGCTATCACCGGTGCTGGCCGGTGAACAGACCTTCGAAGAGATCGTGCTCAACGATCTGGACTGGTACCTGGACAACAACATCAAGCTGCTGCTCAACCGCAAAGTGGTGGAGATCGACCGGGTCAAACGCCGCGTGATCGCCGAAGACGGCAGCGAGGCCGAATACGATCGCCTGCTGATCGCCACCGGCTCGACTCCGTTCATCCTGCCGATCCCCGGCAACACCTTGGACGGTGTGATCGGCTACCGCGACATCGCCGACACCCAGGCAATGATCGACACCGCGAAAACCCACAAGCACGCCGTGGTGATCGGTGGCGGCCTGCTCGGTCTGGAAGCCGCCAACGGCCTGATGCTGCGCGGCATGCACGTCACTGTGGTGCACATCGGTGAATGGCTGCTGGAACGGCAACTGGACAAAACCAGCGGTCAGTTGCTGCAAACCGCCCTGGAAGCCCGCGGCCTGCACTTTCGTCTTTGCGAGCAAACCCAGGCGCTGCACGATGCCGGCAATGGCCGGGTCGGCTCGGTTGAGTTCAAGAACGGCGACATCATCCCCGCCGACCTGGTGGTGATGGCCGCCGGTATTCGCCCCAACACCGAACTCGCGGAAAAATCCGGCATTCCCTGCAACCGCGGGATTCTGGTCAACGACACTCTGCAAACCTACGACCCACGCATCTACGCCATCGGCGAATGCGCCAGTCACCGCGGCATCGCTTACGGTCTGGTGGCGCCGCTGTTCGAACAGGCCAAGGTCTGCGCCAACCACCTCGCCCAACTGGGCTTCGCCACCTACAAAGGCTCGGTGACGTCGACCAAATTGAAAGTCACCGGCATCGACCTGTTCTCCGCCGGCGACTTCATGGGCGGCGAAGGCACCGAAACCATCACCCTCTCCGACCCTATCGGCGGGGTCTACAAAAAACTGGTGATCAAGGATGACGTGCTGGTCGGGGCCTGTCTGTACGGCGATACGGCAGACGGTGGCTGGTATTTCCGGCAGATCCGTGAGAACCACGCCATCGACGAGATCCGCGATCATTTAATGTTTGGTGAAAACTCCATTGGCGACGTAGGACATCAAGGCCAGGACAAAGCCATGAGCATGGCCGACACCGCCGAAGTCTGCGGCTGCAACGGTGTGTGCAAAGGCACCATCGTCAAGGCGATCCAGGAACACGGGCTGTTCAGCGTCGATGACGTCAAGAAACACACCAAGGCTGCCAGCTCCTGCGGTTCCTGCGCAGGCCTGGTGGAGCAGATACTGATCAACACCGTGGGCGGCGCAGCAGACGTCAAACCGAAAAGCGAAAAAGCCATTTGCGGTTGCAGCGACTTGAATCACGGGCAAATCCGCCAGGCCATCCGCGAGCAGCATCTGCTGACCATCGCCGGCACCATGAGCTATTTGAACTGGCGCACGCCGAACGGCTGCGCCACGTGCCGCCCGGCGCTCAACTACTACCTGATTTCCACCTGGCCGGGTGAAGCCAAGGACGACCCGCAATCGCGCCTGATCAACGAACGTGCCCACGCCAACATTCAAAAAGATGGCACTTACTCTGTAGTCCCACGGATGTGGGGCGGTGTGACCAATCCCTCGGAACTGCGGCGCATTGCCGACGTGGCCGACAAATACAACGTGCCAATGGTCAAGGTGACCGGCGGTCAGCGTATCGATTTGCTGGGGATCAAGAAGCAGGACCTGCCGGGCGTCTGGAAGGACCTCGACATGCCGTCCGGCCACGCCTACGGCAAATCCATCCGCACCGTGAAGACTTGCGTCGGCAGCGAGTTCTGCCGCTTCGGCACCCAGAATTCCACGCAACTGGGCATTGAGCTGGAGCACGACCTGTTCAACATGTGGTCGCCGCACAAAGTGAAACTGGCCGTCTCCGGTTGCCCTCGCAACTGTTCGGAAGCGGGCATCAAGGACGTCGGAATTATCGGCGTGGATTCA
The DNA here is from genome assembly GCF_044760065.1 of Pseudomonas sp. NPDC098740. Lineage (NCBI taxonomy): Bacteria > Pseudomonadati > Pseudomonadota > Gammaproteobacteria > Pseudomonadales > Pseudomonadaceae > Pseudomonas > Pseudomonas sp. NPDC098740. The sequence goes on along the minus strand of NZ_JBIWAM010000002.1, from coordinate 109,576 downwards.
GGCTGGGAGATGTACATCGGTGGCAACGGCGGGATCAAAACCGAAGTCGCGGAATTCTTCGTCAAGCTCAAGACCGCCGAAGAAGTGCGTGAATACAACGGCGCGTTCCTGCAGCTCTATCGCGAAGAAGCTTTCTACCTCGAACGCACCGTGCACTACCTGCAACGGGTCGGCATGGAACACATCAAGAAAGCCGTGCTGGAAGACCCGGAGCGGCGCAAAGCGCTCAACGATCGCTTGCAATTCTCCTTGTCGTTCGAACAGGACCCGTGGAAGGAACGCCTGGAACAACCGCTGCTGAAAAAAGAATTCGACGTCATCACGGTGAAGAATCTGGAGGTGCCGGCATGAACTGGCTGGATATCTGCGCACTGGAAGAAATCAATGCCCTGGGCTCCCGGATCATTGCCGGCCCCAAAGGCGACATCGCGATTTTTCGTACCAGCGATGATGAGGTTTTCGCACTCGACGACCGCTGCCCGCACAAGGGCGGACCACTGTCCCAAGGTTTGATCTACGGCAAACGAGTCGCCTGCCCGCTGCATAACTGGCAGATCGACCTGGAAACCGGTGAAGCCCAGGCCCCGGACATCGGTTGCGCTCACCACCATTCGGCACGGGTCGAGAATGGCCGGGTGTTGCTGGCCCTGCGGGAAGCAAGCTGATGAACCAGATCACCGCTTCCACCTGCTGCTATTGCGGGGTCGGCTGCGGCGTGCTGATCGAGCATGACGGCGAGCGCATTCTCGGCGTCAGCGGCGATCCGGCCCACCCGGCCAACTTCGGCAAACTGTGCAGCAAAGGCTCTACATTGCACCTCACCGGCGACCTCGCAGCCAGGGCGTTGTATCCCGAACTGCGCCTGGGCAAAGGCCTGGCCCGCAGCCGCACCGACTGGGACACCGCCCTCGATCACGCCGCCAGCGTTTTTGCCGAGACCCTCTTCGAACACGGCCCGGACAGCGTGGCGTTCTATATCTCCGGGCAATTGCTGACCGAGGATTACTACGCCTTCAACAAACTGGCGCGAGCGCTGGTGGGCACCAACAACATCGACAGCAATTCGCGCCTGTGCATGTCTTCGGCAGTGGTCGGTTACAAGCGCAGCCTGGGCGCCGACGCACCGCCGTGCAGCTACGAAGACCTGGAATTGAGCGACTGCGTGATGATCGTCGGCAGCAACATGGCCTACGCCCACCCGATACTTTTCCGTCGTCTGGAGGAAGCGAAATCCCGCCGACCACAGATGAAAGTCATCGTCATCGACCCGCGTCGTACCGACACCTGCGATCTGGCTGACCTGCACCTGGCGATTCTGCCAGGCACCGATGTCGCCTTATTCCATGGGATTTTGCACCTGCTGCTGTGGGAAGACTGGGTCGACCGCGACTTCATCAAGGCCCACACCGAAGGCTTGGCCGAACTGAAAAACCTGGTGCGCGATTACACGCCGCAGATGGTTTCGCAGCTCTGCGGGATCAGCGTCGAGCAACTGCAGCAATGCGCCGAATGGGTTGGCACTTCACCGAGTTTCCTGTCGCTGTGGTGCATGGGCTTGAACCAGTCCACCGCCGGCAGCGCGAAAAACAGCGCACTGATCAACCTGCACCTGGCCACCGGGCAAATCGGCCGCCCCGGCGCAGGACCTTTCTCGCTGACCGGTCAGCCGAATGCCATGGGTGGCCGCGAAACCGGCAGCTTGTCGAACCTGTTGCCAGGCCATCGCGAGGCTGCCAATGCCGAACATCGCGCGGAAGTGGCAGCCTATTGGGGCGTTGAACAACTCCCCGAAAACACCGGGCTTACCGCCATTGAACTGTTCGATCAGGTGCGCAGTGGCAAGATCAAGGCGCTGTGGATCGCCTGCACCAACCCTGCGCAATCAATGCCGGATCAAACCGCCGTGCGCGCGGCACTGCAAGCCTGCCCGTTCGTGGTGTTGCAGGAGGCCTTCCGCACCACCGAAACCGCCGCGTTTGCCGACCTGTTGCTGCCCGCCGCCAGTTGGGGCGAAAAGGACGGCACGGTGACCAACTCTGAACGTCGCATTTCCCACGTTCGCCGAGCCATCGTCGCGCCCGGTGAAGCACGCTCTGACTGGTCGATCACGGTGGATTTCGCACAGCGCCTGGAAAAATATCTGCGTCCCGGGCAAACCAGCCTGTTTGCCTTTGAAAACCCGGCGCAGGTCTTCGACGAGTACAAGCAATTGACCCGCGGGCGTGATCTGGACTTGTCCGGCATCAGTCATGAACTGATCGACCGCCTCGGTCCGCAGCAATGGCCCTTCCCCACTGGCGCCAGCGAAGGCACAGCTCGACTGTATCTGGACGGAGTTTTCCCGACTGCCAGTGGACGTGCGCAATTCGTGGCCGACCCGTATCGCGCAGCCAAGGAACAACGCGACGCGCGCTTCCCGCTGACCTTGATCACCGGCCGCCTGCGGGATCAATGGCATGGCATGAGCCGCACCGGCACCGCCGCGCAGCTATTCGGCCATGTCAGCGAAGCTGTGTTGAGTTTGCACCCGGATGAACTGCGCCGGCATCGGCTGCAATCGGGCGACCTGGTCAGCCTGAAAAGTCGCCGTGGCGCAGTGATTGTCGCCGTCGGCGCTGACGATAGCGTGCGACCCGGCCAGGCATTTCTACCGATGCATTGGGGTGATCGCTTCCTCAAGGGCGGCGTAAATACCCTCACTCTTCCCGCCTTCGACCCGCTATCCAAACAGCCCGAACTCAAACACAGCGGCGTGCGCCTGGAACCGGTGCAACTGCCGTGGAACCTGTTCGCCCTGATCGAGGGCGATGTTCAACAGCACTTTGAGACGCTACGACCGCTCTGCGAGGCGTTTTCCTACGTCAGCCTCAGCCTGACTGGCCGTGAACGCCCCGCGCTACTGATACGCGCTGCCAGCTCCGTCGCGCCCGATCCGCAACTGCTGCGTGATATCGATCAATGCCTGGGACTCAACGATGGCCCGGTTTTGGCTTACGACGACCCACGGCGCTCCATCGGTAAAAGGGTTCGGATCGAAAATGGCCGGATCACCGCGATTCGCCTGGCCGGTGAAACCCTTGCCCGACACTGGCTGCAAAGCCTGTGGCTGGAAGGTCGCGCCGACGAACAATTGAGGCGCTGGTTGCTGGCACCGCTGAGCGCCCCACCGGGCAACGCCAATACGCCGACCGCCGGTAACAAAACCCTGTGCAACTGCAAAAACGTCAGTCAAAGCGCGGTCTGCGCCGGCATTAGCCGCGGCATGGACCTGCAGGGTTTGAAACAAGAATTGGGCTGCGGCACGCAATGCGGCTCCTGCGTCCCGGAAATCAAGCGTTTGCTGGCCGCCACTACGCAGCCGGTCGCCGTCACCTCGTGAGGAAAACACTATGAGCGCAAAAGTCTGGCTGGTGGGTGCGGGTCCTGGCGATCCGGAATTGTTGACCCTCAAGGCCGTGCGGGCGTTGAGCGAAGCGGATGTGGTGCTGATCGATGACCTGGTCAACGACGCGGTGCTGGAGCATTGCCCGCAGGCGCGGATCATTCCCGTGGGCAAGCGCGGCGGCTGTCGCTCCACACCTCAGGCATTCATTCATCGCCTGATGCTGCGTTACTCCCGCCACGGTAAATGCGTGGTGCGGCTCAAGGGTGGCGACCCGTGCATTTTTGGCCGGGGCGGCGAAGAGGCGCAGTGGCTGCGTGAACATGGGGTCGAAGTCGAACTGGTCAACGGCATCACTGCCGGGCTTGCCGGCGCAACGCAATGCGATATTCCGTTGACCCTGCGGGGTGTTGCGCGCGGCGTGACGCTGGTCACCGCCCACACTCAGGATGGCAGCAGTCTGAACTGGCAAGCCCTGGCCCAAGGTGGCACGACGCTGGTGGTGTATATGGGTGTCGCAAAATTGAGCGAGATTCGTGAGCAGTTGCTCGCCGGAGGAATGGCGGCGGATACACCGGTGGCAATGATTGAAAACGCTTCCCTGCCATGCCAACGGGAATGTCGGAGCGACCTGACGGCGATGGAAGAAGACGCCTGCAGCTTCGAGCTCAAAAGCCCGGCGATCCTGGTGATCGGTGCGGTCGCGGCCTGCGAAGAAAGTCAGAAGATCGCAGCCTTCGGCAGCTCCTACACAGCTTCTGCGTTCAACCTGTAGGAGCTGCCGCAGGCTGCGATCTTTTAAAAGCGACGCAAACCCCAATCTGAAACCCAAAATCGCAGACAAAGAAAAGCCCGGCCTAAGCCGGGCTTTTCAGAGCTGCGCGCTAATTACTTAGCGTTAGCTTCAACCTGCGCTTCTACGCGACGGTTTACAGCGCGACCAGCGTCAGTTTTGTTGTCAGCAACTGGGCGGGATTCGCCGTAGCCAACAGACTGAACGCGGGACGATTCAACACCGTACTGGTTGGTCAGAACTTGCTTAACGGCGTTTGCACGACGCTCGGACAGTTTCTGGTTGTAAGCGTCAGGACCGACGGAGTCAGTGTGACCTTCAACAGTAGTGCTGGTGGATGGGTACTGCTTCATGAAGTCAGCGAGGTTTTTGATGTCGCCGTAGCTGTTAGGCTTGACTACCGACTTGTCGAAGTCGAATTTCACGTCCAGCTCAACACGAACAACTTCAGCAACTGCTGGGCAGCCATCAGCGTCAACAGTTACGTTGGCTGGGGTGTCCGGGCACTTGTCAACGTTGTCGCAAACGCCATCGTTGTCACTGTCGGAGCAGACTTCAGCTGGTGCTGGAACTGGAGCAGCAGCAGGCTTGGAGCCGCCACCGAAGTTCACACCGATACCGACGCTTGGAGCCCACTCGGTGTCGCCCTGGTCGATGTTGTATTGAGCTTCAACGCCAGCACGGGCGTAGAAGTTCTCGGTGAAGTACAGCTTGGCACCGCCGCCAACGTTGGCGAAGGTGGAACGGTTACGACCGCCGGAGCCGTTCTGACCGATGCTTTGATCGGAGAAGCCAGCCGATACGTACGGACGCAGCATGTCGCCCGGGTTGTTGAAGTGGTACAGAGCGTCCAGAGCGGTGTTAGCGCCCTTGATGTTACGACCGTCGTCGGAACGCACGTTGTGCACTTCGTCGTAGCCCAGACGCAGTTCAACGTCGTCGGTCAAGAAGTAACCAACCGAACCACCGAACAGGTTGCCGTTGTTCTTGAAGTTACGAGCGCTGTCGAATTGTTCTTTCTTGGCGAAGCCTTCGATTTCAACTGCGCCTTGGCCTTGTGCCAGAGCGCCGAACGAAGTGGCGGCAATCAAAGAACCAATGGCCAAGCCCAAGGTGTTTTTCAGTTTCATCCGTTAAATCCCCATCTGGTGATTGTGAAGCAGTCCCGCAACCCGGGGGACAACTCGGCGGCAAGTCTATCAGAACTTGCCTACACGTAAGAGATATTTGCGCCGAACTAAGTTTCAGCAATGCCTGCAAATTTCTCACGCAATTTATCTAGAGCGCGTTTGTAACGCATTTTTGTCGCACTCAAACCCATATGCATGATATCCGCGATCTCTTGAAATTCCAGCTCTGCGACAAATCGTAGCACCAGAATTTCACGGTCAATCGGGTTCACATACACTAACCAGCGATCGAGTCCACCCTTGTCCTCGGGTTTCGGCGCCTTTTCTTCAGACGCTTCCTCGAGGGGGTCCAGACTCAAAGCATCCATCAAGCGACGCTTTCGCCGTTCTTTCCGATACTGCGTGATGCACTCGTTGTACGTGATGCTATATAGCCATGTCTTGAACTTCGATTTGCCCTCGAAGTTCTTCAGGCCATACAGCACCTTCAACATCACTTCCTGACAGACATCGTCTGCGTCACGATCGTTCCCAAGATACCGTGCACAGACGTTAAATAATGTTCGCTGGTAACGCCGCATCAGTTCTTCATAGGCGCGCGTTACGTGAAACAGCTCGGTATGCGAGCGCGCGACCAACTCCTCATCAGAGAGCTCGCGGGGGTCGTAGCGCGTGGACAGCGATTGAGCTTTATTCAAAACAAGTCGGGCCGACAGTCAGGTCAATGTCCGCCGCAACCCTTTTCAGGGCATTTTTGCGGCGGCATACATTAGCAGGGTTTGCCGGGTTAGCGGCTACTCACATGCTGTTCCAGGAGGATCCGATTGGAGAGAGAGACTAGCTCACCCTCATCGGTCAGCAATGTGGTTTTAACCGTGCCGATCTCTTCGATCTGACCTTCGACCTCGCCAACACGCACTTGTTGCCCAACCTGATACAACTCACGCACATAGATTCCCGCAAGAATCTGACCGGCAATTTCCCGGCTTCCCAACCCCATGGCCAGCGCAACCGCCAGACCAACGGTAATCAATACGATCACAATTACGTGGTTGAGCAGGTCAGTCTTGACCTCCAACTGGCTGATTGCGACCGAAATACTGATGATAATCACCAGGCCCTGGGCAATTCTCCCCAGTCCCGCAGCGTAATCCAGCCCTACGCCCTCTGCCGCACCCCGCACCAGCCCATTGGCCAGTTGCGCGAGCAAAACACCCACCAGCAGCACCAGCGCAGCGCCGAATACTTTCGGCAAATACAGCGCAAGCATGTCAAGCGTAGCCGAAACCCGCTCAAGTCCAAGGGATTCTGCGGCAGAAACCAGAAAAATAAGCAGAACGAACCAATAGACAATCTTGCCGATCAAGGTCGAGATCGGTACCTGAAGGCCGGCGCGGGACAGTAATTTTGTCAGACCGGTACCGCCCATCAGGCGATCGAGCCCCAGCTTGGCGAGCAACTTGGACAACAAAGTGTCCAAAAGTTTCGCAACGACGAAACCCAACAGCAGCACAACCAGTGCGCCGAACAGGTTCGGGATGAAATTTGCAACCTTGGTCCATAACGCGGTCATTGCAGTGACGAGGCTCTGAGTCCAGAGATCAAGTTCCATATTCAATCAGCCTTATCAGCAGTGCGAACGGTAGGTTTACGGTGGCGGGAAACCGGAGCGACATGGGCCGATCCGTTATTCAGGGCGATCATCAGCGCGGGCAGCCAGCGGCCCAGCAGGCTGAACAGATCACCGGCGCCGACCTGGCGGTTGGCGGTTTTCAGTACACGCCCAAGGCACGCATCATCGTCCCGGGTGGACGGTGATGCCTTGAGCATGTCACGCAAAGACTGTTCAAACGGATCGTGCATACGCACCTCTCGTGATGTCTGTGAAAGACGCGGTCAAATTTGCTCGGGTCACATGGCTCACCCTCAGACCCAGCGCAAACGTCGGAATAACCACCACTGCCCCAGTGCCACCGAGACCATCATCAGGCACGCGATCAGGAAGCCATAGGGGCTTGCAGAGAACGGAATTCCTCCGACATTGATACCTAAAAGACCCGCCAGAAAACTCATCGGCAAAAAGATCCCGGTGATGATCCCGAAGCGGTACATCGTGCGGTTCATTCGCACGCTCAAACGTCTATCTTCGGCCTCGAGGACCAACCCCACCCGCTCCCGGGTCAATTCCAGCTCCTCGAGATGCCGGGTCAGGCTGTTGTTCAATTCGTTCCAGTAATCACCGTCGTCTTCGACGAACCAAGGCAGTTTTATCCGTGTCAGCTGTCCGAATATTTCCCGCTGCGGCGCAAGAAAACGTTTCAGCGCAGCGGCCCTGCGACGGATCTGCAAAACGGCGCCGTGCTCGGGTGTATACCGTTCGTCGGCATCCAGCTTTTCTTCTTCCTCATCGACTACTTCCGAGAGGCAACTGACCAGATCCTGCACCTTGTTGGTGAGGTATTGCGCCATATAAAGGATGAGTTCTGACGCCGTTTTCGGTCCTTTGCCTTCGGCGAGCTGCACCAGCAAATCATCGGTGGCGCGCAACGGACGCAAACGCAGAGAAATAACCCGCTGGGCTGACCCAAAAATCCGCACCGAAACCATGTCTTCCGGCTCGGCGCCCGGATTCAGGTTGACCCCACGCAAAAATAGCAGCAGTTCGCTGTCCGAAAGCTGTAAAAGACGCGGTCGGGTATTTTCTTCAAGCAACAGATCACAGCTGAATTCGCTCAGACCGCTGGATTTTCGCAACCAGGTCCGGGTTTGCGGGTGACTGCGATCCCAATGCAGCCACAGGCTTTCATGGGCCTGCAGCTGCAAGCCATCGAGTTCAGTCCGGGCTATCGAACGCGCACCGCCTTTACCGTCCAGCACCAGAGCATGCACCAGCCCCCACTGCGCGTTTTCTTCCTCGAACATCCTCATCCCTATTCTTGAAACAAAAAGTCAGCGGTGCTTTATTCAGGCATCGCAAGCGGACTTGGCGAGATGATCACGCCGTTGTTGTCCGCATAGATGTAGTGACCTGGATGGAAGGTCACGCCAGCAAAGGTTACGGCTACGTTGAGATCGCCGATGCCGCGTTTGTCGGTTTTCATCGGGTGGCTGGCAAGGGCCTGAACCCCCAGGTCGGTTTGCGCAATGACGTCGACGTCACGGATGCAACCGTAGATCACCAGCCCTTCCCAACCGTTTTTCGCGGCTTTCTCGGCGATCAGGTCGCCCAGCAGCGCACGACGCAGGGAACCACCACCGTCGACCACCAACACCTTGCCATTGCCCTTGAGCTCGGCTTGTTCTTTGACCAGCGAGTTGTCTTCGAAGCATTTGATGGTCACGATTTCGCCGCCGAAAGAATCACGGCCACCGAAATTGCTGAACATCGGTTCCAGCACCTGCACCAGCTCCGGATAGGCGTCGCACAGGTCAGGCGTGAGGTAATGATTCATCGAGAAACTCCTGTAAAGAGGAAGACAATCGAGGGTGTCGAAACGTGACCAGAACAGCTCAATGCGTCATATCTTAGCCGCAAGCCGAACAGAGCGAAATGCCCTTGTTAGAGCATCAGGCTCAGACCGCCGCAGCCAGATCCGGTTTTTCATCCAGCAATGGCGTCTGCTGATCTGCCAACCAGCGCGCCACCAGCGGCCAGACTTCAGTCTGGGCGGCTTTGCTGACGAGCATCTCCACATGACCGAAATTATCGCCAAAGCCCTGCTCGCGACCCAGGTTGATAAATTGCTTATGCTCGGAACCCACCTGATCGAACAGCTTGCGACAAGCCCAGGTCGGGTCCTGATGGTCACCTGCGGCACTCACGGCCAATACCGGTAACTGAACGTCGGCCAATCCGGCCCACCAATCCTTGTCGGCATCGCCAAAGCGCCCGAACAGGCCATACCAGCGCATGCTTTCCAGGGCCAGGCCAATGGGCTCGTCCTCCGGGCCGCGCTTAAGCCGGGAACCGGACAGCTGGGCAAAGCGTTTGAGAATGAAGCGCCCGCTCCACTCCACCGGCGGAATCTTCAATGGCCAGTAGGTGCGACTCACTTGCGTACCGAAAAACGCCGCGGAAGCCACCACCGGCTCGCCGATGTACTCACCACCCAACGCCGCCGCCAGGGTAATCCCGCCCAGCGAGTGACCGATCCAGTGCGGGATCTGGCCGCTCTGCTCGCGCACGAACGCGCCAATGGCCGGCAAATCGTAACGGGCGTAGTCGGCAACGCGGTTCTTGCGGTAGTTCTGGTTACGCTGGGACAGGCCATGGCCGCGCATTTCGGGAATCCATACATCGAATCCCAGACGCGTCAGATAGGCGCCCAGCCCGAGCCCCTTCGGGGAAAACCAGAACCGGCGATTGGAAAAGCTGCCGTGAAGCAAAATAACCGGAACGCCACGCGCGTCTGAGCCATCCGCCATGCCCAGGCGCGTCACAGCCAGTTCGACGGTGCCGTCAGGGCTGTTGCCGGGTTTCAGACGATAGACGTCTTCGCTCAGATCGCCGCGCCGCTCGGCGCTGATCAGGGCGACAGGAAATAGGTTGCTGCTGCTTTGCATAATGCTCTTGCACAAAAAAGGGCGGCATACAAAGGAGCCCGCCCTACTTGATTCTTAAAGCCTCGGCCACTTGACCGAGGCTTCATTCACATCAAGCCGAAGCTTGACCTTCAGCCAGGAAGAACCAGGTTTCCAGTACGGAATCGGGGTTCAACGAAACGCTTTCGATGCCCTGCTCCATCAGCCATTTGGCCAGATCAGGGTGGTCCGAAGGACCCTGACCGCAAATACCGATGTACTTGCCAGCCTTGTTGCAGGCCTGAATCGCGTTGGCCAGCAGCTTCTTGACCGCCGGATTACGCTCGTCGAACAGGTGCGCGATGATCCCGGAGTCACGGTCCAGGCCCAGGGTCAACTGGGTCAGGTCGTTGGAACCGATGGAGAAGCCGTCGAAGAATTCGAGGAACTCTTCGGCCAGGATCGCGTTGGACGGCAGCTCGCACATCATGATGATGCGCAGACCATTCTCGCCGCGGGCCAGGCCATTTTCGGCCAACAGATCGATCACTTGGCTAGCTTCACCCAGTGTACGGACGAACGGCACCATGATTTCAACGTTGGTCAGGCCCATCTCGTTGCGCACACGCTTGAGGGCGCGGCACTCGAGCTCGAAGCAGTCACGGAACGCTTCGCTGATGTAACGCGAAGCACCGCGAAAGCCCAGCATCGGGTTTTCTTCTTCCGGCTCGTAGAGCTTGCCGCCGATCAGGTTGGCGTATTCGTTGGACTTGAAGTCCGACAGACGCACGATGACCTTTTTCGGGGTGAACGCAGCGGCCAGGGTGCTGATGCCTTCAACCAGTTTGTCGACATAGAAGCCGACCGGATCGTCGTAACCGGCGATGCGCTTGTCGACGCTGTCCTTGATGTCCTGCGGCAGACCGTCGTAGTTCAACAGCGCTTTGGGGTGAACACCGATCATGCGGTTGATGATGAACTCCAGACGGGCCAGGCCCACACCGGCGTTCGGCAGCTGTGCGAAATCGAAGGCGCGATCCGGGTTGCCGACGTTCATCATGATCTTGAACGGCAGATCAGGCATGGCGTCCACGGAGTTTTTCTTGATGTCGAAGCCCAACTCGCCTTCGAAGATGTAACCGGTGTCACCTTCAGCGCAGGAAACGGTCACGCCCTGGCCGTCTTTCAACAGCTGGGTGGCGTTGCCGCAACCGACCACGGCCGGGATGCCCAGCTCGCGAGCGATGATCGCCGCGTGGCAAGTACGGCCGCCACGGTTGGTGACAATGGCGCTGGCGCGCTTCATGACCGGTTCCCAGTCCGGGTCGGTCATGTCGGAGACCAGTACGTCGCCGGGCTGGACTTTGTCCATCTCGGACACGTCCTTGATGATGCGAACCTTGCCCGCGCCGATGCGCTGGCCGATGGCGCGACCTTCAACCAGCACGGTGCCGGTTTCTTTCAACAGGTAGCGTTCCATGACATTGGCCGAGGTGCGGCTCTTCACGGTTTCAGGACGGGCCTGAACGATGTAGAGCTTGCCGTCGTCGCCGTCTTTGGCCCATTCGATGTCCATCGGGCACTTGTAGTGCTTCTCGATGATCATCGCTTGTTTGGCCAGTTCGCTGACTTCGGCGTCGCTCAGGCAGAAACGTGCGCGGTCAGCCTTGTCGACGTCGATGGTCTTGACCGACTTACCGGCCGTGGCGACTTCGCCGTAGATCATCTTGATGGCTTTGCTACCCAGGTTGCGACGCAGGATGGCCGGACGACCGGCTGCCAGCGTGCCTTTGTGGACGTAGAACTCATCCGGGTTCACCGCGCCTTGTACGACGGTTTCACCCAGGCCGTAGGCGCCGGTGATGAACACCACGTCACGGAAGCCCGATTCGGTATCGAGGGTGAACATCACGCCGGCGGTGCCGGTTTCGGAGCGGACCATGCGCTGCACGCCGGCCGACAGGGCCACCAGCTTGTGGTCGAAGCCCTGGTGCACGCGGTAGGAAATGGCGCGGTCGTTAAACAGCGAAGCGAACACCTCTTTGGCGGCGCGAATGACGTTTTCGACACCACGGATGTTCAGGAAGGTTTCCTGCTGACCGGCAAAGGAAGCGTCCGGCAGGTCTTCGGCGGTAGCGGAAGAGCGCACGGCAACGGCCATGTCAGGGTTGCCGGCCGACAGCGTGGCGAACGCGGTGCGGATCTCGGCGTTGAGCTTCTCGGGGAATTCGGCTTCCATGATCCATTGACGGATCTGGGCGCCGGTCTTGGCCAGGGCGTTGACATCGTCGACGTCCAGGGCGTCGAGGGCGGCGTGGATCTGATCGTTCAGGCCGCTCAGCTCGAGAAAATCACGATAAGCCTGAGCTGTCGTGGCGAAGCCACCGGGCACCGATACACCGGCACCTGCAAGGTTACTGATCATCTCGCCCAGGGATGCGTTCTTGCCCCCTACGTGCTCTACATCATGGACGCCGAGCTTATCGAGGGAAACTACGTACTCTACCAAGGTGATCTCTCCACTAACTGTGTTGGAAAAGCTCAGAAGCTGGCTGCTCTAAGGAGCGTTTGCCAGCTGTATGGCCTGGACCTGGAAAATAAGTGAGAATGCGGGCCACTGGCGGCCGGCAAATCGCGCCTACTATATCCAAGATTCGTCACAAGTGTCCTGTGTCGCAAGTGCGTGCCTTTTTGGCGAGTGACTGTTGTTGCCAGACAAGGCGCCGTGACAAGTCATAGCTGGCTATGGCGAGGAGCGGCAACGTAGTATGGCGACAACAGGCGCCGCCAAAAAGGTACGCACTTGTGATACAGGACACTCACTTAAGGCCCAAGGTGCAAATGAAACGATCTGCTTTCTTTATTTCCGACGGCACCGGCATCACAGCCGAGACCCTCGGCCAAAGCCTCCTGGCGCAGTTCGAAAACATTACCTTCAGCAAATTCACGCGGCCATACATCGACAACGTGGATAAAGCGCGGGCCATGGTACAACAAATCAACAAAGCCGCCGAAACCGACGGCTTTCGGCCGATCATCTTCGACACCATTGTCAATCAGGACATCCGTGAGATCCTCGCAACGTCCAATGGTTTCATGATCGACATTTTCTCGACCTTCCTGGCGCCTCTCGAACAGGAACTGACCGAACATTCTTCCTACACCGTCGGCAAGTCCCACTCGATTGGCAGCAACTCCAATTACATGGAGCGGATCGAGGCGGTGAACTTCGCCCTCGACAACGACGACGGTGCGCGCACGCATTATTACGACAAGGCGGACCTGATCCTAGTGGGCGTGTCGCGTTGTGGTAAGACGCCGACGTGCCTGTACATGGCCATGCAATTCGGCATCCGCGCGGCCAACTACCCACTGACCGAAGACGACATGGAACGCCTGCAACTGCCTGGCACCCTGCGTGCCCACCAGCACAAACTGTTCGGCCTGACCATCGACCCGGACCGCCTCACCGCGATCCGCAACGAGCGCAAGCCCAACAGCCGTTATTCGAGTTATGCCCAGTGCGAATTCGAAGTGCGTGAGGTGGAGAATCTGTTCCGTCGCGAGAACATTCCGCACATCAATTCCACGCACTTCTCCGTTGAAGAAATTTCCGCGAAGATTTTGGTGGAGAAAGGTGTGGAGCGGCGCTTTAAGTAGGTTTTCGGCGACAGCAACACCGCTATCGCGAGCAAGCTCGCTCCCACAGGGGGATCAATGTCGAACACAACCTCTGTGTTCACTGAAGATCAAATGTGGGAGCGAGCTTGCTCGCGAAGAACGATTACACGGTCTCTGCCAATGCTGCCGCCAATGCGTCAAACCCACCCAGCAACAACCGATCATCCCCCGCCGAATTACAAACACTCGCCCTGATGAACTGCGGCACCGCCCCATGCCCGACCGCAAACATCTCGGCAGTAGCCACCAGATAATTTTTTTCCTTAAGCTCCTCAGAAATCTGCGAAGCCCGCCACGGCTCTGGCACCTCGACCCAGAAGTGCGGGCTATGGGAATGGGTTTTGTACGCCAAACCCTCCAGCACACCACTCACCAACGCCTTGCGCCGACCGATCTCGGCAATCTGCTGGCCCAGCAACTGCTCGGCAATGCCGTTTTCTATCCACAGACTCGCCACCTCCAGCGACAGCGGGCTGGCCATCCAGCACGTCCCGCGCACGGCTGCGCTCAAGCGTCCGATCAACGGTTGCGGCGCATGCAGGTAACCGACTCGCAAACCCGCCGAAACCGCCTTGCTCAGACTGCCGATCAGCACCGAGCGCTCCGGGGCGAAATGGCTCAAGGGTAACGGTCGCTGTTGAGCTAATACCGCGTGGGCTTCGTCTTCAAAGATCAACAGATTGTGCTGCCGACAGACCTCTGCAATCGCCTCCCGCCGTGCGACGGACATCACGGCAGCCGTAGGATTCTGGATCGTAGGTGTGCAATACAGCGCCGACACACGATGGTGGCGGCAAACCTCCTCCAGGGCATCGGGCATCAGTCCTTCATCATCCATCTCGACGCCGATGAGTTTTATCCCGAGCTGGCGTGCGACGCTGATCAACCCCGGGTAGGTCAGGTGCTCCGTCACCAACGTATCACCTGCCTTGAGCAACCCCATCAAGGCACACAACAGACCGTGCTGACCGCCGTTCACGCAAACGACCTGCTCGGCATTCGGTACAAACTCTTTATGCCTGAGCCAGTGCGCGCCCGCCGCACGATAGCGTGGCAAACCGACATCGGCGGTGTAGCCGCTGATGTGTTGCAACGCCTCAGGATCAAGGGACAACGCTTGCAGGCTCTGACTCAAAAAAAGCGTTTCCTGCCCCGGAATCGGTTGATTGCGGCTCATGTCAAAAAACGCCCGAGGCTCATCACTGACATTGCGAAAGCCACCGTCCCGCGGTCGTTCCATCCCGCGCTGACGCACATACGTGCCGTCTCCTACTCGCGCGACCACCAATCCCACACGTTCGAGTTCACCGTAAGCGCGGCTGATGGTACCGATGGTCACGCCGAGGCTATCCGCCAGCAACCGATGAGGCGGCAATTTGCAGCCGGGCTCGATCAGCCCTTCAGCGATGCCTTTTTCGATCGCGTCGGCGAGGCGTTTGTATTTCACACCCAGACCGTTCGCCAGGCCGTCGCGCAGGATTGACACCATGGCAATACTTGTTTTGACAGTCATTCCAGCCCCGAATAGCGTGCTTGAAACAGGTCAATCAGGGATAGACCTTTTGCAGATGAAGGTCAATTCCGAACACAAAAGGAGCTCGCTCATGTCCATTGCCGTCAGTGCACCTTCATGTACTGCAAAACCCTGGCTCGCCGCCTTGGTCACCAGCGTGCTGTTCCTGATCGTGTGCCTGAGCTGGGGCACCACCTGGCTCGGGATCAAGATCGCCGTTGAAAGCGTCCCGCCGCTGACCGCCGCCGGCCTGCGGTTCCTCATCGCCTTCCCACTCTTTCTCGGCTTCGCCCTGATCCGTCGTGAACCGCTGCTGTTTCCCAAGGAAAGCCGCTGGTTCTTTGTCTTCGTCACGTTGACGTATTTCAGCCTGCCGTATTACTTGCTCAACTACGGCGAGATGCACGTTTCGTCCGGCCTGACGGCGCTGCTGTTCAGCTGCATGCCGGTGTTCATCCTGCTGTTTTCCGCGCTGTTTCTGCGGGAGAAAATCTACCCCTCGCAAGTGCTCGGCATCGCTATCGGTTTCGGCAGCCTGTTCATGATCATCCGCCGCCAGGGGTTGCATCTGGACCATGCTGAATTGTTCGGGGTGTTGGCGATCCTCTTCGCCGCGGTGATGCATGCGCTGTGTTACGTGGTGACGAAAAAACACGGTACGGCGATCAGCGTCATCACCTACAACACGCTGCCCATTGGCATCGCCGGGCTGATGCTGCTTGTCGCCGGATTGAGTGTCGAAGCACCGGTGTTCGATGCCATCACCGCGCGTTCGTGGAGCGCCCTGCTTTATCTGGGACTGGTGGCGTCGGTGGGCGGGTTTATCGTTTACTTCCTGCTGCTCAAGCGACTGAGCCCGATCATTCTGTCGTTTGTGTTCATCATTTTTCCGGTGTTCGCGGTGGTCATTGGTGCCTGGTACGAGGGGCAAGCTTTATCCCAGGAACTGATGATGTACTCGGCGATTTTGCTGACGGGGTTTGCGATCACCAAATTGCCTGTGGAAAAGTGGCTCAACGGATAAGCACGCTCCCCCGTAGGAGCTGCCGAAGGCTGCGATCTTTTGATTTTGCTTTTAAAAACAGGATCAAAAGATCGCAGCCTTCGGCAGCTACAGGGTTTTTTGCATCATCCAAATGGGTTGTCCCGATCAAATGACTAACATGTCCATGAAGCGGTTGACCGGTGTCGCCTCAAGCGCAGCCGGGTCCTTGCACAACGCAAAAATCTCGGCGCATCGCTGGGCGGTGAAGCGCGTCGCCAGGTTGGCCTTGAACTTGTCTTCCAGCAGCGGAATGCCGTCGGTGCGGCGACGGCGATGGCCGATCGGGTATTCCACCAACACGTTCTCGGTGCTGGAGCCATCCTTGAAGAACACCTGTATTGCATTGGCGATGGAGCGTTTGTCAGCCTCCAGGTATTCGCGGGTGTAGCGCGGGTCTTCGACGATGACCATTTTTTCGCGCAGCACGTCGATGATCGGATGCGCCGCGTGGAAGTCGTCCTCGTACTGCTCGGCCACCAGATTGCCGAACGCCAGCGGCACGGCGGTCATGTACTGGATGCAATGGTCACGGTCCGCAGCGTTGGCCAGAGGGCCGACCTTGGAGATGATGCGGATCGCCGATTCGTGGGTGGTGATGACGATTTTGTCGATTTCGTGCAGGCGATTTCTGACCTGCGGATGTAACGTCACGGCCGCTTCGCAGGCCGTTTGTGCGTGGAATTCGGCAGGAAAGCTGATTTTGAACAGCACGTTTTCCATCACGTAGCTGCCGTACGGCCGGGAGAAGCTGAACGCGCGTTTGTCTTCAGGCTTGAGCGCCAGGTTGTTGTTGGTGTGGCTGAACAGCACGTCGTAGAAGCCCCATTGTTTGGCGGTCAGTACGCCGGGGATGCCCATTTCGCCGCGCATCGCGATGTCCGCCAGACGCACGCCACGGCTGGACGCGTCGCCGGCCGCCCAGGATTTACGCGATCCGGCATTCGGCGCATGACGGTAAGTGCGCAGCGCCTGACCGTCGGCGAACGCATGGGACAACGCGGACAACAACTGCTCGCGATTGGCGCCCATCAGCTTGGCGGTGACAGCGGTCGAGGCGACTTTCACCAGAATGACGTGATCCAGGCCTACGCGATTGAAGGAGTTTTCCAGCGCGATCACGCCCTGAATCTCGTGGGCCATGATCATGGCTTCGAGCACCACGCGAACGGTCAGCGGCGCATCGCCATTGGCCAGGCGTTTTTGCGACAAGTGGTCCGCCACCGCGAGAATGCCGCCGAGGTTATCGGACGGATGGCCCCACTCGGCCGCGAGCCAGGTGTCGTTGTAGTCGAGCCAGCGAACGATGCAGCCGATGTCCCACGCTGCCTTGACCGGGTCGAGGCGATAACTGGTGCCGGGGACGCGCGCGCCGAACGGGACGACGGTGCCTTCCACCATGGGGCCAAGGTGTTTGGTGCACTCGGGGAAGCGCAGGGCCAGCAGGCCACAGCCCAACGTGTCCATCAGGCAGTTGCGGGCGGTGTCGAGGGCTTCGACGGATTGGATCTTGAAGTTGAGGACGTAGTCGGCAATGTCCTGCAGGACCGTGTCGTAGTCGGGGCGGTTGTTCTGGTCGACGTTGGTGCTCATGTTCGATTCACTCTTGAAGTGGTTCGTTGATGGGACCTCGGTTCAGGGATCTAACTCAGTCGGTTACTGCTTTCTTATTTTGGCAACGGGATCAAATGTAGGAGCTGCCGAAGGCTGCGATCTTTTGATTTTGCTTTTAAAAGGCAAGATCAAAAGATCGCAGCCTTCGGCAGCTCCTACAAGGTATGTGTCGGTTAGAAAGAATCGCCGGGAATACGGACAAACCCTTCCATCAACACCCGCGCGCTGCGGCTCATGATGGCTTTGTGCACGGTCCATTCACCGTTCACCTGGCTGGCTTCAGCACCCACGCGCAAGGTGCCGGACGGATGCCCAAAGCGCACGGCATTGCGTTCGATACCGCCCGCTGCGAGGTTCACCAGCGTGCCGGAAATCGCAGCTGCCGTACCAATCGCCACCGCCGCCGTGCCCATCATCGCGTGGTGCAACTTGCCCATGGACAGCGCCCGCACCAGCAGATCGACATCACCCGCCGCAATCGCTTTGCCACTCGAAGCAACGTAGTCCGCAGGCTTGGCCACAAAGGCAACCTTAGGCGTGTGCTGACGCTTGGCCGCTTCGTCCAGACCCTTGATCAGGCCCATGCGCAATGCGCCGTAAGCCCGAATGGCTTCAAACATCAGCAACGCTTTCGGATCACTGTTGATCGCGCCTTGCAGCTCGGTGCCGGTGTAACCGATGTCTTCGGCATTAACGAAAATCGTGGGAATACCGGCATTGATCATGGTCGCCTTGAAGGTTCCGACACCGGGCACTTCGAGGTCATCCACCAGGTTGCCGGTAGGGAACATCGAACCGCCGCCGCCCTCTTCTTCCGCCGCTGGGTCCATGAATTCGACCTGCACTTCAGCGGCCGGAAAGGTCACGCCGTCGAGTTCGAAATCGCCGGTTTCCTGCACTTCACCGTTGGTGATCGGCACGTGGGCGATGATGGTCTTGCCGATGTTGGCCTGCCACACGCGAACCACGGCAACGCCGTTATGCGGGATACGGCTGGCGTCCACCAAACCATTGCTGATGGCAAACGAACCGACCGCCGCCGACAGGTTGCCGCAGTTGCCGCTCCAGTCGACGAAAGGCTTATCGATGGACACCTGACCGAATAGATAGTCGACGTCGTGATCGGCCTTGATGCTTTTCGACAGGATCACGGTTTTGCTGGTACTGGAGGTCGCGCCACCCATGCCGTCGATTTGCTTGTCGTACGGGTCGGGGCTGCCGATCACGCGCAGCAACAAGGCATCGCGCGCCGGGCCTGGAACCTGTGCCGCTTCGGGCAGGTCTTTCAGGCTGAAGAACACGCCTTTACTGGTGCCGCCACGCATGTAGGTGGCGGCGATTTTAATTTGAGGGGCGATTTGAGGTGCGTGAGCCATGATGTTCCTTTTAGGATCGAGCGGGACCGCATGGCCCCGCCCGAACTCATCGTGTTAAACGGCAACCGCCGATTCTTCGAGGAAGTCCTGAGCGAAGCGTTGCAGCACGCCGCCCGCCTCATAGATCGACACTTCTTCGGCAGTGTCGAGGCGGCAGGTCACCGGCACTTCGACGCGTTCGCCGTTCTTGCGGTTGATCACCAGCGTCAGCTCGGCACGCGGGGTGCGCTCACCGATCACATCGTAGGTTTCGCTGCCATCGATGCCCAATGTCTTGCGGTCGGTGCCCGGTTTGAATTCCAGCGGCAACACGCCCATGCCCACCAGATTGGTGCGGTGAATGCGCTCGAAGCCTTCGGCTGCAATCGCTTCCACACCCGCCAGACGCACACCTTTGGCCGCCCAGTCGCGGGACGAGCCCTGACCGTAGTCGGCGCCAGCGATGATGATCAGCGGCTGCTTGCGCTCCATGTAGGTTTCGATTGCTTCCCACATGCGCATGACCTGGCCTTCCGGCTCGACGCGAGCCAGCGAACCCTGCTTGACCTTGCCGTTTTCCTGAACCATTTCATTGAACAGTTTCGGGTTGGCGAAGGTGGCGCGTTGCGCGGTCAAGTGGTCACCGCGGTGCGTTGCGTAAGAGTTGAAGTCCTCTTCCGGCAAGCCCATTTTCGCCAGGTATTCGCCGGCGGCGCTGTCGAGCATGATCGCATTCGAAGGCGACAGGTGATCGGTGGTGATGTTGTCCGGCAGCACCGCTAGCGGGCGCATGCCCTTGAGCGGACGAGCCCCGGCCAGCGCGCCTTCCCAGTACGGCGGACGGCGGATGTAGGTGCTCATCTCGCGCCAGTCGTACAGCGGCGTCACTTTCGGACCGGTGTCTTCGTGGATGGCGAACATCGGGATGTAGACCTGACGGAACTGCTCAGGTTTGACCGATGCCTTGACCACCGCGTCGATTTCTTCGTCGCTCGGCCAGATGTCTTTCAGGCGAATTTCCTTGCCCTCGGCGTCCAGGCCCAGCACATCTTTTTCGATGTCGAAACGGATGGTGCCGGCGATGGCGTAAGCCACGACCAACGGCGGCGAAGCGAGGAAGGCGTTCTTGGCGTACGGGTGGATCCGGCCGTCGAAGTTGCGGTTACCGGACAGCACCGCAGTGGCGTACAGGTCGCGGTCGATGATTTCTTGCTGAATCACCGGGTCCAGCGCGCCGGACATGCCGTTGCACGTCGTGCAAGCGAAGGCGACGATGCCGAAACCGAGTTGTTCCAGCTCGCTGGTCAGGCCGGCCTCGTCGAGGTACAGCGCCACGGTTTTCGAACCCGGCGCCAGGGACGACTTGACCCACGGCTTGCGGGTCAATCCGAGCTTGTTGGCATTGCGCGCCAGCAGGCCGGCGGCGATGACGTTGCGCGGGTTGCTGGTGTTGGTGCAACTGGTGATGGCGGCAATAATGACCGCGCCATCCGGCATCTGGCCGGGCACTTCGTCCCACTGACCGGAAATACCTTGAGCGGCGAGGTCTGAGGTAGCGACGCGGGCGTGCGGGTTGCTTGGACCCGCCATGTTGCGCACTACCGAGGACAGGTCAAAGGTCAACCCACGCTCGTATTGCGCACCCTTCAGGCTGTCAGCCCACAGGCCCGTGGTCTTGGCGTAGCTCTCGACCAATTGCACCTGCTCGTCTTCGCGGCCGGTGAGTTTCAGGTAGTCGATGGTCTGCTGATCGATATAGAACATCGCTGCAGTGGCGCCGTACTCCGGAGCCATGTTGGAAATGGTCGCGCGGTCGCCGAGGGTTAGCGCGGAGGCGCCTTCGCCGAAGAACTCCAGCCACGCACCGACGACTTTTTGCTGACGCAGGAACTCGGTCAGCGCCAGCACCATGTCGGTGGCGGTGATGCCCGGTTGCAGCTTGCCGGTCAGTTCAACGCCGACGCTTTCCGGCAGACGCATCCACGACGCGCGGCCGAGCATCACGCTTTCCGCTTCCAGACCGCCGACACCGATGGCGATCACGCCCAGTGCATCGACGTGCGGAGTGTGGCTGTCGGTGCCGACGCAAGTGTCGGGGAACGCCACGCCGTCGCGCACCTGGATCACCGGAGACATTTTCTCCAGGTTGATCTGGTGCATGATCCCGTTACCCGGTGGAATCACATCAACGTTCTTGAACGCTTTTTTAGTCCAGTTGATGAAGTGGAAACGGTCTTCGTTGCGACGGTCTTCGATGGCGCGGTTCTTCTCGAACGCCTCCGGATCGAAACCACCGCGTTCAACGGCCAGGGAGTGGTCGACGATCAATTGCGTCGGCACCACCGGGTTCACTTGCGCCGGATCGCCACCTTGCAGAGCAATGGCGTCACGCAGGCCGGCGAGGTCGACCAGTGCGGTCTGGCCGAGAATGTCGTGGCACACCACACGGGCCGGGAACCATGGGAAGTCGAGGTCGCGTTTGCGCTCGATGAATTGCTTCAGGGATTCGGTGAGCGTGGCCGGGTCGCAGCGACGCACCAGGTTTTCCGCCAGCACGCGGGAGGTGTACGGCAGGGTGTCGTAGGCGCCAGGCTGGATGGCTTCGACAGCCGCGCGGACGTCGAAGTAATCCAGATGGCTGCCGGGCAGCGGTTTGCGGAATTCAGTGTTCATCGTCAGGACTCGGTCACGGTGGTTACAAGAGGTGGGGCCTGACGCTAGCTCTGAAATTCACACAATCCACTGTGGGAGCGAGCTTGCTCGCGATGACTGAGTCACATCCGACATTGATGTCGACTGACCCGACGCTATCGCGAGCAAGCTCGCTCCCACAGGGATCTTCGTTCAATTCAGATCCCGGCTTGGCCCCCACCATTCAGCGTTGTTCGATTGGCACGAACTTGCGCTGTTCGACGCCGACGTACTCGGCGCTCGGGCGGATGATGCGGTTGTTGGCACGTTGTTCGAACACATGCGCCGCCCAGCCGGTCAGGCGCGAGCAGACGAAAATCGGGGTGAACAACTTGGTCGGGATGCCCATGAAGTGGTACGTCGACGCATGGTAGAAGTCGGCGTTCGGGAACAGTTTTTTCTGCTCCCACATGGTCTTGTCGATGGCTTCGGAAACCGGGAACAGCACGGTGTCGCCCACTTCGTCAGCAAGTTTTTTCGACCAGCCCTTGATCACCTCGTTGCGCGGATCGTTGTCCTTATAGATCGCGTGGCCGAAGCCCATGATCTTGTCCTTGCGCTCGAGCATGCCGAGGGTGCCTTTGATCGCCTCTTCCGGCGAGCTGAAGCGCTCGATCATTTCCATCGCCGCTTCGTTGGCGCCGCCATGCAGCGGACCACGCAGTGAGCCAATGGCGGCCGTGACGCAGGAATACATGTCCGACAGGGTCGAGGCGCACACCCGTGCGGTGAAGGTCGAGGCGTTGAACTCGTGTTCCGCGTAGAGGATCAGCGAAACGTTCATCACTTTGACGTGCAACTCGCTCGGCTTCTTGTCGTGCAGCAGGTGCAGGAAGTGGCCGCCGATGGATTGTTCGTCGCTCACGCAGCTGATGCGTTTGCCGTCATGGCTGAAGCGATACCAGTAGCACATGATCGCCGGGAATGCCGCCAGCAGGCGGTCGGTCACGTCGTGTTGTTCGCTGAAGTCTTTCTCCGGCTCGATGTTGCCCAGGAACGAGCAACCGGTGCGCATCACGTCCATCGGGTGGGCGTCGGCGGGGATGCGTTCCAGCACTTCTTTCAGCGCTTGCGGCAGGTCGCGCAGCTTGCTCAGTTTGCTGATGTAAGCGGCGAGTTGTGTTTTGGTCGGCAGTTCGCCGTAAAGCAGCAGGTAGGCCACTTCTTCGAATTGTGCGTCAGCCGCCAGTTCGCGAACGTCGTAGCCACGATAGGTCAGGCCTGCGCCCGACTGGCCCACGGTGGACAGTGCGGTTTGCCCGGCAACCTGGCCACGGAGCCCGGCGCCACTGAGTACTTTTGCTTCGGCCATTGCTGTCTCCAATCTTGAATTTGTTAGGGAATCGGCAAGTTCTACACGGTTACATTCTTTTCGTAGCAGCTGTCGAGCCTGCGAGGCTGCGTCCGGCTGCGCAGCAGTCGTAAACCTGCTTACGCGATCGCCCGGCTTGGCGAGTCCTTCGGCCTCGAACGCAGCCTCGCGCTGCTCGGCAGCTGCTACAGAAGTGCGTTCGTCATTACTTCTTCGCTGCAAACAACGCATCGAGCTTCTGCTCGAAGGTGTGGTAGTCGATGCGATCGTAAAGCTCCATGCGGGTCTGCATGGTGTCGATGACGTTCTGTTGCGTGCCGTCGCGGCGGATCGCGGTGTAGACGTTTTCTGCGGCTTTGTTCATCGCGCGGAACGCCGACAGCGGGTACAGCACCAGCGACACATCGGCAGCGGCGAGTTGCTCGGTGGTGTACAGCGGCGTCGCGCCGAATTCGGTGATGTTGGCCAGGATCGGCGCTTTCACGCGGTTGGCAAACAGCTTGTACATGTCCAGTTCGGTGATGGCTTCCGGGAAGATCATGTCGGCGCCAGCCTCGATGCAGGCGGCGGCGCGATCCAGTGCAGATTCCAGACCTTCCACTGCGAGGGCGTCGGTACGGGCCATGATCACGAAGCTGTCATCGGTGCGCGCATCAAC
Organism: Pseudomonas sp. NPDC098740; assembly: GCF_044760065.1. Taxonomy (NCBI): domain Bacteria; kingdom Pseudomonadati; phylum Pseudomonadota; class Gammaproteobacteria; order Pseudomonadales; family Pseudomonadaceae; genus Pseudomonas; species Pseudomonas sp. NPDC098740. The sequence goes on along the minus strand of NZ_JBIWAM010000002.1, from coordinate 85,884 downwards.
AGCAGCCTTGATCCGATCGACCATTTCCTGCAGGGACACGATCTCTTTATTAGGACGGTGACCGCAGCGCTTGGCGCCGACCTGGTCTTCGATGTGGATCGCCGCCGCGCCGAACTTGATCATCGACTTGACGGTACGCGCGACGTTGAACGCCGAGGAACCGAACCCGGTGTCCACGTCCACCAACAGCGGCAGGTCGCAAACGTCAGTGATGCGGCGCACGTCGGTCAGCACGTCGTCCAGGCCGGTGATGCCCAGGTCCGGCACGCCGAGGGAGCCGGCAGCCACCCCGCCACCCGACAGATAAATAGCCTTGAAACCGGCGCGCTTGGCCAGCAGCGCGTGATTGGCGTTGATCGCGCCGACCACTTGCAGCGGATGTTCGCTGGCGACCGCATCGCGGAATCGCTGGCCTGGAGTGCTCTTGTTGGAACTCATGACTCACCTCGTTCAGTGGCTGTCGGGTTAGCGCCGTCCTGGTAGTGACGAGCGATATTGCGTTTGGAGGCGCCGATATGGCGGCGCATCAATAACTCGGCTAACTCACCGTCACGGTCGGCGATGGCGTCGAGAATTCGGTGGTGCTCGGCAAAGGCCTGACGCGGGCGATTGGGCGTGGTGGAAAACTGAATGCGGTACATGCGCACCAGTTGATAGAGCTCGCCGCAGAGCATCTGCGTCAGGGTGCGGTTGCCGCTGCCCTGGATGATTCGGTAATGGAAGTCGAAATCGCCTTCCTGCTGGTAGTAGCCGACACCGGCCTGAAACGCCGCATCGCGCTCATGGGTTTCGAGGACCCGGCGCAGTTCGTCGATTTCTTCGAGGGTCATGCGTTCGGCCGCCAGACGGCAGGCCATGCCTTCGAGGGACTCGCGGATTTCGTAGAGTTCCAGCAGCTCGGCATGGCTCAACGAAACCACCCGCGCCCCGACGTGCGGCACGCGAACCAGCAGGCGCTGGCCTTCCAGACGGTGGATCGCCTCACGCAGCGGCCCGCGGCTGATGCCATAGGTGCGCGCCAGTTCCGGCTCGGAGATCTTGCTGCCCGGGGCGATCTCGCCCTTGACGATGGCCGCCTGAATGCGCCGGAAGACGTTCTCGGAAAGTGTCTCTGAATCGTCTTGGGCAATGACCGGGGGATCGAGTTGATCCAGCATATTGTCGACACCTTGAAAGCTGATGCCGCAAAAACTAGCGAATACAGACCTTTTAGTCAAAGGATAAATAGGTATTGTCGACAATCGTCTAATAACCGACTGCACCTTAACGATGCGGCCCCTCTGTTTATAGCCGCCTCCCGGCGCTGGCGCCATAAAACCACCGTGCTAGAATGCCGGCCGCATTTGTTTGTGACATCTGCACTGCTTGTCATAAACAGGTGATAGGCATACGAGGGAGCTTGCGCAGCGATGCCAGGGCCTTGAATCGAAGTACGGACCGCTGCGCACCAGGATTTATGAGACTCAAGCCCTTCCCCACCTTCCTTTATCTTCTTTGCCTGCCCGGTTTCGCCGCGGCGGGGGAAAAGACCGTGTACGGCCTCAACGAGTACGCTTCACTGGACGGCATTGACCTGGAAGTCGCCGCCAAACTCGACACCGGGGCGAAAACCGCGTCCCTGAGTGCCCGCGACATCAAACGTTTCAAACGCAATGGCGAGTCCTGGGTGCGCTTTTATCTGGCGATCGACGCTGCGCACTCGCACCCAATCGAACGGCCACTGGCCCGCGTCAGCAAGATCAAGCGCAGGGCCGGCGACTACGACCCGGAAGAAGGCAAGAAGTACACCGCCCGTCCGGTGATCGAGCTGAACATCTGCATGGGTTCGGCTTTACGCAGTATCGAAGTGAACTTGACCGACCGTAGCGCTTTCCAATACCCGCTCCTGATCGGCTCCGAAGCGCTGAAACGCTTCGATGCGCTGGTCGACCCCAGTCTTAAATACGCTGCTGGCAAACCCGCCTGCGCCACCGACGCTCATACCGCAGAGTAATTCCAATGCGCTCTCTTACCCTTCACCTGAAATTCCTGATCGCCATCCTGGTGGTGCTGGGTATTTCAGTCACGGCCTATCAGATCTTCGTGCTCGGCATCCCTGTGACCGAAGACGCCACCGACGACTTGTGGAACATCGACGCCAAAGTCGAGTTCGTCGCCAGTACCAAGGACCCGGTCAAGATCCAGATGTTCGTGCCGCCGCTGAGCCGCGATTACGTCAGCCTCAACGAGAGCTTCATTTCCAATAACTACGGCGTGGCCGTGAACCGTGCCGACGGCAACCGCAAAGTCACTTGGTCGGCACGTCGGGCCAAGGGCAATCAGACCCTTTATTACCGCCTGGTACTGACCAAGCGCTACACCGGTGAAAAATCCAAGATCAAAGGCCCGACCTTCCGCGACAGCATCGCCGTCGAAGGCGCGGAAAAAATCGCCGCCGAAGCCCTGCTCGCACCGATCCGCCAGCACTCGGCTGACGTTGAAACCTTCATCGGCGAAGCCATCAAGCGTGTCAATAACCTCAACGACGACAATGTGAAGCTGTTGCTGGGCGGCGATCCGTCCCCCGGGCACAAGGCGAAAATCGTCGAATTGGTGCTGTCCATCGCGCACGTGCCGGTGGAAAAGGTCCACACCATTCGTCTGGTGGCCGACCAACCGCAAATGCCGGAACTGTGGTTGCGCAGTTTCAACGGCACCGATTGGCTGTACTTCAACCCGGAAACCGGTGAACAGGGCCTGCCGACCGACCGCCTGCTGTGGTGGACCGGCGACGAAAACCTGATCACCGTCGATGGCGGCAAGAAGGCCAACGTGACCTTCAGCCTGAACAACAGCGAAATGAACGCCATTCGCCTGGCCAAGCTGACCGACGAAAACACCGACGCCAACTTCCTCGAATACTCGCTGTACGGCCTGCCGCTGCAAACCCAGCAGACCTTCATGATCATGGTGATGATCCCGATCGGTGTGCTGGTGATTTTGATCCTGCGCAACCTGATCGGCATTCAGACCCTCGGCACCTTTACTCCGGTGCTGATCGCCCTGGCGTTCCGGGAAACCCAGCTCGGCTTCGGTATCGTGCTGTTTACCATCATCACGGCATTGGGCCTGTCGCTGCGCTCCTACCTTGAACACTTGAAGCTGCAAATGCTGCCGAGGCTGTCGGTGGTGCTGACCTTCGTGGTGGTGCTGATCGCGACGATCAGCCTGCTCAGCCATAAACTCGGCCTGGAACGCGGGCTGTCGGTGGCGCTGTTCCCGATGGTGATTCTGACCATGACCATCGAACGCCTGTCGATTACCTGGGAAGAACGTGGTTCCGGCCACGCCATGAAAGTGGCGATCGGTACGCTGTTCGCCGCATCGCTGTCGCACCTGATCATGAGCGTTCCGGAACTGGTTTACTTCGTGTTCACCTTCCCGGCGATCCTGTTGATCCTGGTGGGTTTCATGCTGGCGATGGGGCGCTATCGCGGTTACCGCCTGACCGAACTGGTGCGCTTCAAGGCGTTCCTGAAAAAGGCTGACGCCTGATGTTCGGCTTCTGGAAGACCTGGAAGGCCCTGGAAGCCCGGGGCATCATGGGGATCAATCGGCGTAACGCGGACTACGTGCTCAAGTACAACAAGCGCAGTCTGTACCCGATTGTCGATGACAAGATCATCACCAAGGAACGCGCCATCGCCGCCGGCATTCATGTGCCGGAACTGTATGGCGTGATTTCCACCGAGAAAGAAATCGATAACCTCAACGACATCATCGGCGGGCGCAACGACTTCGTGATCAAACCGGCCCAGGGCGCGGGCGGTGACGGCATCATTGTGATTGCCGACCGTTTTGAGGGCCGCTATCGCACGGTGTCCGGCAAGATCATCAGCCATGAGGAAATCGAGCACCATATCTCCAGCATCCTGACCGGCCTCTATTCCCTGGGCGGTCACCGGGATCGGGCGCTGATCGAGTACCGCGTGACCCCGGACCAGATCTTCAAGAGCATCAGCTATGAAGGCGTGCCGGACATTCGGATTATCGTGCTGATGGGCTATCCGGTGATGGCCATGCTGCGGCTGCCAACCCGCCAGTCCGGCGGCAAGGCCAACCTGCACCAGGGCGCCATCGGCGTGGGCGTGGACTTGGCCACCGGCCTGACCCTGCGCGGCACCTGGCTGAACAACATCATCACCAAACACCCGGACACCACCAACGCAGTGGATGGCGTGCAACTGCCCTACTGGGACGGTTTCATGAAACTTGCCGCGGGCTGCTATGAGCTGTGCGGGTTGGGTTATATCGGTGTCGACATGGTGCTGGACCAGGAGAAAGGGCCGCTGATTCTTGAGCTCAATGCCCGGCCTGGGCTGAACATTCAGATTGCCAATGATTGCGGGCTGACGTTGCGCACCCATGCGGTTGAAGCGCGGCTGGAAGAGTTGAAAGCTCGCGGGGTTGTTGAGACGGTGCAGGAACGGGTTGAGTTCGTTCAGGAAATGTTTGGGCATATTCCTGCGGTTGAGGGCTGACCCGGGACCGAGCCTGCTCGCGAAGACAGATCCCCAGTCACTACAGCCCCTCCCCTGCCCCCAAATCTACCAATCCCCGACATCCCCTCTAGGAGCAATTCCCCGAGGGGACTACAATCGCCACCCCCGCCTCGATGGCTGATCTGCCCCGCCCATGTTGACCTGTTCCGTACACCCGCTCCCCTATCGCGCCAACCCCGCCGAGTACTTCGCGGCGATTCGTCATGCCCCCGGTGCCGTGCTGCTCGACAGTGGCCGGCCGAGTGCCGAGCGTGGACGTTATGACCTGCTCAGTGCCTGGCCGCTGGAGCAAATAGCAGTATTACCTGACGAAAGTGGCAGCGATTTCCTGCAACGCCTTCGCGACAATCTGGCACGACTCGGTGAAGCGGCTGTTCCTTACGATTTGCCCTTCGCTGGCGGCCTCATCGGTTACCTGAGCTACGACTTCGGTCGGCATCTGGAAAACCTGCCCAGTCAGGCGCAGGACGATCTGCAATTGCCCGACGCACGTTTCGGGCTGTACGACTGGGCGCTGATCAGCGATCACCAACTGAGTACAAGTCAGTTGGTCTTCCACCCGTCGCTGATCGACAGCGAACGTCAGCGTCTGATCACGCTATTCAGTAAGCCTACGGCTGAAGCAGTCGAGTCTTTCACGTTGAAAGCCCCGATGAAGGCCGACCTGAGCGCTGACGAGTATCGCAACGCGCTAGAACGCATTCAGCAGTACATCCAGGCCGGCGACTGCTACCAGGTCAATTTCGCCCAGCGTTTCCGCGCGCAGTGCCAGGGCGATCCTTGGGCCGCGTATTGCGCGCTGCGGGCGGCGTGCCCGACGCCGTTTTCCGGTTTTCAGAGCTTGCCTGACGGCGGTGCGGTACTGAGTCTGTCGCCAGAACGCTTCGTCAAAGTCAGCGAACGCCATGTGGAAACCCGCCCGATCAAAGGCACCCGTCCTCGCGGACTGACCGCCGCCGAAGATGAGGCAAACGCCGCCGAACTGCTGGCCAGCCCCAAGGACCGCGCAGAAAACCTGATGATCGTCGACTTGCTGCGCAACGACCTCGGCCGTACTTGCCGGATCGGTTCCGTGCGAGTGCCGGAGTTGTTCAGCCTGGAAAGCTACCCGAACGTGCATCACCTGGTGAGCAGTGTCACCGGAGAACTGGCGGATGACCGGGACGCGCTGGACCTGATCGCCGGCAGCTTCCCCGGCGGCTCGATTACCGGTGCACCGAAAATTCGCGCAATGCAGATCATCGACGAACTGGAGCCGACGCGTCGCGGGTTGTACTGCGGGTCTTTGCTCTATCTGGACGTGCGCGGCGAGATGGACAGCTCCATCGCCATTCGCAGTTTGCTGGTCAAGGATGGGCAGGTGTGTTGCTGGGGCGGTGGCGGGATCGTCGCGGACTCGGAGTGGCAGGCCGAGTATCAGGAATCGATTACCAAGGTGAAGGTCCTTCTCGACACCCTGCAAAACCTGTAGGAGCTGCCGCAGGCTGCGATCTTTTGATCTTGCCTTTTAAAGCAAAGTCAAAAGATCGCAGCCTGCGGCAGCTCCTACATGAATGTGTTTACAGGCTCAACGCCCGATTCGAAGCCTTGATGAACTCCTGCTTCAGCTCTTCAAAGCTGTGCACCGCCGGGAACTGCGGAAACTCGCGAATCACATTGTCCGGCGCATGGAACAGAATCCCCGCATCCGCCTCACCCAACATCGTGGTGTCGTTGTAGGAATCCCCCGCCGCGATCACCCGGTAGTAAAGGCTTTTGAAGGCCAAAACCGACTGGCGCTTGGGATCTTTCTGACGCAACTGATAGCTCGTCACCCGACCGGAATCGTCAGTAATCAGACGATGGCAGAGCAAGGTCGGGAAGCCCAGTTGACGCATCAGCGGCTGGGAGAACTCGTAGAACGTGTCCGACAAAATCACCACCTGAAAGCGCTCACGCAGCCAGTTGACGAACTCGATAGCGCCATCCAGCGGCTTGAGCGTGGCGATCACTTCCTGGATGTCGGTGAGTTTCAAGCCGTGCTCGTCGAGAATCCGCAGACGCTGCTTCATCAGCACGTCGTAGTCGGGGATGTCCCGGGTGGTCGCCCTCAGGGACTCGATCCCGGTTTTTTCGGCGAAGGCGATCCAGATTTCCGGGACCAGTACACCTTCAAGATCCAGACAGGCAATTTCCACAAGACACTCCCATTTGTATTGATTATTGAGTCGAGCGAGCAAAAGGACTGCCGAACTCTAGCGACTCAGGCCGGCCGGTGCAACGCAGAGGGCGCGCCAGTTGCCGTAGGTTTTTGTTACCATCAGGGCCATATAGAGCGCCCAGCGCCACCGACCTGTAGGAAGCCGCCCTGATGAGCCCAACGTTCGACGTCGTGGAACTCGCCACGACCTATGCCAACAAATCCGCCCAGGACATCCTGAAACTCGCGTTCGCCGAGTTTGGCGATGACCTGTGGATATCTTTCAGCGGCGCCGAAGACGTGGTGCTGGTGGACATGGCCTGGAAGCTGAACAAGAACGTCAAAGTGTTCAGCCTCGACACCGGCCGCTTGCACCCCGAGACCTACCGCTTCATCGATCAGGTACGCGAGCACTACAAGATCGACATCGAACTGGTGTCGCCGGACTACACCAAGCTCGAACCTTTCGTGAAGGAAAAGGGCCTGTTCAGTTTCTACAAGGACGGCCATGGCGAATGCTGCGGCATCCGCAAGATCGAGCCGCTACGTCGCAAGCTCTCGGGAGTGACGGCCTGGGCCACCGGTCAGCGTCGGGATCAGAGCCCTGGCACACGCAGCGCCGTCGCGGTGCTGGAAATTGATACCGCGTTCTCCACCCCGGAACGCACCCTGTACAAATTCAACCCGCTGGCGCAAATGACCAGTGAAGAGATCTGGGGTTACATCCGCATGCTGGAGTTGCCGTACAACAGCCTGCACGAACGCGGGTTCATCAGCATCGGCTGCGAGCCCTGCACCCGTCCGGTGTTGCCGAACCAGCACGAGCGCGAAGGTCGTTGGTGGTGGGAAGAAGCGACGCAAAAAGAATGCGGTCTGCATGCGGGCAACATCATCAGCAAATCCAAGGCCTGACCCCAGCCTTGTGGAGATCCCCTGTGGGAGCGAGCTTGCTCGCGATAGCGGTGTATCAGTCGACATGAATATTGAATGTCAGTCCGCAATCGCGAGCAAGCTCGCTCCCACAGGGTTACACCTCCAGCTTCTAAAATGTGTACACACGAATGTCACCATAGGTGCCATTTGTGTGTGCACTTATAATTTCAGCGCCCCAAAAAGTTACACGCCCCTGCCCTGACTTCCTCAGTCGACTTTTCGTACAAATCCCGCTGAAAAACAAATACCTGTTCACTCGGTCAATTTATATCGCCTTTATTTCAGTCCCTTACGGCGAATAGATAACAAAACGAAATTAGAGGAGGAATTCATAGATCGCTGACTGGCATGGTTCTGGCTTAAGTGCATACATGTTTTGTATACAATCACATCAAAACATACACACACTTTAGATCCGCAAGCCTGAAGCGCCCTATCCCGTACAGGCTGCAGATGCCCCGTAACCAATGATGCTGACTGCCCGCGACGAAGATTTGTCGAGGCAACGCTCATGCACAGTCATCGCGACGCCAAGCTCGGAGCCTGCCGGAATGCGTACTAGCCTCTCCAATAACAACATCGCGCTGGATCTGCCCTCCTTCCCACCCACTTCAACCCTTCACGACCAAACGTTTCAAGAACCCGTCGTACTCAGCCCTCGCCTGCACAACAAGGACCTGGCGCCGACCAAAGCCGAAGGTCGACGCTGGGGCCGCTACAGCATTTTCGCCCTGTGGACCAACGACGTTCACAACATCGCCAATTACTCATTCGCCATCGGGCTGTATGCGCTCGGACTGGGCGGCTGGCAAATCCTGCTGTCCCTGGGGATCGGTGCGGCGTTGGTGTATAGCTTCATGAACCTCTCCGGTTACATGGGGCAAAAGACCGGCGTGCCGTTTCCTGTCATCAGCCGGATCAGTTTCGGCATTCACGGGGCGCAGATTCCTGCATTGATCCGCGCCGTTATCGCCATTGCCTGGTTTGGGATTCAGACATACCTGGCCTCGGTGGTCTTTCGTGTACTGCTGATAGCGGTTCATCCAGGTTTCGCTGACTACGACCACAACTCAATACTCGGTCTATCAAGCCTGGGCTGGGTGTGCTTCGTGGCGATCTGGTTCGTGCAACTGGCGATTCTCGCCTATGGCATGGAGATGGTGCGGCGTTACGAGGCGTTCGCCGGGCCAGTGATTCTGCTGACCGTCGCCGCCCTCGCCGCGTGGATGTACTTTCAGGCCAACGCGACCATCGCCTGGTCGATCCGCGAACCGCTGACCGGCGGCGAGATGTGGCGCAACATCTTTGCCGGTGGTGCGTTGTGGCTGTCGATCTACGGCACGCTGATCCTCAACTTCTGCGACTTCGCCCGTTCTTCGCCGTGCCGCAAGACCATCAAGGTCGGCAATTTCTGGGGCCTGCCGGTGAATATTCTGGTGTTCGCCAGCATCACCGTCCTGCTCTGCGGCGCTCAATTTCAGATCAATGGACGGATCATCGAAAGCCCGACGGAAATCATCGCCTCGATTCCCAACACCTTCTTTCTGGTGCTCGGTTGCCTGGCGTTCCTGATCGTCACCGTGGCGGTGAACATCATGGCCAACTTCGTCGCCCCGGCCTTCGTGCTGAGCAACCTGGCGCCAAAATACCTGACGTTCCGCCGCGCCGGGCTGATCAGCGCGACCATCGCGGTGCTGATCCTGCCGTGGAACCTCTATAACAGCCCGTTGGTGATCGTGTATTTCCTGTCCGGCCTCGGCGCCCTGCTCGGCCCGTTGTACGGCGTGATCATGGTCGACTACTGGCTCGTACGAAAAGGTCAGGTCAACGTGCCGCAGTTGTACAGCGAAGACCCCAACGGCGCTTATTACTACAGCCGCGGAGTCAATTTACGCGCCGTCGCGGCGTTCATTCCTGCCGCGCTGATCGCCATTGTCCTGGCGCTGGTACCGGGCTTCGACAGCGTATCGCCCTTCTCCTGGCTGATTGGGGCCGGGATTGCCGGCATGCTCTACCTGATCATCGCCAAACGGCAGCCCCATTACGCAGACGTCAGCGGTGAAGCCATCGCCGTCGATAACGTCAGCCATTAATCCTTAGGCGGCCCGGCACCGTCGGGCCGCAGAACCACCCGTTATAAGGACTTCCCATGCGAATTCTCGTGGTCAACGTCAACACCACCGAATCCATCACGCAGGCCATCGCGCGTTCGGCTCAGTCAGTGGCCGCGCCCGGCACGGAAATTATCGGCCTGACGCCCTACTTCGGTGCCGACTCCATCGAAGGCAATTTCGAAAGTTATTTGGCCGCTATCGCGGTGATGGACCGGGTGATGTCCTACGACCAACCCTTCGATGCCGTGATCCAGGCCGGTTACGGCGAACACGGCCGCGAAGGTTTGCAGGAGTTGCTCAACGTGCCGGTGGTGGACATCACCGATGCGGCGGCCAGCACGGCCATGTTCCTCGGCCATGCCTACTCGGTGGTCACCACGCTGGACCGCACCGTGCCGCTGATCGAGGATCGCCTCAAACTGTCCGGACTCTGGGACCGTTGCGCGTCGGTACGGGCCAGTGGTTTGGCGGTGCTGGAACTGGAATCCGATCCTGAGCGTGCCTTGGAGGCAATTATTCGTCAGGCGGAATTGGCCGTGCTTGAAGACAAGGCCGAGGTGATTTGCCTGGGCTGCGGCGGCATGGCCGGGCTGGATGAACAGATTCGTCAGCGCACTGGCGTGCCGGTGGTGGATGGTGTGACGGCGGCGGTGACGATTGCCGAGTCGTTGGTGCGGTTGGGTTTGTCGACGTCCAAGGTGCGGACTTATGCGACGCCGCGGCCGAAGAAAATTATCGGTTGGCCGGGGCAGTTTTGCAGGTAGACCGCGTCATCGTTCATCGCGAGCAGGCTCGCTCCCACAGGGCTCTGCGTCGTTTACATCATTGTGGAACGACGCATAACCCTGTGGGAGCCGAGCTTGCTCGCGATGGCAACACCTCGGTTTTGAGCCTGACTCAAAGAGCACTAAACCGCTGCCCCAACCCCTGCTCCGCAAACTGCTCAATGACGAAATCCACAAACGCCCGGGTCTTGCCGGGCAGCAGTTTGTGCTCCGCGTAATAGATCGAAATATTGCCATCGTCGACATACCAGTCCGGCAGCACCCGCTGCAAGGTGCCGGCCTCCAGATAACCCACGGCGAACGGCATGCTCACCAGCGCAATGCCCAACCCTTGGGCGGCCGTGGCGCAGGCCGCCTCCGAATCACTCATGGTCATCCGCGCCTTGAGCGTCAGCGGGCTGTGTTGCTGGGTGCGACTGGTCAATTGCCAGGAACGCACACGGCCCGTCTGTGGTGATCGAATCAGAATGCCATCGTGATACTTAAGATCGTCGGGCTCGGCAATCACCTCACGCCCCGCCAGATACTCGGCTGACGCCACCAGCACCCGGTGGGCCGGGGTCAGCTTGCGCGCCACCACCCCCTGCGGCAGCTCGAATCCCCCACCAATCGCCGCATCGAAACCTTGAGCGATCAGATCGACCTGACGGTTATCGAAATGCCAGTCCGGGTTGATCGCCGGAAAGCGCCGCAGAAACTCCCCGAGCAACGGCACGATGTACAAACGCCCGAACACCGTGCCCATGCTGACCTTCAACGTCCCCGCTGGTAGCCCCTCGGCGCTGGCCAGATTGGCCACGGCATTCTGGATCGTGTGAAGACTGGAACTCACTTCGCCGAGAAAAACATGACCCGCTTCAGTCAGCGTCAGGCTGCGAGTGCTGCGCTGAAACAGCCGTACACCCAGACGCGCCTCAAGCTTGGCGACGCTCTTGCCCACCGCCGCCGGGGTCAGACTCAAGCGGCGCGCGGCTTCGGCGAAGCTGCCGACCTCGGCACTGCGCACGAAGCATTCGATACTGCTGAAGGTTTCCATAAGCGACACTATAAACTTTTGGTTTACACAGACTATCGCAATTACCGCCTACACAGCCGGTAATCCTGAATCGATACTAGGCTCCATCAACCGACGCATCTCGCCTCGGGACTTTGGAGATCGATATGACTACTCAGAACCTCAGCGGCAAAGTGGCTTTGATTCAAGGCGGATCCCGCGGTATCGGCGCCGCCATCGTCAAACGCCTGGCCGCTGAAGGCGCGACAGTCGCCTTCACCTACGTCAGCTCCACGGCCAAAGCCGAAGAATTGCAAAACACCATCACCGGTAACGGCGGCAAAGCCCTCGCCATCAAGGCTGACAGCGCCGACGCCGAGGCCATCCGCAACGCCGTGACCGCCACCGTAAAAGCCTTTGGCCGCCTGGACATTCTGGTCAACAACGCAGGTGTGCTGGCCGTTGCCCCCTTGGAAGATTTCAAACTCGAAGACTTCGACCAGACCCTCGCGATCAACGTGCGCAGCGTATTCATCGCCACCCAGGCCGCAGCCAAACACATGACCGAAGGCGGTCGCATCATCAACATCGGCAGCACCAACGCCGACCGCATGCCCTTCGCCGGTGGTGGCCCATACGCCATGAGCAAGTCGGCGCTGGTCGGCCTGACCAAAGGCCTGGCGCGCGACCTCGGCCCGCGCGGCATCACCATCAACAACGTGCAGCCGGGCCCGGTCGATACTGACATGAACCCGGCCAGTGGTGACTTCGCCGAAAGCCTGATCCCGTTGATGGCGGTGGGTCGTTACGGTAAAGCGGAAGAAATCGCCAGCTTCGTCGCCTACCTCGTCGGTCCCGAAGCCGGCTACATCACCGGTGCCAGCCTGACCATCGATGGTGGTTTCGGCGCCTGATGTTCTGAATCACGCATAAAGAAACGCCGGCAACCCTGATCAGGGTGTCGGCGTTTTCATGTACGCAGCTTTAAGCCCATTCGAGCGCCGGCAAACCGCAAGCGCTCGGTTTGAACGCTTTCAGCGTACGAAGAATGCCGTCGGCGTGTGCGTATTTTTCGTCAGCCATCGCCGCATCCGGGATCGCAATCGCGGTCATTCCCGCCGCTTTCGCCGCCGTGACACCGAACGGTGAATCCTCGAACACCAGGCAATCCTCAGGCGCGACACCCAGGCGCCGCGCCGCCGTGAGAAAGATGTCCGGCGCCGGTTTTGCCGCGCCGACTTCCGGATCGTCAGCCGTCACGATGAAATCGAACAGCGCGAACCAGTCGCGGTGCAAGGTGGTTTTCTGGCCGAACGACTGACACGAAGAGCTGGTGCCCACCGCGATCGGAATGTTGTTGGCCTTCAAGTGCCGAACCAGCTCCTGCGCGCCAGGCATTGCCAGCGCCGTAGGAAAACGCTCGCGCATCAGCGGTTCGCGGATCACCAGAAACTCTTCGGCGGTAATCGGCAGGTCCAGCGCCTCGACCACATAACGCGCCAGATCACCCGCGCCACGGCCGATGATGTGCTGTTTGACGCTCCAGTCGAAGACCCGACCGTAACGCGCAGCAATCATGGACGTGACCTCGGTGTAAATGCCCTCGGTGTCCAGCAACAAGCCGTCCATATCGAAAATCACGGCCTTGATCGGGCCGAATTCATTCAGTGGTGCATTCATCGCATCTGATCCGTTTTCTAATGACATCCCAGAGGCGGCTCAGGTACGGCCGGGTCCGCGATCGATTAAAGGATTCAGCAGCATAGCGAGCGCGGCGGGCATAGGGCAACGGGCAATGCCTGATCGGTACTAAAACCTGCGCCGAAGTGCTCTCCGTCATTTAGCGATTTCCCCTACACCAAACACTTACTTTCCCGACTTCTTTCCCCGCCGATCCCACGCAAAGTCTCGCGCTCTGAATTGATCCGCGCGAGGGACTGCGAATGTTCATACCTGACAACCTCCTGGCCTTGAACAACACCATCGGGCTGCTGGTGGTCGCCGCCATGGATCCTGACCAGCCGGGTATCGAAGCGCTACTGAGTGATTTTCGACTGTGCCTGAACGACTACGACGCCTGGGCTGAAAGTTTCTGGACCGGTAGGGCACTGGATGTCGAGCAAGTGTTCAAGGTCGGCAATGAAGTCCGTCTAAGCGCACCGAATAGTTCGACCACGCCTGTCAGTGCGACAGTCGCCGCGTGCCAGGCCAGCGGTCCGTTGACCCTGGTGCATATGTTTGAGGCAGCGCGTTTCGTGCCGATCGGCAATACGCCGGTGATGCTTGAACCTTTGCTTTCCGACGTGGCGGGTGAACAGACGTTTGGCGAGCCGATCTACGATGTGATCGGCCCCAGCGGCATCCTGGAAATCCCCGATTGCCAGCGCGGCCAGCGTTATCGCATCACGTTCTTTCCCGATGTATCCGCTGATCACGTCAAAGCACTTTACGCCTCCTATCAGGGCGTCATCGGCGAACTGGAAGGTTGGTTGCGTAACGAGTGGACGACCGAGTTCGAACCAGCGAGGGCCGGGTTCTCCCAAGCCAGTTTCATCAAGCGCTACGGCATGCTGCAACAGGCCGACTGGCGCGGCTTCGAGAACTCGCTGAACGGTTTGTGGGATGACGTAAAACAGATTTACACCCTGATCGCGGACCTGCAGGCCAACAGCGAAAAACTCCTTGAATACCTGACCCGATCCGAGCTTGAAACGCTGCTGAACGCTTCGGCGGAGTCCATCGCCAACGTGTTGCTGATGCTGAGCGACGAGCCGTTGATGTTCATTCATCTCGCGGCGTTCACCAGTTGGCTGAGGATGCTGCCGCCGCAGTACATCGCCGAGGTCGTGGCGGAAATTCGTACGGAGATATTGATCAGTTTCCTGCTCATGTGCCTTACCGGTCCTGCGGGACTGGAATTGCGCCTGAGTGAGAAGGTGCTGTCCAGGATCAAGTCCCCGCAGACCCGGCAATGGCTGGCGGCCGCCAGCTTGCGATTGGCTGAGCTCACCGCCAAGTCCGACCTGACAGCCCACGCTGGCGCGCTCAAACCGCTGATGGTCAATGCCCGGAATGCACCGATCCATCCTGCGCCCGCAGTGTCATTGCAGATCACCGCGGGGGTTGCGCCGGTTTTGTTGGTGAAGAATCCGGTGGCCATTGCTCGCGACAAGTCTGAAGCCATGACCAGGATTGGCAGGCAGGAACATCGCGACGATGCCCCGGATCAAGCGAAAAACCCTAACGGTGACAGCGCCGATTGCGGACCGTTGACCTGTACCAATGGCTGTCCGGTATCGATGGTCACGGGCGAGGAACTGCTCACACTGTCCGACGGTGCGCTGGACGGGATTTTGCCGTTCGACTTCACCCGGCTCTATCGCACCAGTGCGGTGGAGATCGATTGCGGACTCGGATTCGGCTGGAGTCATTCCCTCGCGCATCACCTGGAAATCGATGGCGACACCGTCATTTGGATCGACCACGAAAACCGCCGTACGACCTTTCCGCTACCCAGTATCGAGCGCCCGACGATTCACAACAGCCTGTCGCGGGCAGCGATTTATCTAGGCGACGAGCCGGAAGAACTGATCCTCGCGCTGGCTGGCGAAAAATCGCAGTTTTTCTACTTTCGTACAGGACGTCTAACGGCCATCAGCGATGCCTATGGCAATCGGCTGACAGTGCAGCGGGACTCTTCTGACAGGATCAAGCGCCTCGATAACGGCGCAGGGCGCTCCCTTCTATTGCGCTATGAGCGCCGGCACATGGTCGCCGTCGAGTATCAGCGTTTTCATCCGGCCGACACCCTGGAAGACGCCTGGCGTACTGAGCAGACGCTGGTTGCCTACCGCTACGACGCTTGTCATCGCTTGATCGAAGCAACCAATGCCGCCGGCGAAAGCGAGCGCTACGACTACGACGAGCAGCACGTGATTCTGCAGCGGCAATTGGCCGGTGGGGCGAGTTTCTTCTGGGAGTGGGAACGGTCCGGCAAGGCGGCCCGATGTGTCCGCCATTGGGCGTCGTTTTCGCAGATGGACACGCACTATGTCTGGGACGACAACGGCAGTGTGGTGGTTAAAAACGCCGACGGCAGTGAAGAGGTTTACGTCCACGACGACCGGGCGCGGCTGGTACGCAAGGTCGAGCTGAACGGCGGCGAACACCTCAAGGCTTACGACGACAACGGTCGGCTGATTGCCGAGCAGGACCCGCTAGGCGCCGTCACCGAATACCGTTACGACGAGGTCGGACGGCTTATCGCACTGATTCCGCCGCAAGACGAACCGACGGCCTACGAGTATCGCAACGGTTTCCTGCATGCGCGTTATCGCGGCAAAGCGGTGTGGAAATATCAGCGCAACGCCCAGGGTGACATCACGGAAGCGACCGATCCCGACGGTCATGTCAGCCACTATCACTACGACGAAAAAGGGCAGCTGCTGTCAATCCGTTACCCGGACACCAGCCGGCAGGTGTTCGTCTGGAACGCCTTGGGGCAACTGCTCGAAGAGACCTTGCCGGACGGTGGCCAGCGGCGGTTTTCCTACGATGCGTTGGGGCGGCAGATTACCCGTCAGGACGAACATGGCGCCATCACCCACTACCAATGGGATGCCGTCGGCCGACTGATCCAGACGACGCTTCCTACAGGCGCCCGCCGCGCGTTTAGCTACAACGCCTACGGCAAGATCACCGCCGAACGCGATGAGCTGGGTCGCATCACCCGCTACGAATACATCGACGACCTGCACCTGGTCAGCCGTCGGATCAATGCCGACGGCACCCAACTGAAGTACCGCTACGACAACGCGCAGCTGTTGCTCACGGAAATCGAAAACGAATCCGGCGAAAAATACCTTCTGGACTACACGCACAATGGCTTGATCCGACAGGAAACCGGATTCGACGGCCAGCGCACGGCGTACGCCTACGACCTCAACGGCCAGTTGCTGGGGAAAACCGAGTTCGGTGATGACGGCTCGCAACGGGTGACGGCTTATGAGCGGGACTCGGCCGGACGCCTGCTGGTCAAAACCCTGCCCGATGGCATCAAGGTTGAATACCGCTACGACAGCCTCGGCCGCCTGGTCAGCGTCGAGGACGGTCACGACCACCCGCTGGAGTTCGAATACGACCAACAGGACCGGCTGATCACCGAACACCAAGGCTGGGGCACGTTACGTTATGGCTACGACGCCTGCGGCCAACTCAATCGCCTGCGCCTGCCGGACAACAGCAAACTCGATTACCACCACGCCAAGGGTGGCGCGCTGACGGCCATCGACCTCAACGGCACCCGCCTGACGTCGCATACCTTCTTCGCCGGGCGCGAACTAAACCGCCAACAAGGACTGTTGCTCAGCGATTATCAGTATGACGACCAGGGCCGTCTGAAAGCCCACGCTGTCAGCCAACACCTCCAACCGCTGTATCGCCGCGACTATGCCTACAGCACCAACGGGAACCTCGACTACATTGCCGACACGCGACACGGCCAACGCAGCTACCAATACGATCCACTCGACCGCCTGATCCGTGTCCGCCACTCCCGCGATCAACAACCGGAAAGCTTCGCCCACGACCCGGCGGGCAATCTGCTGATGCAGGATCGTCCCGGCCCGACCACCGTCAAAGGCAATCGCCTGCTCATGCAAGGTGACCGCCACTATGACTACGACGCCTTCGGCAACCTCATCCGCGAACGGCGCGGAACCGGGCAAAAACTCGTCACCGAGTACCGCTACGACTGCCAACATCGGCTGATCGGCGCCACCCTGCCCAACGGGAGCCAGGCGACCTACCGCTACGACGCCTTCGGCCGCCGCATCAGCAAAACCGTCGACGGCAAAACCACCGAGTTCTTCTGGCAGGGCGACCACCTCGTCGCCGAACACAGCCAGGATCACCACCGCAGTTACCTCTACGAACCCGGCACTTTCCGCCCGCTCGCCATGCTCGACGGCAAAGGCCCACACCAGGCCTGCCCGTTCTACTACCAACTCGACCACCTCGGCACACCGCAAGAACTCACCGACTACAGCGGCGACATCATCTGGGCCGCCCGATACACAGCCTATGGCCGCCTGACTCGACTCAACCGCGACACCCATCAGGTGCTTGATCAGCCGTTGAGGTTTCAGGGGCAGTATTTCGATGCGGAAACGGGCCTGCATTACAACCGGCATCGCTACTACAATCCGGATGTTGGACGGTATTTGACGCCGGATCCGAGCAAGTTGGCGGGTGGGTTAAACGGGTATCAGTACACGCGGAACCCGACGGGGTGGGTTGATCCGTTGGGGTTGAGTGAGTGTCCGGGTGGGGATGGGTGTAAGAAGCCATCGTTTGGGGATGAGGATCCGGCGGGGAAGGTTGGGGTTGATGAGGGGGAGCCCGGCGCTCCATCCACGAAACCAAAAAATCGGTACTTGTACCGCGGAGACTCCCGAGAAGACTGGGAGATTTTTGAAGGGGGGTTTGAGCCCCAGGGAGACAGCATGGATCTCTACTTACATGCCTTGGACAACCGGAACCCTCCCAGTTTTTTTGTCAGCACTTCGACCTCGGAAAAGGAGGCCATAAAGTTCGCAACTGGATACGGTTTTGATGATGGCTTCGTTTATGTAATAAAAAACATTCGCGGAATAGATGTGAATAAAAGGCTCGGCATGATTTCGCCTCACCGCAAGGAGGTTGAAATTGCGTTTCCAGGAGGAATAGACAGCCACGACATCCTCGGCGTTACCCCCGTCAACGCCGATGGCAGCTATAAGGGCTACTCAACCCCTAACCCGCGCAGGAAGTAGTCATGAAAACAATAGAAATATCTATCAACGCCCACGGAGTTACTCAGAAGGCCGCTATCGAATGCGATCGACAAAAACGGACCTTAACTTACATATTGGAAAACGGCTTAAGAAAAACATATACAGCCCATGATCTTTACGTATGCCTTGGACTGTTACGAGCCGACTTTCCAGAAACAAAATTTTTATGCAAAGGGGCCAAACTCAACGTTTACCCCTCGCGTATGTCATCGCAAATGTCTGCTGGGGTAGTGGCATATGAACTACACATGGGCAAACCCGCCGAATTGGAAGATATCGTAAATATTTTCGACTATGAAGAAAACGACATAACACAGGATATTCAACAACAAAGGGATTACTACAAGCGATGGATTGAGTCACTTACAGAATAAATCCAACTTATATCTGCCTAAAATCACCCAACACAAAAAGGTCATTGATGGCGTTGAATGGCAAGTGATCAAAGAAACGATCAGATCACCTCATCCTATCCAATGGGAGGTAAACCGTGAGGAAAGAAGATAAGAATGGCATTTTTCAGAAGCTTGAGGCCTGGACTGGTGATTCAGAAAACTCCAACTGAACTGCGTATTCCAACGAGCTTGTGGCCAGCGTGGTGCTGTGTGATTTTTACAGCCGAGGATTGGATTAAGCTTGCAGCAACAGTGTTGAACTACTCCACGCCAAACCCAAGCAGGAGATAAAATGGAAACCACCAAAATAAACATAGTCGTTGACGGCCATAAGGAGCAGGCACAACTGCAATATGATGCTGCCAAAATATTTATAATCTTCACAATGAAAAATGGTCTCCGTAAAAAATATGAAAGCGAAGATCTCTATTTATGCCTGGCAAAAATCAGACATGATTTTCCACATATAAAATTCCTATGCAAAGGATCCAAACTTAATGTAACCCCATCCAGAATGTGTTCTCAAATGAGTGGTGGATTCGTCGCATACGAACTAACTATGGGAAAATCCGCAACATTCAACGACATAGTTCACATATTCAATTACGAGGAAATGATATTGCACACACATTGGAAGAGCAGAAAGAGTTTTATAAGATTTGGCTACAATCGCTAAAGGCGGAATAATAAAAAAATGGACAGAACTATTTATTATGTGCATCGAGCCAAGCGCCCTGATCGCCGTTCAAAACATAATCAACAAGGATTATTCTCTGCGGTCAAAATCCATCTTGGCGCCACGAAAGCCCAGCAATTTGCTGGGCTTCAAATTGAGATGCCTAACAACTTAACCACCCGAACTACCGGATCCTCCAGACCCACTCCCAGAACCGCTCCCACTCGAACCTCCACCACTCATCGCCCCGCTTCCCGCCTCCGGGGCGGTGCTACTTCCGTTTGCATCATTACCATTCCCACCACCAATGGTGCCAGGCGGCAACGCATTCCCGTCAGCGGAACCCGCATTCATTTCTGAGTAAGGCGGCATCCCGCCCTTATCCACAGGTGCATCTTTGCCGGAGGACTGAGCAAACGCCGACATTGAGCCGGCCACCATCACGCCGATAACCGTCAGGGTCGTCAATTTTGACCTGATCATGGTGTATCTCCTTTAATAAGGTGCGTACCTGAATTCTGGCAGCCATCGCTTTTTAAAGGTGCCGCACAATCGACGAGCGGCGCTGCGCCACAGCGTATCGTCAGCTCGGTTCGTTTGAGCCGTCGTCACCGGCGATGTCCGGGTCGTCAGGGTGAGCTTCAACATCCCCGCGTTTCACTTCATCAGACGGCAACTGCTCTACAGCGGTGTCGTCATCAGGCGGACGTTGATCGCGACTCAGGGAATCGGTCGGTGAAGGCAACGGATATTCGGGGGTTTCGTCGATGTCGGAGTCTTTCGGATCCGCGTTCATAAAGCACCTCTCGTGGGGCCTGAAAAGCAGGCCCTGAAGTTTCGAGGATTGCGCCTGCATTGCGTTCGATCAGAGAGACGATCGGTCGAGTCCGTCGCACAGCAGGGTCAATCTTCATCCTCTTCCTCCTCGTCTTCGAACTCGATATTTCCAACGTCGCCCGCATCATCGGAATCATTGAGCGGCACTGTTGCGTCATCCATCAGTGAGCCTGGGTCTTCGTTTCCTGGATCGTTAATGAACGGAAGCCCGCTCGGGCCTTTTTCTTCCTTGCCTTCGGTTTCAGGAGTCATGGCATGCCTCACAACATTCTGGGGTGTATGAAGTTCGAGGCGGCCCAGGACCAAACGTTCCAGAGTCCTACTACCAGGAACGAAAAACCCGGCGCTGGGCCGGGTTTCTGGTGGGGTTCGATGTCGAATCAGTGATGTTTGTTCTTGTGCTTGTTTTTATGCTTATTCTTGTGGCCGCTACCGGAATGCGAACTGCCGCTATCGCTACCCAAGTTGTTGCCTACCGCCCCACCCGCCGCGCCGCCCAGGCCTGCGCCAATGGTCGAACCGGTAGAACCACCGAGGCTATTGCCGATCACCGAGCCACCGGCCGACCCCAAACCACCACCAATAGCCGCTTCTGTGCGACTGCCTTTGTTCGCGCCGACCGCGCTACCTGCCGCGCCGCCTACACCGGCGCCAATTGCGGCACCCGTGCTGCCGCCCATTTGCCGGCCGACCACGTCACCTAGCGCACCGCCAATACCACCGCCAACTGCAGCGGTGCCGTCACCGGCTGCCATTGCACCTTGAGCGACCAAAAGTCCCAGAACCAACGTGGACAATGTCAAACGCATGATATGAACCTCTAAATTCCGTATCGGGGGTAAGAGAACGCGTTACGGATGGCGTGAGTCTAGCTTTTTCATCACGCCAGCGCTGATCTTTGGACAGCTGTAAATTCGAAGAGCGCGAAGAAGAAATGTCCAGATACAAAAAGCCCGGCATCAAGTCGGGCTTTTTGAGCTGATCAATCAGGATCAGTGACGCTTGTGACCTTTGGCCAGATTGCTGCCCACGCCGCCGCCCAATGCGCCGCCCAAGCCTGCGCCGATGGTGGAACCGGTCTTGCCGCCCAGGCTATTGCCAATGACCGAACCGCCGGCCGCGCCGACACCACCACCAATGGCTGCTTTAGTGCGGCTGCCTTTGCGTGCGGCAACAGCACTGCCGGCCGCGCCCGCTACACCAGCACCAATCGCTGCACCGGTGCTGCCGCCCATGCTCTGGCCGACCACATTACCCAGCGCGCCACCCAAACCACCACCGATGGCGGCAGTGCCATCACCCGCAGCCATCGCACCTTGAGCAACCAAAAGCCCCAGAACCAAAGCAGGCAGTGTTAAACGCATGACAAGAACCTCAAAAAAAGGGGTAACCGAAAGGGGCGAGATTGAATGCTTTAGAGGAGACAAAGTCCAGACACGCACGAGTACAACCTCGCAATAGGCGACGGTTGGACAGCGTTTTTAGAAAAGGTTTTATGACAGGCAAAAAAAAGCCCGCTGGGGAACGGGCCAGGTACTGCTTTCTAACGGATGAGTTGAGCCTACGTAGGTAGGTGTGAAAAGTTTGTGAAAAAAAAACACCTACAGCGGGTTGTGTATCTGTAGTCCAAATCTCAACAGCCGACCTTGTGAAAATGAAAACCCCGCTCAATGGCGGGGGCTGTCCGGTTGACGGTTACTTCCTGGAATGCCTCGCCACCTTGGGCAAGAAATTCGCCTTGTCGGTTCGGGGCTTCTTGGATTTCACTTTGGCGACCTGGACCGGGTCTTCACCAAAGCCCGCCACATACTCCGCTTGACCACACTGCACGCAATTGTTGATCGGAAACTCAGTCCCGTCGTCTTCGATATACGAATCAGCCATACCTTTCCCCTCTCAAAAAAGGGTCGACACCGGCAAGCCCTATTTGCCTGAAAAATATCGACCTTCAACGCTTTTGAGACTAGCCAGTCATTACTGGACTTGTAGTTCAGATTATTGCATCCCCGACGAACGGCTTCGTGACCCACTCACCTCAACTTGACCGCCGTTCCGGTCACGAACACCACCACCATCCCGCCCTTCCCGGCCGGCATGCTGATCTCATAATCAAGCCCCACCACCGCATCAGCTTGAAGTGCCCGCGCCCGTTCCTTCAACTCGTCGGTTGCCTGAATCCGTGCTTCCTTCAACGCCCGCTCCAATGTCTGAGAGCGCCCACCGAAAAAATCCCGCATCCCGGCGAACATATCTCGGATAACGTTGACACCCTGCACCGACTCGGCACTGACGATGTCCAGATAGGCGGTGATTTGTCGGCCTTCGATGGTGTGGGTTGTGGTGGTGATCATTAAATTTCCTTCTTCATGGCCCCGGGATAATTACTCAAGGCAACCTGGACAGATGTTGAGCCAACGCATCAAACGCCGGCAAGGTGACCGGATCGTTAGCCGAGTTACTGGCGACCGGATGGGAGGCGTAGCGAACAATCAACATCTCGGCTTTCGGGTCGACATAGATGCGTTGCCCATGGACCCCGCGCGCCATGAAAGCTCCGCCCTCTTTGTTGGTCACCCACCACATTGAACGGTAGCTCCAACCCTTCAACAAATCGTAACCCGCATGGGCGAATACCTGCTTGTAATCCACCGTGAAATAGACGTCCTGCTCAGCACCCAAACGGCTCCAGATCCGCTCCGACAACAACTGTGCGACGTTGCGACCGGTCGCTCGAGCGATGATCCAGCCCAGCACATCGGTATTGACGGTCTTGTAGCCGAACGCGCTGCCGTGTTCGCCTTGCGGTTGAACCGTCTACAAAAACTCGTAGTAACTTCGCGGACCGCTGTAGTCCTTTGGCTTGGGCAGAGGGCTGCCAGCTTTTGCATGGGCCCAGACCTCGGCGTTCGGGTCGGCGTAGTCCTCGCTGTACTTGAGGCCGGTCGTCATATCGAGGACCTGGCGCACCGTGGCGCTGCCAAACCCGGAAGCCGCCAGTTCGGGGACGTATTCGGCCACGTGCTTGTTCGCATCGATTCGCCCTTCCGCCACCAACATCGCCCCCAACGTGCCGATCACGGACTTGGTCACCGACATTGCCGCGTGCTGGCCGTCAGGCTTCAGCACGCCAAAGTAACGCTCGTAGACAACTTTCCCGCGATGCATCACCACAATCCCGTCGGTGTAGGTGGCCGCGAGGGATTGATCCCAAGTCATCGGAGCCTTCGCGTCAAGCGGGACGAAGCTGATCGCATCGATGTCTTTGTGCAGCGCAGATATCAACGGAACCGGTGCGCCGAGCCCCCGTGAAACGTTGATCGTAGGCATCAGTTGACGGAAGTTCGAGACACTCCAGCGCATCGCCGGGAACTGGAAATAGCTGCCATCTTCGAAACGCACGGTGCGATTTGCAGGTGGTGGCGAGCCGACCATCCAGCCTAGTTTTGCGGGGTCGCTGGCTATGGCATCGGGGAAAGTCTTAGTCGTAGATGCGGTAGCGAATAAAGAGACGGTACTCATCAACACGGCGGTGAGGGAAATAGCTATGCGGTGGGAAGCGGCGCGAGGGTGAGACATTGTGTCGATTCCATTCGAGAGGGCTTGGACAGTCCAACAGGTTAGAGCAGCTTGACCAACACAGTTGTGACAGTGGCCACCGTGCCAATCAACCCAGTCGCTACAGCCACCGGATACCAAAAAGTTTCACGGGTCATCTTCCCGGCCTCGGCGTTCAGCTTGCGCTGCTCAGCCATCAGCTTGACGATCTCCACATGAACCTTTTCCAGTTCTGCCTGTTCCATGGTGAATTCCTGCATAACGTGCGTTCGTCCTTCCAGATAATAGGCCGCGTCATGTGCCTTGCCGTTGATTCATTTTGTACCCTAAAGGCGCAAAGCGAATACCCCTCCCGAAACGGCTAGTGTCAGGTGCTAAAACTTATGGAAGCACCCAACTACCTGGCTTTCCAGCATTACTTCCCACATGCCTATCACCCGTCCTACATGAATTTCGGAAGCGCCTTCGCCGATGGGCTTGGGTCAATAACATTGCCATCCCCAAAATCCAGACGCCAGAAACCACAAAACCCCTGACTTCTCTCGAAATCAGGGGTTTTGGTTACATCGAATTTGGCGGTGAAGGAGAGATTCGAACTCTCGATACAATTTCTTGTATACACACTTTCCAGGCGTGCTCCTTAAGCCACTCGGACACTTCACCGTATCTCGTCAAACATGTTCTGTCTGTCGAGGCGCGCTAATGTAGTCGAAAGCTTTTCCGATGGCAAACTTTTTTTGCAGAATTTTCATGCGCTTAGCGTTTTAGTCGTTCGAGCAGGTTCCAGTCCATGGCAAACCCGCCAATCTCCGGCTTCGCGCCCTCCTCTATATAGAGGGGAATGCGCGGCTGACGTGGCGGGCGACGCTTGCCGGGCGGGGAAAGGGTGACTGGGTGGTCAGTCACGGCGCTTTACCTGGCCTGCGGCGGTGGGTAACGTCTGCCCTACTTTATTGAAAGGAATAGCGTCATGAGTGAGTTGATTTCCTACCATCTCGAAGACGGTATCGCGACCCTGACCTTGAGCAATGGCAAGGTCAATGCCATCTCTCCGGACGTGATTGCTGCGTTTAACGCCGCGCTGGATCAGGCGGTGACTGATCGTGCGGTGGTGATCATTACCGGCACGCCCGGGATTCTGTCGGGCGGTTATGACTTGAAGGTGATGACCTCCGGCCCTAAAGAAGCCGTGGCGCTGGTGACTGCCGGTTCGACGCTGGCCCGTCGTCTTTTGTCGCACCCGTTCCCGGTGATCGTCGCGTGCCCTGGGCATGCGGTGGCCAAGGGCGCGTTCCTGCTGTTGTCGGTGGATTACCGCATTGGTGTCGACGGCCCGTTCAGCATTGGTCTGAACGAAGTGCAGATCGGCATGACCATGCACCACGCCGGTATCGAACTGGCCCGTGATCGTCTGCGCAAGTCGGCGTTCCACCGCTCTGTCATCAACGGTGAGATGTTTAATCCGCAAAGTGCCGTGGATGCCGGTTTCCTCGACCTGGTGGTGTCGGCCGAAGAGCTGCAAGGCGCGGCGCTGGCGGCGGCTCGTCAGTTGAAGAAGATCAACATGACCGCTCACAAGAACACCAAGCTCAAAGTGCGCAAAGCGCTGCTGGAGACGCTGGACAACGCGATCATCCAGGATCAGGAGATTTTGGTTTAAACCCAAACGTGCCACACCGAAAAGCCCGACCGTCGTGTCGGGCTTTTTCTTACGCGCGCCGTTGAAAAGCCTACAACCGCTCTAGATCGCGTCCGACCCATAAGTCGGAAACATGCGCTCAAACATCGCCTATCTCCCACCTCTATAGTGATAATTGCCGAAAACAGTGCACATCCGTACACTGCGCCACCTTTTGTCCCGGTGGGGCCTGTAAATGCTGTTTGTGTTTCGTATGTTATTGATGGGCCTGCACTTTATTCTGGCCGGTGTGCTTGGAGTGATTCTCGGCCTGTGCCGACCGTTCAATCCGGACAACAGCCGTTTGTGCGCGCGCCTTTATGCATGGCCGGCGATGTGCATTTTGCGTCTGCGGGTGAAGGCCGACGTCGGACCGCTGATGGATAAACCCGACAGCTGCGTGATCATCGCCAACCACCAGTCCAACTACGATCTGTTTGTGTTCGGCAACGTGGTTCCCCGCCGCACCGTGTGTATCGGCAAGAAGAGCCTGAAATGGGTTCCGCTGTTTGGTCAGTTGTTCTGGCTGGCGGGCAATGTGCTGATCGATCGCGGCAATGCGCAGAAAGCGCGCCAGTCGATGCTGACCACTACCCACACGTTACAGAATGAAGACACGTCGATCTGGGTCTTCCCGGAAGGCACGCGCAACCTGGGCGAAGAGTTGCTGCCGTTCAAGAAAGGCGCCTTTCAAATGGCCATTGCCGCCGGGGTGCCGATTGTTCCGGTGTGTGTCAGCAGTTACGTTAAACACATGCGATTGAACCGTTGGCGCAGTGGGAAGATTCTGATCCGCTCGTTACCGGCGATTCCTACGGCTGGATTGAGCCTGGATGACATGCCGCTGCTGATAGCCCAGTGCCGCGAGCAGATGCGCGAGTGCATCGCTTCGATGGATCGGCAACTGCAAGCCGCGTAAAAGAAACCCGCCCGGTGCGGGTTTTCTTTCGCCTGCGAGCTTTTGCCTGCGAACTCAGCAGATTTCATTGACTCTCAAGCAGCAGACAAGGCTAAGCTGGACACTGCCTGCCACTGCCATCTTTGCTTATAGAAAGCTGCCAATAAGAAGTGAATCACTATCATGGGTAGAGTTGTTGCTGCTGCGGTTTACAGCGCCGGTAAGAAAGTCACCAATATCACCCTCGACGAAGGCGCTGCCTGGGCTGCAAAACCTGGCCACTTTGTCTGGATCGGCCTCGAAGAGCCGAACGCTCAGGAGCTGTTCAATCTGCAACGCCAGTTCAACCTGCACGAACTGGCCATCGAAGACGCCCTGGAAAAACACAGTCGACCGAAACTGGAAACCTTCGGCGACGCACTGTTCATCGTCACGTATTCGCCGATCCGGAATGAAGGCAAACTGGAGTTCATCGAGACTCACATCTTTGCCGGCAACGGCTACATCATTACCGCACGCAATGGTCATTCAGCGTCCTACGCCTATGTCCGCCAGCGTTGTGAGGCGCGTCCGCTGTTGCTGGAGCACGGGGAAGATTTCGTACTCTATGCCATCCTCGACTTCGTGATAGAAAACTACCAGCCAATGGGCGAAGCGATCCATGCCGAGATCGATGAGCTCGAGAGCAACGTCATATGTGGCTCCCTGAACGAGCGCGACATTCAAAAACTCCATAGCTTACGCCGCGATGTATTGCGCTTGCGTCGGTATGCGGCGCCGATGGTTGAGATCGGTGAGGAATTGCAGAAGCTGAGCTTCCCGTTCATCGACAAGAACATGCGCCCGTACTTTCGCGATGTGCAGATCCACGTGACGCGGCAGATGGAAGACCTGACGACCCTGGCAGACATTGCCAGTCAGACCATCCAGGTCGGGGTGTTGCTGGAGGCGTCACGCCAAAGCGTGGTGCAGCGTAAATTCGCGGCGTGGGCGGCGATTCTGGCGTTCCCGACGGCGGTGGCCGGGATCTACGGGATGAACTTCGAGAACATGCCGGAGTTGACGTGGCAATACGGGTATTTCGGGGTGGTGGGATTTATTACGGTGGGTTGTGTGGGTTTGTGGGCGAGCTTCAGGAAGTCGGGGTGGCTGTAGCCAAAACCGCGTTGCCTGCGAAAATCGCGAGCAGGCTCGCTCCCACACTGGATCGTTGGTGTTGCGCAGATCATTGTGGGAGCGAGCCTGCTCGCGATGCTTTTAGCTTCAAACAGCTTCTGGCTTGTGCGCCACAAACCGCATCATCCACTCCGCAACGGTAGTGCCGTGATGGTCGTGCTCAAGGCTCGCCATACCTTTCGAATAAATCTGCTCGCCCAGCGCTTCCTGACGAATATCCAACAATGCGCGCGAGTAATCGTGAATGAACTCCGGATGTCCCTGGAAGCACAACACTTGATCGTTGATGTGGTACGCGGCAAACGGGCAGAAATCGCTGGAAGCAATGACCGTGGCGTTTTCCGGGAGCGCGGTGACCTGGTCCTGATGGCTGATCAACAAGGTCAGTTCTTCCCTCACCGGGCTCATCCACGGCGCCTTGGCGGCGAGTTTGTACTTGTGGGTGCCGACGCCCCAGCCTTGGGTCGCACGTTCGCTCTTCCCGCCCAGCAGCAGCGCTAACAGTTGGTGACCGAAGCACACGCCCAGCAGTTTGTCGCCACGCTCGTAGCGGGTCAGCAGGTAAGCCCTGAGGGTTTCAATCCACGGGTCGGTGCCGAAGGAATCGGCCTTGCTGCCAGTGACCAGATAGGCGTCGAAGGTCAGCTCATCGCCGGGATATTCGCCCTGCATCACGTTGTACACGGTGAACTCGGCAGCGATGGGTTGCTGCGAAAACAGATGCTGGAACATCTGCCCGTAACCCTGATATTGATCGACCAGTTCCGGACGCAGGATGTCGGTTTCCAGAATGCAGATGCGTAACGACATAAAAAATACCTGACACTTGATGGGAATAATGCACACCCCTGAGCCTGCCTTGAAACACAGTGGCAAGGCAAGCCCCGGAATGCGTCACCCGTCCCCTAGAACGCCTCCCCTTTAGCCGCTTTCTCCAGCAATAGCGCAGGGGGTGCGAATCGCTCGCCGTACTGCTCCGCCAGGTACTGGGCGCGGGCGACGAAATCTTTCGCGCCGTACTGATTGATGAACTGCAGCGCGCCGCCAGTCCAGGCGGCGAAGCCAATCCCGAAGATCGAGCCGACGTTGGCGTCCGCCGTCGAGGTCAACACCCCTTCCTCCACACAGCGCACGGTTTCGATGGCTTGCACGAACAGCAGCCGATCACGCACGTCCTTCGGCGAAATCTGCCCGTCAGCCTTCTCGAAACGGCTTTTCAGCTCTGGCCACAGATGCTTCTGCCCACGGGCCGGATAATCGTAGAAACCACCACCAGCAGCCTTGCCCGGACGTTTGTATTCGTTGAGCAGCAAGTCAATCACTGCGAACGCCGGGTGCTCAATCAGCGGTTTCCCTTCTGCTTGCAGGTCTTTAGCGGTTTGCTTGCGGATATGGCTCATCAAGCTGAGGGAAACTTCGTCGGAGATCGCCAGAGGTCCGATCGGCATGCCGGCCTTGCGTGCTTCGGTCTCGATCATCGGCGCGCTCACGCCTTCGCCCAGCATGGCGATACCTTCGTTGGTGAATGTGCCGAACACCCGCGAGGTGAAGAAACCGCGACTGTCGTTGACCACAATCGGCGTTTTCTTGATTTGCAGGACGAAATCGAACCCGCGAGCCAGGGTTTCGTCGCTGGTGTGGGCGCCTTTGATGATTTCCACCAGAGGCATTTTCTCCACGGGGCTGAAGAAATGCAGGCCGATGAACTTGCTCTGATCCGGCACGGCGGTTGCGAGGCCGCTGATCGGCAAGGTCGACGTGTTGGAAGCAATCACCGCATCCGGGCCAACGACTTTTTGCGCCGCCGAAGAGACGTTGGCTTTCAAATCGCGATCTTCAAACACCGCTTCAATGATCAGATCACAACCGGCCAGATCGGCGTCGCTTTCAGTGGGGTGAATTCGCGCCAGCGTTGCATCGCGCTGATCGGCACTCAATTGGCCACGCGCAACCTTCTTGTCCAGCAGCGCCGCCGAATGAGCCTTGCCCTTCTGTGCAGCCGCAAGATTGATGTCCTTGAGCACCACGTCGATGCCGGCCGACGCGCTGACAAAGGCGATTCCGGCGCCCATCATGCCTGCGCCCAGCACGCCCACGCGACGCGTCACGTAGGGCGAAAAGCCCTGCGGCCGCGAGCTGCCGGCATTGATTTCGTTGAGCTGGAACCAGAACGTGCCGATCAGGTTTTTCGACACCTGGCCGGTGGTCAATTCGGTGAAGTAACGGGTTTCGATCAGGTGCGCGGTGTCGAAATCCACCTGAGCACCTTCCACCGCGGCGCAGAGAATTTTCTCTGGCGCGGGCAGGCAGCCCTGGGTTTTGCTGCGCAGGATCGACGGCGCGATGGCCAGCATTTGCGCGACTTTCGGGTTCGACGGCGTACCACCGGGAATCTGGTAACCCTTCACGTCCCAGCGCTGCACAACCGAAGGGTTGCCGATAATCCAGGCGCGAGCCTTGGCCAGCAGTTCGTCACGATCCGCCGCCAACTCATCAATCAAACCTGCCCGCAACGCCTGCTGCGGCCGGACTTTCTTGCCCTCGAGCAGATAGGGCAAGGCTTTTTCAATACCGAGCATCCGCACCATGCGCACCACTCCGCCGCCGCCCGGCAACAGGCCGAGGGTCACTTCCGGCAGGCCGAGTTGCACCGAAGAATCGTCCAGCGCCACCCGGTGATGGCACGCCAGGCAGATTTCCCAACCGCCGCCCAACGCGGCGCCGTTGATCGCGGCGACCACCGGTTTGCCGAGGGTTTCCAGGGTGCGCAGCTGCCCTTTGAGTGTCAGCACCATGTCGTAAAAGGCTTTGGCTTCAGGCTTGCCGACCTTGATCAGTTCATTGAGGTCGCCGCCGGCGAAAAAGGTTTTCTTGGCCGAGGTGATGATCACGCCGGCGATGGTGTGTTTGTCGGCAACGAGTCTGGCAACACACGCGGCCATGGCTTCGCGGTAAACCGCGTTCATGGTGTTGGCGCTCTGGCCCGGCATGTCGATGGTCAGGACGACGATCTGGTCCTGACCTTTTTCGTAACGAATGGCTTCAGTCATGATGAAAGTGCTTCCCTTGAAGTCGGTCGGGGCTCAGAGGCGTTCGATGATGGTGGCAATGCCCATGCCGCCGCCGACACACAGCGTCGCGAGGCCATAGCGCAGGCGTCGGGTTTCCAGTTCATCGAGCAACGTGCCGAGGATCGCGCAGCCAGTGGCACCCAGCGGGTGGCCCATAGCGATGGAGCCGCCGTTGACGTTGACCTTGTCCGGGTCGATCGCCATGTCCTTGATGAATTTCAGCACCACCGAGGCGAAAGCTTCGTTGACCTCGAACAAGTCGATGTCTTCGACCCGCAGTCCGGCTTTGGCCAGTGCCTTGCGGGTGGCCGGCGCGGGGCCGGTGAGCATGATGGTCGGGTCGGTGCTGGTGATGGCGGTGGCGACGATTCGCGCCCGCGGTTGCAAACCCAGCGCCCGGCCCTTGGCCTCTGAACCGATCAGCATCAGCGCCGCGCCATCGACGATCCCGGAGCTGTTACCCGCCGTGTGCACGTGGTTGATCCGCTCAACATGGCTGAAGACCCGAAGCGCGGTGGCATCGAAGCCCATTTGCCCGATCATCTCGAAGCTGGGCTTGAGCTGGCCCAAGGCTTCCATGGTCGATTCGGCGCGGATGAATTCATCGTGATCGAGCAGGATGATGCCGTTCTGGTCCTGCACCGGCACCAGCGATTTGTTGAACGAACCGTCGGACCTTGCCCGCGCAGCCTTTTGCTGGGAGTGCAGCGCATAGGCATCGACGTCCTGACGGCTAAAGCCTTCGATCGTGGCGATCAGGTCAGCGCCCACGCCTTGAGGGGCGAAATGGCTGTGAAAACTGGTCTCCGGGTCCAGCGCCCAGGAGCCGCCATCGCTGCCCATGGGCACACGGGACATGGACTCGACGCCGCCGACCACCACCAGGTCTTCGAAGCCGGAACGCACCTTCATCGCGCCGAGGTTCACCGCCTCCAACCCCGAGGCGCAGAAGCGGTTGATCTGCAAACCCGCCACGCTGACGTCCCAATCCGCCACCTGGGTCGCGGTTTTGGCGATGTCGGAACCCTGGTCGCCGATGGGCGTCACGCAGCCAAGTACCACATCGTCGACCTGACTGGTATCGAGAGACGTGCGCTGTTGCAGCGCTTTGAGCAGCCCGGCTACCAGGCTCACCGGTTTGACGCTGTGCAAGGCGCCATTGGCCTTGCCTTTGCCGCGGGGCGTGCGTAACGCGTCGAAAATCAAAGCTTGGGTCATGACGTCCTCGAACCTGAGCGGGGAGTAAATGCAGAGCCTCCACCTTAGGCCGAGCGGCCCTGGATTCAATGACCGCAGCGCTCACGGACGTTGACGGTCACGCTCAGACGGACGGTAGGCAACCACCGGATTAACCGATTCAGGACACCAAGCTGTCTAGCAAACGGGCGCCCAAGAAGCTGGCAATAGGCCTCATGCCTTTTTAAAAGCAATTTATGTGAAGTCCATACGAAATGGATCTAAACCAAGCGTGACGCGGGCTCTAAGGTGAACTTGTACGAAGTTGTCGTCGGGTTTTGCCGAGGCGCTCGTCAAACAGGAAGTGCAACGCTCTGCCGTCATGGAGAAATGCAGGCAGGCATCAGGAAATAACAATAAAGGCGGTCAAGCCATGTTCAAACAATCGAAAGTACGTCAAGCCGGGCTCATTCTTTTCGCCACTACGCTGTTGTTGATTTTGCCGAACCTGACCAAGGTGATCGGCTAGTCGGTCAATAAAAATACGGCGCCAGGTTTTATATCGCCCTCTAAAAATGTGACAGGCTCGCTACCCGGGCCAGCGTGGGTGTGCCAACCTTTGCGGCACTTCCACGACATGGACGGCGATCACTTGAAAACGCTCATTCTGTTCGGGGCCTTGCTGCTCAGCACGCCTCTGTCTGCCACACAGCTGAACCTTGAGCTGGGCGCGAGCAGTCGCACCTGGCAAACCGAGGAATTGCTCAAGCATCCTCAGGTTCAGACCATCACCATCAGCAACGACGTTTCCTACAAACGGGACATGAGCTATCGCGCTGTTCCGGTGGCTGCGTTGTTGACGGGCATCAAGCCTGAAGACCACTTACAGGCTGTAGCCCTGGATGGTTTTGCCGCAGAACTGTCGGCTGCACCGTTGCTCAATACCCAAGGTGCGCGCGCATGGTTGGCGATTGAAGAACCCGCCAAGCCGTGGCCACCGCTGTCGGAAGGCAAACCCGGCGCCGGGCCGTTCTATCTGGTCTGGACCGATCCGCAGGCGGGCGAAATCAGCCCCGAGCAATGGCCATTTCAAGTGGCGAGCATCAAGCGCATGGCGCCGGTGGCCGAGCGCTTCCCTGCCCTGTTGCCAGATCCGGCGTTGAAGGCTGACGATCCGGTGAATAAAGGCTTTGCGCTGTTTCAGAAGAATTGCCTGGCGTGTCATCGATTGAACGGCGCCGGGGATGCGCAGTTCGGGCCTGATCTGAATATTCCGTTTAACCCGACCGAGTACTTCGGCGCGGATTTCCTTAAGCGCTACATTCGTGATCCGCAGAGCTTGCGCCAGTGGCCACAGGCGAAGATGCCCGGGTTCTCGGCGACGGTGTTGCCGGACGGGGATCTGGAGAGGTTGGTGGGGTATTTGAAGCATATGACTGGGCGAAAAGTTAAACCCTGACACCATTCCCCTGTGGGAGCGAGCTTGCTCGCGATGGCGCCTGTTCAGTCAGAACTGCTGCGACTGACACACCGCCATCGCGAGCAAGCTCGCTCCCACAGGGGTTCTTCGGCATCCCTGATTACTGCTGTTGCACTGAGATCACTGGGGTCGGTGTCGGTGAAACAAACACTTTCGCATGCATCTGCTCGCAACCACCGCCACGCCGCATGCCACGCACCGGGCAGGCATCCAGGTAATCCAGGCCGACCGCCAGTTTGAGATGACGCTCAGGCCGCGCCAATTCATTGGTCACGTCAAAGCTGTACCAGGCGTCATCGAGCCAGGCTTCCGCCCAGGCATGACTGGCCAGGTGTTCGCTGTTCTCGCTGTACAAATAGCCCGACACATAACGCGAAGGGATGCCCAGGCTGCGAGCGCAGGCGAGAAAGGCGTGGGTATGATCCTGACAGACGCCCGAACGCCCGGCGAAGGCCTGGGCGGCGCTGGTGTCCACTTCGGTGGAGCCCGGCGTGTAGGTCATGTGCTGGTTCAGTCCATGCATCAAGTCGATCAGCGCCGTGCGATCCCGGCGCTGCTTGCATTCTTTCTCGGCGAACGCACGCAGGGCTTCGTCGGCTTCGGTCAGGCGCGTGAAGCGCAGGAACGGCAGCGCCGACTGGCTTTCATGCTCCGCCTCACGCAATTCGTCGATGTCCACCTGGCCCCGGGCGCCGATGATGATCGCCTCGTGAGGCTCGTCCAGGGTCAGCACGTGCAGGATGTTGCCGAACGGATCGAGTTGCGCGCGCACCGGGCGCGGCAAGTCGAGCTGCCAGCTGAGCACGTGCTGACGCTCGCTGTCGTGGGGTGTCAGTCGCAGGTACTGGATGCTCGCCCGCACCTGATCTTCGTAGTGATAGGTGGTCTCGTGGCTAATGGAAAGTCTCATGCAGCCTCCAGGTAGGAACTGTGTATGGCGTTACCCAACTGGCGCACCAGCGGGATGAACTCGGTCAGCCAGGCATGAAGGCCTTCGTCGAGAATTTCGGTGATGCCGGTGTAGCGCAAGCGTGCGTCGATTTCCGCGGCCAGGCGTTGCGCGGGACGACCGTTGGCCCCTGGCAGTTGCGCGAGGATCTGGTCAATTTCTTCGGTGCAGGCGCGCAGGGAACGCGGGACGTCGGCCCGCAACAGCAGCAGTTCTGCCACATGCCGGGCGCCGGGGGCGTCGCGATAGATTTCGGTGTAGGCCTCGAAAGAGGACAACGCCCTTAGCAAAGCACTCCACTGGTAGTAAGCGTGCGCCGTGCCATCGCTGACCGCCTCTGCCTGATCGCCAGCCATTTCGTAGCGGGCGTCGAGCAGGCGCAACGTGTTGTCAGCCCTTTCGATAAACGTCCCCAGACGAATAAAGCGGAACGCATCGTTACGCATGATCGTGCCGTAGGATGCGCCGCGGAACAGGTGGGAACGCTCCTTGATCCACTCGCAGAATCGACTCATGCCGTAGCGACTCAAGCCTTGATCAGCTATCCCGCGAATTTCCAGCCAGGTGGCGTTGATGTTTTCCCACATGTCGGCGGTGATTCGCCCACGCACCGCATGGGCACTGGCCCGCGCGGCGCCGAGGCAGCTGTAGATGCTCGCCGGGTTGGCCGCGTCCAGGGCGAAGAAATGCAGCAGCCGTTCAGCGTGCAATTCGCCGTGGCGTTCCAGGTAATCGTCCAGGGTGCCGGTGATCAGCAACGGCATGGCGAGTTCATGCAGGCCATCACCTCGGCCATCCTGCGGCATCAGCGACAGCGAATAACTGATGTCGAGCATCCGTGCGAGGTTTTCCGCCCGCTCCAGGTAACGCGACATCCAATACAAATCCGAGGCAGTTCTACTTAACATGGCAGGCTTCCTTCAATCCTCGACCACCCAGGTGTCCTTGGTTCCACCGCCCTGGGATGAATTCACCACCAGGGAGCCTTCGCGCAGGGCAACACGGGTCAAACCGCCGGGCACAACCCGGGTTTCGCGGCCAGACAATACAAACGGACGCAGGTCGATGTGGCGTGGAGCGATGCCGTTTTCGACAAAGGTCGGACAGGTCGACAGGGACAACGTCGGTTGGGCGATGTACGCATGGGGCTTGGCTTTGATCCGCGCGCGGAAAGACTCGATTTCCGCCGCCGTCGCCGCCGGCCCTACCAGCATTCCGTAACCACCGGAGCCCTGGGTTTCCTTGACCACCAGTTCCGGAAGATTGGCCAGTACGTGGGACAGTTCGGAGGGATTACGGCACTGCCACGTCGGCACATTCTTCAGGATCGGCTCTTCATCCAGGTAGAAACGGATCATGTCCGTGACGAATGGATACACCGACTTGTCATCCGCAACCCCGGTACCGATGGCATTCGCC
Source organism: Pseudomonas sp. NPDC098740 (assembly GCF_044760065.1). Lineage (NCBI taxonomy): Bacteria > Pseudomonadati > Pseudomonadota > Gammaproteobacteria > Pseudomonadales > Pseudomonadaceae > Pseudomonas > Pseudomonas sp. NPDC098740. The sequence goes on along the minus strand of NZ_JBIWAM010000002.1, from coordinate 50,195 downwards.
AGCACCACGTTGCCGGAACGGTACGACGACAGCAGCCCAGGAACGCCAAGCATCGAGTCCGGGTTGAACGCAAGCGGATCGAGGAACGCATCGTCGAGGCGACGGTAGATCACGTCGACGGCTTTCGGCCCGTCCGTGGTGCGCATGAACACCTTGTCATCCCGCACGAACAGGTCCGCGCCTTCCACCAGCTCAACGCCCATTTCCCGCGCCAGAAACGCATGTTCAAAGAACGCGCTATTGAAACGGCCCGGCGTCAGCACCACTACGCTCGGGTTATCAATCGGGCTGGAGCTTTTCAGGGTGTCGAGCAACAGGTTCGGATAGTGGTCGATAGGGGCAATGCGCTGGGCCGCGAACAACTCGGGGAACAACCGCATCATCATCTTGCGGTCTTCCAGCATGTAGCTGACGCCGCTCGGTGTACGAAGGTTGTCTTCGAGCACGTAGTACGTGCCGTCGCCGTCGCGTACCAGATCGACCCCGGAGATGTGGGAATAGATATCCCGGTGCAAATCCAGCCCTTGCATCGCCAACTGGTATTGCTCGTTGGCCAGCACTTGCTCGGCCGGAATGATGCCGGCCTTGATAATGCGCTGCTCGTGATAGAGGTCGGCGAGGAACATGTTCAACGCCTTGACCCGCTGAATGCAGCCTCGCTCGACAACTCGCCATTCACTGGCGGGGATGCTGCGGGGGATGGTGTCGAAGGGAATCAGGCGCTCTGTCCCTTGCTCATCACCATAGAGCGTGAATGTAATCCCGGCGCGATGAAATAACAGATCGGCCTCGCGTCGCCGTTGTGCCAAAAGCTCGTCAGGCGTTTCGGCCAGCCAACGGGCAAACTCCCGATAATGCGGGCGGACCTGGCCGCCGGCATCGTACATCTCATCAAAATAGGTGCGGATCATGCCGTACTCCTTGTCACCCGGACATCTGGGCTTCGCAAAGCCCGTGCCATCGGCATAAACGCTTTGATATCAATCAGTTGGATAATCGCACTGCACGCACCGCACCAATCCTGTGCGGTAAATGCCCCCACCTGATCGCCCCCGCTTCATTGCGAAGCAATGTTGTCGCCTATCACCAGCATAGCCAGAGTTGATTTCACTGCCCGGGAGTCGATGCGGATAATCCGCGCATTCGCTGGAAAACTTGATGAACTTCCCTTTAGCCGCCTGCTCAGGCGGTTTTTTTTGCGTTTTTGAAACGTTATGAATCAAAAACACGATCAAGAGATCGCAGCCTCGTTTCACTCGACAGCTCCTACAGGAGAAAACGAGGCTGCGATCTTTTATCTTTTCAAACCGCGAAAACGAAAACGGCCAACCCTGAGGTCAGCCGTTGCTGAGTGTTGTCACTGTTCATAAGTTATGCGAGTCGCCCTCGTACCTCCTGCTTGACGCCCCATCCTTCGATGATGCCGCCCAAAGGCTCGACCACCGCCTCGAAATCCTGCTCAAAGTCGCCGATGCCGTCATAGGTGGCGTACATCACTTTGCTCAGTTCCAGGTACCACGCGCCGTCGTCGCGCACGCTGATTTGTGCATTCAAGGATTCACCGCAGTAATGCCCTGCCGCCCTGCGCGCCCGCTCCTCGTCCGGAAAAATGGCGTAGAACTCGATGGGATGGAATCGTGAAAAGTCGAAGCCGCCTTCTTTCATGCGGCGCAAGACGCTGGTGCTGATGTCTTCTTGATAGGCTGTGCTCATGAAACGTCCCCCTCAGACTGATGGATAGACTTTCCGTATTCCCGGCACGCGCAACCGAATGGGGCGAGCGATGCGGCAACAACGTTGCCGGTGGGAAGCAAGCATGTAGCTGACAAGACCAGACCTTAGCGATCCGTTCGCTGATCTCGATTGCAGAGTAGCCTCAAGATAGAGCCGCTGCCAAGGCCTGGTTAGGAATGTGACAGGAGATGTTCAGATTGGCGTGATGCTGAGGATTTCAATGCTGTACTGGGTCTTCAGACTTTTGACAGTCGGATCATCGGTGCGCCCTTCCAGATCGTTGAGGTCCAGTTCGGCAGCCACAGGCAAACACCGGGCGCGAATGAGCTTCGCGGCTTGCTCGTTGTTCGGGCATTCATCGCTCTCGAACACCTCGTCAACTTGTTCACCGTGATCATCAACGAAAGTGACTTTCCACTTTTGCATCAGGTGCCTCCTCGATAAAACCCATGGATGGGCTTACATGTATCTCGACATTCTTCCCCGGCCAATCGTTCAACCGGACCTTCTATAAGTGAAGCACGAAAAAAGGGCCGTCTCCGGTGTGTTTTCACACAACCTGAGAGGGCCCTTTCTGGATTGCTCGATATCAGTCGTTGCTAGGCTTGTTCACAGCCTGCAGGACGTATTGCGGCAAGGCGAACGCGCCGATGTGGATTTCCGGGTTGTAGTAGCGGGTGATGATGCCGCTGCCGGCGAAGCGCTGCTGCAGGGTTTCGCGGGACAATTTACGATAGGCGGTATTGGTCGCGCCCCAGGCGAAGGTCATGGCGCCGCCGATGTAGGTCGGCACGGCCGCCTGATAGAAGTGCCAGTCCGGGAACAGGCTGCGCAGGCGCCCGGCGGTGGTTTTGACTTCTTCGATTTGCATGAACGGCGTGCCGTTCTGGGTCACCAGGATGCCGCCTTCGTTCAGGCAGCGACGGCAGGCCTGGTAGAAGTTTTCCGAGAACAGCACTTCGCCCGGGCCGATCGGGTCGGTGGAGTCGGAAATGATCACGTCGAATTTTTCGGTGGTGGTGGCGACGAAACGCATGCCGTCGTCGATCACCAGGTTCAGGCGTGGATCAGCGAACGCACCCTTGGAGTGGTTCGGCAGGAACTCCTTGCACATGTCGACCACGGTGCCGTCGATCTCGACCATGGTGATGTGCTCGATGCTGCGGTGCTTGGCCACTTCACGCAGCATGCCGCCGTCGCCGCCACCGATGATCAGCACGCGCTTGGCGGTGCCATGCGCCAGGATCGGCACGTGGGTCAACATCTCGTGGTAGATGAATTCGTCGGCTTCGGTGGTCTGGATCACGCCGTCCAGCGCCATGACGCGGCCCATGCGCGAGTTTTCGAAAATTACCAGGTGCTGGTGTTCGGTGCGTACTTCGTGCAGCAGTTTTTCCATGCGAAAACGCTGGCCGTAGCCTTCGTAGAGGGTTTCCAGGTACTCGCTGGTTGGGGTGTTGCTCATGGGAAGTGCTCCGATGAATGCGGGTGGCAAGGCGCGAATTCTACGTCGCGGGACATGACAGGTCGAACCTCGCTTGACGCCTCGACACAATCACCTGTGGGAGCTGGCTTGCCTGCGATGGGATCGCCGCGGTATGCCTGACAGACCTTGCCGCCTGAATCGCAGGCAAGCCAGCTCCCACAGGTTCGGTGTCGTTTTCGGGGATGCAGTCAGATTCGGACGTTGCCTCGTGGCCCGGCGATGGCCCAGATGATCAGGCCCAGCACCGGCAGCAGCAGGATCAGCAGCACCCAGATGATTTTCATCCCTGTGTCGGCACCACTTTTGAGCACGTTGATGATTGCCCAGATATCCAGGGCAAGAATAATCAGGCCAATCAGACCGTTGAACGTGGAACCCATGGTGTTGCTCCCTAAGAGTGGTATGCACTCTTAGGATAGCCGGGCCTTGCGAGGGTTCCGCTTTTTAAACGTGGACGGCAATTTTGAGGGCTTCCAGCGAGGGTGCGGCAGCGATGCCGACTTTGGCGCACAACTCGAGTACGCGCGGCACGTCGTTGCCGTAGACCAGCACCACTTGCAGTTCGTCGTCGAGCAACTGACTGAAGTTCATCAGCGTGTAACCACCGTTTTCCTTGTTCATGCTGCCCATCTGCACCTGAATGCGATTGAGCGCCGTCAGGGCTTCAGTCTTGGCCAGTTGCTTGGGTTTGATATTGAAATCAACGCCGGGCCCGAACGAGGAAACGATCTGGGCGAACAGGTCCACATAGGTGTCGGCCTGGAACAGCACGGTCTCCGGCAAACTGCCGACGATGACCCATTCGCCTAGCGGAATCGGGAACGTTTCGTCGTAGTTGATATCCGGATTGGCCGTCAGAAAAGCATCGGGATCGGCGTAGGCCTGGGCCGCTTCGTCAGCGACTTTCAGGATTTCGTCATCGCTCATGCACCCGGAGCTGATTTTGCTGATGAGTTCAACGAGTGCGGCTTTCATGGGGCGGAATCCTGTAGCGAGGGAATTTTGAAGGCGCGAAGAATAGCGCATTACGCCCCGCAATTCCTGTGCGCGAGCATGGCGGGAACGTTGACCCACATCAAGATCCGGCGCCCTGAGTAGCGGCACAATACTGGCACCTTGCCGAAACTGTTTCCGCTATCAGAGAAGACCTCCATGGGTGCCTGGCTTAGCAATATCTCGCTGAAATACAAATTCTGGGCGGTCAACGCCGTCGCCTTCGTCACGACCTTGCTGCTGGTGTTGTACGCCGTACAGCTCGAACAACAGGCCCGCAGCCATGCTTATCAGGCATCGGCACAAGCCCAGGCGCGATTGCTCAACGCCTGGCCTGCCGGGCAACCGCTCCCCAAAGCCGATAACGTGCTGACCTTCAGTCGCGGGCAGGCACCGTTGCTGAACGGGCAGCCGGTTCTGGAACTGGCCGATACCAACGGCTGGGTCGGGATCAATGCCATGCCGCTGTTTGGCAACAACCCGTTGATGGGCGCCGAAGTGTTTACGCGCACGGATGGCAGTCAGGTCGCGGTAATTGCCCATGGCCCGAGCCTGACCCAGGTATTTGGCGAGCGTTTTCCCAACTACGCCGTGGCGGTGGCGATCCTGATGCTGGCGATGCTCGGCGCTTCGCAATTGTTGATCCGCTTTCTGCTCAGCCAGCTCAATACGCTGAAGGACGTGATGCTCCACGTCGAGAAAACCGGTGACCTGTCGGCCCGTGTGCCGCTGGCCTGCACTGACGAAGTCGGGCAGATGGCCAATGCCTTCAACGCCATGCAGGCCGGTTACCAGCGGGTGGTCAACACCGTCGCCAGCACCGCCCGGCAACTGGATGTCGGCGCGGCGCGGCTGGCGTCGAGCATGAACGAGGTACGTCACGGCATGCTCGGCCAGCAAAGCGAAACCGATCAGGCCGCCACGGCGATCAACGAAATGACCGCCACGGTCTATCACATTGCCCAGCACGCCGGCGCCACCCGCGACCTCTCTCAAACCGCCGACACACTGGCCGGCAGCGGACAGGAAGTGGTCAGTCGGGTGCAGAAGTCGATTACCGGCCTGTCCAGCGGGGTGCAACAGACTGCCGAGATGATTCAGCGTCTGGCCGAGGACAGTCAGAAGATCAACGGCGTGGTCAGTGTGATTCACAGCATCGCCGAGCAGACCAATCTGCTGGCGCTGAACGCAGCGATTGAAGCGGCCCGTGCCGGTGAAATGGGTCGCGGTTTTGCGGTGGTCGCCGATGAAGTGCGTAACCTGGCCAAACGTGTCCAGACCTCCACTGACGAGATCACGATCATGGTTTCGGCGTTGCAGGCCGGGACTCGGGACGCGGTGGATTTCATGCAGGAAAGCTCGTTCAAGGCCGACGATTGCGTGCAGCAGGCTCAGGAGGCCGGTGCAGCGTTGGCAGAAATCACCAGCGCCGTGGCGCAGATGCGCGAAAGCAATACGCAGATCGCGGTGGCGGCCGAGCAGCAGAGCCACGTGGCCGAAGAGATGAATCGGTCGGTCGTGAGCATTCGGGATGTGACCGAGACCACTGTGCAGCAGACTGTGAATTCGGCGACCACCAGTCATGAACTGGCGGCGTTGGCCGGGGAATTGAGCAAGGCTATCGGGCAGCTGAAGCTGTGATAACGCCATCGCGAGCAAGCTCGCTCCCACAGTGGATCTCTTTTGTACCAAAAATCAATGGTCACTGAAGATCCCATGTGGAAGCGAGCTTGCTCGCGATAGCGTCAGCCCGGTCACTATCAATATTGACCATGACACCTATCACTTCGATAGCCAACCTTGATTCGCCGCCCGTAAGTGCCACGCCTATTCTTCAATCATGTGTTCAACATGGATCGAGGATTACCATCATGGGCAAACGTCACCCCAACCTCCCCGTCTGGCAATGGCGAGCGTACCCGAACAATCACCAGCACCCGACCAATCTGGTGCTGCACCTGATTGCCGTGCCGCTGTTCATCGTGGCGTTTCTGCTGATTGTCTCGGGGGTATTCAGTCTGAGCTTCGCAAATGTCGCGATCGGTGTGATCGGCCTGCTCGCAGCGCTCGGCCTGCAACGCCACGGTCACCGTGAGCGCCACCGTCGTCACTGATCAGGCGAAAATCGTCACCGTCTGCCGGCTCATGGCAATCAACTGACCGTCCGCGTTCCACAATTTCGCGGCCGCATGACCGTAGCCGTCAGCGGCATGCTCGATCTCGACGAGGTATTTGCACCAGTCCAGCGTGCTCAGTTCAAGCAACGGCTGGACGAATTCGATGGTCCAGGTCAGCGTGCTGCCCATCGCCGGTTTTTTCAGGTGCGGCAACAGCGCCGGAGGCCAGGCGTCGACCAGCGCCAGGATATGCGACTCGCTGACTGCTTCTTCCTTCACGTCCCCACGCAAGCGCACCCAGCCGCCCATCTCGCGGGATTTGTTGCCGGTGAACGGCAGACCGCCGACGCTCCAGCGCATCGCCAGATGCCGCATGAACTCTGGAGTCACGCCTTTGATGTAAGGCAATTCCTGGCAGTCGTCCCAGTGCTTCATCTCGGGCGCCGGTTCGGCGATCACCGCCACTTCCGACGGCCGCGAGGCGCCGAAGCTGCCCTGGACCAACGTCACCACCTGGCCCTTCTGCATCGCCCGACCCAGCACCTGGCTGACCGCTTTGCCTTCACGCAACACATCGACTTCAAAGCTGACGGGCACTTCAGGCTCGACCGGGCCGACAAAGGTGATCGCCAGCGAGCGCACCGGACGATCCGCCGGGACTTTTGCGCGCATGGCTTCGTACTGCAAGGCGGCCACCAGGCCACCGAAACTGGCACGCCCCTGAGCCCATTCGGCCGGAATAGACAGCTCCAGCGGCTGGCTGCGGACAGCGTCGAGCAGATCGGAAAAGCGCATGGAAACCTCAGAGCGGGAAAAGGATGAAGGATCTTAACCAGCCTGCGAGGATGGCACAGCGCTTATTCCGGCCAAAAGCACTGACAGATGAGCCGGATGTGCATGCCCTGTGTAGGAGCTGCCGAAGGCTGCGATCTTTTGATCTTTAGCGTCAGCGATTATGCCGAAAATCAAAAGATCGCAGCCTTCGGCAGCTCCTACAGGGCTACGGTGGTTTCAGGATTTGAAACAGGCAGCGCTGAGTTTGTCGAGGACGCGGTCGGCGCGGCCTTCGGCCTTGGCCATGGCGGTTTTCCAGGCAGCGACGCAGGGCTGCAAATCGGCTTCCTGTTCGGACCTGGCCAGCCATTGCCAGCAGTCGTGCCAATCGCCCAAGGCACCTTGCGCGGACTTCAAGCGCGGCATCGCGGCTTTCGGCAGTCGATCCAGTTCGGGATAGGCTTCGATGCCATAGCGCACGCGCTTGATCAGCAGGCGCAAACGGTGGCGATCATGCGCCGGATCGTGCAGGGCTTTGTCGAGTTTTTCCCACTGTTTGGCCAAACGTTTTTCGATGCGCTGACGCAAGCCCTTGAGCAAGCCCTGACGTTGGGAGGCCCGCAGAAAACGCGGAAAGGCGTCGAGGATCATCAGCAACTGCGCCACTTCAGGACTCGTCGCGACCGCCGGGTAAGCCTCGGCCATCTGCCCCATACGCCGATGGGCAGCCTCGGGTTGATCATGCTCGAGCAGGTACGCCGCCAGCACTTCGCGATCGCGCAACGGCGTGGTTAAGTCGCCGACCCGGGACGCCGCCGCTTCCAGCTGTTCGACCCCGGGCAAGCCGCGCAATGGCCGCAGCAGACTGCGCAAACGGCGAACCGTGGTACGCAGGTCGTGCAGCGCTTCAGGGTCGGTGCGGGCACTCAAGCGTGCCTGACAGGCCAGCAAACGGACTTCCAGGCCCAGTACATGGGCCACCAACCGGTTAATCATGGGGGTTTTACTCCGTAAACAGCTGCAAGCCGCCAGCCGAAATCCGGGGCGACCGACTTATTGCTTGCAGCTTAGAGCTTAGAGCTGCTTTCAGCGCCCCGCGCGCGATTCACGAATATAAAAACGCGCCTTCTCGGCCTTCTTGGTGCAGCCTTCGAACGCTTCGAATTGCTGCTGGGTCTTGGCGCCGGTCAGCAGCGACAGGGCCTTGGAATAGCTGACAGTTCCGGCAAAACCTTCAGCCTTGGCCAGATCCAATTCACGCCACGCGGCATCGATCCCGCTACCGCAGCTGTCACGGTAAGCGGTTTTGCCGGCACATCCGGCGAGTGCTAGGGCAATCAAAGGCACACAGATCCAGGCTTTCATTACTCACACCTCAAAGATAGTAAACAGTCGTGCAGTTAAGACGGTCTGGCGCGTGAAAAGTGCCTTGGCCCCGCCTCGGAAACTCTAGTGCTCGCGAGAATACCCATCTGCCGCCAAAGAGTGTCGAAAAAACGACGCCCTCGCCTCGCGCAACGACCTTAGCGATTGAAGCGCGCCCCTCGATGGGTGCATTGTTGAACCTTGTCAGACGAGGGCGATTCATGAAAAAGCGTGTCGCGCTGGTGCTGGGCTCAGGTGGAGCCAGGGGCTACGCCCATATCGGGGTCATTGAAGAGATCGAACGGCGTGGCTACGACATCGCCTGCATCGCCGGATGCTCCATGGGCGCAGTGGTCGGAGGGATCTATGCCGCCGGTAAACTCGATGAATATCGCGACTGGATCGAGAGCCTGGATTACCTCGACGTTTTACGTCTGGTGGATGTCAGTTTTCGTCTGGGCGCGATTCGCGGGGAGAAAGTCTTCGGGCAGATCCGCAAGATCGTCGGCGAGATCAATATCGAAGACTTGCGCATCCCCTACACGGCGGTGGCCACCGACCTGACCAACCAACAGGAAATCTGGTTTCAGGAAGGCTGCCTGCACCAGGCCATGCGCGCTTCGGCGGCGATTCCCAGCCTGTTCACCCCGGTGATGCAGGGCAACCGCATGCTGGTGGACGGCGGCATCCTCAACCCTTTACCGATCGTGCCGGTGGTGTCGAGTCATTGCGACCTGATCATCGCGGTCAACCTCAACTCCACCAACCAGCGCCACTATCAACTGCCGGTGATCCAGCGCCCGGCGGCGTTCAAGACCCGCTTCGACAGCCTGATCAACTCGCTCGGTTCAAAAATGCCCTTCCGCCGCAAACAGGCGGAACAATTGCTGCTGCTGGAAAAGGAAGCGTTGATGGCAGAAGCGGCCGAGATCAACCCGTGGATCGAATCCGCCGAACCCGAAGCCCAGCAACCGGCCGCCGCCCCTGAACGCGACGGCGCGCCGAAGTCCGCCACCGGCTCGTTCATCATCGACAACGTCGGACCGGCGTCTTTGCTGGACCTGATTAACCAGAGTTTCGAGGTGATGCAAACCTCATTGGCGCAGTACAAGATCGCCGGTTATCCGCCGGATATTTTGATCAACGTGCCAAAGCGGGTGTGCCGGTTTTTCGAGTTTTACAAAGCGCCGGAATTGATCGCGCTGGGGCGGGAGATTGCGCGGGATACGCTGGATCGGTATGAAAATGAACGGGATTCCTGAGATTCTCGAGCGAATGATAAGGCTCCTTCGCGAGCAGGCTCGCTCCCACATTGGAATGCATATCCCTGTGGGAGCGAGCCTGCTCGCGAAGAGGCCGGAACTTTCAACACTAAAACTAAAGGCTGCCCTCACTCAATAACCGATACCCAACTCCCGCCTCGGTGACGATAAATCGCGGCTGAGTCGGATCATCCGCCAGTTTCTGGCGCAGGTGCCCGACCACAATCCGCAAATAGTGAGTGTCCTCGGTATGGGTCGGCCCCCAAATATCCTTGAGCAATTGCTGCTGGGTGATGACCCGCCCCGGATGTCGCGCCAGTTGCGCCAGCACCGCGTATTCCTTGCGGGTCAGCGCGACTTCGGTGTCGTCGAGCAACACCCGGCGATAAGCCAGATCCACGGTCAATGGGCCGAACGTCAGCGCCGCGGCTTGAGCTTCTCCCGCCGGTGCCTGACGCAACAAGGCACGAACCCGCGCAAGAAACTCCTGAATGCCAAACGGCTTGGTCACGTAGTCGTTGGCGCCGTTGTCGAGCGCTTCGACTTTCTGCCCTTCACTGGCGCGCACCGAGAGCACCAGCACCGGCACTGTCGACCACTCGCGAAACTCGCGCAGCACTTGCTGGCCGTCCATGTCCGGCAAACCGAGGTCGAGCACCAGCAGGTCTGGCTTATTCAGCGCGGCCTGGGCCAGGCCTTCGGTGCCGGTGCCGGCCTCCAGCACTTTGTAGCCCTGGGAGGCGAGGCTGATGCGCAGGAATTTACGGATTTGCGGTTCGTCGTCGATGACCAAAATGGTCGCGGTCTGGCTCATGAATTCACATCAACACAAAGAAGTGGCAAGAGAGTAGCGCAAGCGGGATCAGGCTTCACTTTCAAAACCCGGTTGTTCCTGCAGTGGCAAGTGAAGGGTGATGCAGGTGCCGCGCCCTTCGATGCCATCGGCGACGCTGATCCGCCCGCCGTGAGCACCGACCATGCCCTGACAGATCGCCAGCCCTAACCCCGTACCCTGCCCGCCACGATCACCGCGTGCGGCGGTGTAGAACATGTCGAAAATCTTCGCACGCTCCTCCTCCGGTATCCCCGGCCCCTCATCGCTGACCGAGAAAAACAGCTCGCCATCGTCGGCCCCGGCACGCAATTGCAGGCGGCCATGAGACGGTGAAAACCGCGCGGCGTTTTCCAGCACGTTGACCAGCGCCTGTTCGATCAGCGCGGCGTGGACGTAAAGCAGCGGCAATTCCGGCGGCACTTCGGTGGTCACCTGCAACGGTGCCAGCACGGCACGCAGACGATTAAGCGAACTGCCGACGATGTCAGCCGGCGACACCCAGTCCCGCGCCAGCTTCAGCGCGCCATGCCCGAGACGGGTCATGTCCAGCAGGTTCTGGATATAGCGATCGAGGCGCTCGGCTTCATCGCGAGTGCCTTCGAGCAGTTCGCGGCGATCCTCCAGCGGGATCGCTTCGCCGAGGGCCAGCAGGCTGTCGATGCTGCCGCGCATGGAGGTCAGCGGCGTGCGCAAATCGTGGGACACCGAGGCCAGCAAGGCACTGCGCAGTTGCTCGGTTTCGCCGTGCAGCCGGGCGGCTTCCAGGTCTTCGGCCAATTGCGCCCGGGCCAGCGCCTGGGCCAGAGGCTGGCTCAGCGCGGTCAACAAACGCCGACGCTGACCGCTCAAGGTCTGCCCCTCTTTGGCACACACGCCGAGCAGCGCCAGTGGCCCGTCTTCCACCGACAACGGCCACCACCACCAACGTCCGAACGGCAGCGTGCCGGTGCCCGCGCCGGCCGGTTGATCGTGTTGCCAGGCCCAATCGGCGGCAGCGCGCTCGGCTTCGGAAAATTCCAGCGGGCCACCGGTTTCGACTTTCCAGCCGCCCTGCCCGTCTTGATTGAGCAGGCAAAGTTGCAGATCACTCCAGCCATCGAGGTGCTGGGCCGCTGCGCTGACCACCGCCTGGCGGTCGGTGGCGGCCGTGAGTTTGCGCGACAGGTCTAGCAGTTCGGTGGTCTCTTCCTGAGTGTCGCGCAGCGCCTGCAATTGCCGCCGTTGCCGGGCCGCGAGGTTACCGGTAAGCGCCGCCATCAGCAGGAAGAACAGCAAGGTCAGCACGTCTTCTTCGCGCTGGATGCTGAAGGAGAAAGTCGGCGGGATGAACAGAAAGTCATAGGTCAGAAACGACAACGCCGCACAGGCCAGCGCCGGGCCGAGGCTGCTGCGCACCGCCACCAGCAACACGGCGGCGAGGAACACCAGCGAAATGTTCGGCAGCGGCAAAACACTCGCCACTGCCCAGGCCAGAGCAGTGGCCAAAATCGTAGCAACAACGGCCAACGCGTAGTCGAACCACACCAGTGACTGCGCCGAACGCTGACGCGGCTGATGTTGTTCGTGATCGCTGTCGAGGACGTTGATTTCCAGCCCACGCGCATCGCGCAGCAAGCGTGACGCCAGACCGCCGCCGAACAACCGCCGACGCAAACGCTGCCGGGACTGACCGACCAACACCAGACTCGCGCGGCGTTCGGCGGCGTGCTGAATCAGGGTTTTCGCCACCTCACCAGCCCGCAGTAGCACCACTTCGCCGCCGAGGCGTTCGGCCAATTGCTGGGCACTTTGCAGACGCAGCCGTGACTGCTCGTCACGCACGCGGCCGTTGTCCACATGCACCAGGCTCCACGGCAAATGCCGACGCTGAGCGACGCGACTGGCGTGACGCACCAGACGCTCGGCCTGTGCATCGCCATCGACGCCAACCAGCAAGCGACCGCGTACCGCTGGCGCGGCTTGTCCCAACTGGCGATAGCCCTGGGCCAAATCATCATCGACCTGAGCCGCCGCCGTTTGCATCGCCAGTTCGCGCAGGGCAGTGAGGTTGGTCTGGGTGAAAAAGGCGTCGATGGCCGCCCTCGCCTGCTCCGGCACGTAGACCTTGCCATCGCGCAGACGCTCGAGCAGCTCGCGCGGCGGCAGGTCGATCAGCAGCAGTTCGTAGGCTTCTTGCAGCACCCAGTCGGGCAGGGTTTCGCGGACCTGCACACCCGTGATGCCACGCACTTTATCGTTAAGACTTTCCAGGTGCTGGACGTTGACCGTGGTGAACACGTCAATGCCCGCAGCGAGCAGTTCCTGAATGTCTTGCCAGCGTTTGGCGTGGCGGCTGCCGGGGGCGTTGGTGTGGGCCAGTTCGTCCACCAGCACCAGTTTCGGTTTGGTGGCCAGCAAGCCGTCGAGGTCCATTTCTTCAAGCAATACGCCACGGTATTCCGAGCGCACCAACGGCTGCTGCGGCAAGCCGCCGAGCAGCGCTTCGGTTTCGGCGCGGCCATGGGTTTCGACCACGCCGGCAATGACTTTCACGCCCTGGCGCAATTGGGTGTGAGCCGCTTGCAGCATGGCGTAGGTCTTGCCGACACCGGGCGCGGCGCCGAGAAAAACCTTGAGCCGGCCACGGCCATCGCGGGGCAGGTCTGCTAACAGCGCGTCGGCGCGGCCGGAGTCACTCATGCTTGAAGTTCTCTCTCATTCTGATGTTGATGCAGTGACTGTCAGGGCCTCTTCGCGGGCAAGCCCGCTCCCACAGGGATCGATGGTGGTCACAAATTCTGTATCCACCATCGCCTCCTGTGGGAGCGGGCTTGCCCGCGATTAGCGGCGCCACCGATTTACAGGTTTTCCAGCGCCATATTCAGCGCCAACACGTTCACCACCGGCGGCCCCACCAATGGCTGCTCGATATGCGCATCCATCAATTGTTGAAGGGTCGCCACCGGCAAATTGCGCGCGGCCGCAACACGCGCCAGTTGATAGGTAATCGCAGCCGGTGGCAAGTGTGGATCGAGGCCGCTGCCGGAGGTGGTGACCATCGCCAATGGCACCGGACCCTGGCCCGGCACCAGCAGCTTGTTGGCATCATCGGTTACCCGAATGGCCAGGGCCGGGTTGCTCGGCGAAAGGTTGCTGGCCCCGCTCGACACGGTGGCAAATGCACCGGCCGATGGCCGTGGATGGAACCAGGCGTCGCCGACGAAATCCTGGGCGATCAGTGAGGAGCCGCGGACCTTGCCATCGGCGTCGTGGACCAGACTGCCATTGGCTTGATCGGGGAACGCGACCTGGGCGACACCGGTGACGACCAGTGGGTAGGCGACGCCGGTGATCAGGGTCATCAGGACGAGCAGGCTCAGGGCCGGGCGTATCAATGTGGACATTTCAAAATCCTCGAATTCGCAGAAAGCGGTGTGCCTGGCACACCGCCCCAGGGTCAAACCAGATGCAACGCGGTCAACAGCATGTCGATCGCCTTGATCCCCACAAACGGCACCAGAATCCCGCCCAATCCATAGATAAGCAGATTGCGTCGCAGCAACGCCGCCGCACTCGCCGCCTGCACCCGCACACCACGCAATGCCAGCGGAATCAGCACCACAATGATCAAGGCGTTGAACACAATCGCCGACAGAATCGCGCTCTGCGGGCTGCTCAGGTGCATGACGTTCAGCACACCCAGTTGCGGGTAGATCGAGGCGAACAGCGCTGGCAGAATCGCGAAGTATTTGGCCACGTCGTTGGCGATGGAAAACGTCGTCAGCGCACCGCGGGTCACCAGCAATTCCTTACCGATTTGCACCACGTCCAGCAGCTTGGTCGGATCGCTGTCGAGGTCGACCATGTTCGCCGCCTCGCGCGCCGCTTGCGTCCCGTCGTTCATCGCCATGCCCACGTCCGCCTGGGCCAGGGCCGGGGCGTCGTTGGCGCCGTCGCCGCACATGGCGACCAGACGACCGTCGTTCTGCTCGTGGCGAATGCGCGCCAGTTTTTTCTCTGGAGTGGCTTCAGCCAGCACGTCATCGACGCCTGCCTCGGCCGCAATCGCCGCAGCGGTCAGTGGGTTGTCGCCGGTCACCATGACGGTGCGAATCCCCAGCTTGCGCAGCTCGGCAAATCGCTCGCGGATACCGGGTTTGACCACGTCCTTGAGGTGGATCGCGCCGAGCAATTTACCGTCGGCGCAAACCAGCAACGGGGTGCCACCGCTCTGGGCGATCTTGTCGATTTCCCGGGACAGCGGCGCGGCCAGATCGGCGCGTTTCAGGCCAACGAAGGCCAGCAACGAATCCACCGCGCCTTTGCGATAAACACGGCCCTGATAGTCGACACCAGACAGACGCGTCTCGGCGCTGAACGGTACGGCAGTCAGCAGCTCAGCGCTTGGTTCAGGCTGCGGATGCAGACCGCGCAGGTACTCAACGATGGATTTACCTTCGGCCGTGTCATCGGCCAGCGAGGCGAACAATGCCCCCTCGGCGAGTTCCCTGGCAGTGACGCCAGGTGCCGCGTAAACCGCGGTGCAACGACGGTTACCGAAAGTGATGGTGCCGGTTTTGTCGAGCAGCAGGACGTGCACGTCCCCCGCCGCTTCCACGGCGCGACCGGATTTGGCGATCACATTCAGGCGCACCAGACGGTCCATCCCGGCGATACCGATGGCCGACAACAGACCGCCAATGGTGGTCGGAATCAGCGTGACCAGTAACGCCACCAGGAACACCAGCGGCAGGCTGCCGTTGGCGAAGTGGGCGAACGGTTGCAGGGTGACGACCACCAACAGAAAGATCAGGGTCAGGCCGATCAGCAGGATGTCGAGCGCCACTTCGTTCGGGGTTTTCTGGCGTTTGGCGCCTTCGACCAGGGCGATCATGCGGTCCAGTGTCGACTCGCCCGGGTTGGCGGTGATGCGCACCAACAGCCAGTCGGAGACCAGTCGGGTGTTGCCGGTGACGGCCGAACGGTCGCCGCCGGATTCGCGAATCACCGGCGCGGATTCACCGGTAATCGCCGCTTCGTTGACCGCGGCGATACCTTCAATCACCTCGCCGTCACCGGGGATCATTTCCCCCGCTTCAACGCGGACCACATCGTCCTTGCGCAGGCTGGTGGCCGGCACCACTTGAAAGGCGCCGTTGCTGGTTTTGCGGCGGGCACTCAGACCTTCGCTACCGGCCTTGAGGCTGTCAGCGCGAGCCTTGCCGCGACCTTCGGCCAGTGCTTCAGCGAAGTTGGCGAACAACACGGTGAACCACAGCCACAAGGCGATTTGCGCCGCGACAAAGGTCGGCACGCTGCTGTCGGGAATGAAGCACAGCACGGTGGTCAGGATCGCGGTCAGTTCGACCACCAGCATCACCGGCGCACGCTGCAATTGCCGAGGGTCGAGCTTGACGAAGGCTTGCACCAGCGCCGGACGCCAGAGGGCCGAGATCGCGGTTTTCGGTTGTTCCGGCGCCTTGACGGTGGCGGTTTTAGTTGCGGGCATATTCATCATTGATTCCTCAGAAGCCCAAGCTCAAATGTTCAGCAATAGGACCCAGCGCCAATGTCGGCAGGAAGGTCAAACCACCCACCAGCAAAATGGTCACAGTCAGCAAGGTCACGAACAGCGGGCCGTGAGTCGGGAAGCTGTTCTGGCCGATCGGTGCGGTTTTCTTCATCGCCAGGCTGCCGGCCAGGGCCAGTACCGGGAGGATGTAACCGAAGCGACCGATCAACATGCCAAGACCCAGCATCAGGTTGTGGAACGCGGTGTTGGCACCGAAGCCGCCAAACGCCGAACCGTTGTTGGCACTGGCCGAGGTGTAGGCATAAAGCAACTGACTGAAACCGTGGGGACCGGGGTTGCTCACCGCCGCCACCGGTCCGGGCAGACTCGCGGCAATCGCGCCGAGTACCAGCACGCCGACCGGCATCACCAGCAAGGTCACGACCAGCAACTGGACTTCTTTGGCTTGCAGCTTTTTGCCGAGGTACTCCGGGGTACGGCCGATCATCAGGCCGGCGAGAAACACTGCGATCAACACGTTCAGCAACATGCCGTAGAGCCCGGCACCGACGCCGCCGAAGATCACTTCGCCGACCATCATGTTGACCATCGCGACCATGCCGCTCAGCGGGTTGAGGCTGTCGTGCATGCCGTTGACCGAACCGTTGGACGCCGCAGTGGTGGTCACCGACCACAGCACCGTGGCGGTTGTGCCGAAGCGTGCTTCCTTGCCTTCCAGCGGCGCGGTCTGTTCGACGGCGACATTGTTCAGGGTCGGGTTCGGCTGGTATTCAGCCCACAGCGAAGTCGCGCCGCCGATCAGGAACAGCGCCAGCATGCAGGCGATGATCGCGCGGCTCTGACGCAGGTCTTTCACGTAGTGGCCGAAGGTGAACACCAGCGCCACCGGGATCAGAATGATCGATCCGACTTCAAACAGGTTGCTCCACGCCGTCGGGTTCTCGAACGGGTGCGCCGAGTTGACGCCGAAGAAGCCACCACCGTTGGTGCCCAGTTGCTTGATCGCAATCTGGCTGGCGGCCGGACCGAGCGGGATCACCTGATCGATGCCTTGCATCGTTACGGCATTCACGTATTGAGCGAAGGTTTGCGGCACGCCCTGCCAGACCAGATACAGCGCCAGCAGCAGGCACAACGGCAGCAAGCCGTAGAGGGTAGCGCGGGTCATGTCGACCCAGAAGTTGCCGAGGGTCTTGCTCGACTTGCGACCAATACCGCGACACAGGGCTACCAGCACGGCGAGGCCGGTGGCGGCGCTGACGAAGTTCTGCACGGTGAGGCCGACCATCTGACTCAGGTAGCTCAGGGTCGCTTCGCCGCTGTAGGACTGCCAGTTGGTATTGGTCATGAAGCTGACGGCAGTATTGAACGCTTGCGTCCACTCCTGACCCGGCAGGTTCTGCGGGTTCAGTGGCAAGTGGTCCTGGAACAACAGAATCGCGAACAACAGCAAAAAGCCCGCGAGGTTGAAGGCGAGCAAGGCCAGGGTGTATTTCTGCCAGCTCTGTTCGGTCTGCGGATCTACGCCGGCCACCCGATAACACCCGCGCTCCACCGGTCCGAGAATCGGCGAAAGCCAAGTGCGCTGACCTTCCATCACCTTGTAGTAGAAGCGCCCCAGAAACGGTGCCGGAATCAGCACCAGGGCGAAGAAGGCGAGGATCAGCCAATAGTCATAACTGTGCATAGCCGCTCCTAGTTCCGGTCCGCGCGCAACAGCGCAACCAACAGATAAATGAACAGCCCCACTGCCAATAGCAGTGACACCCCGTCCAGAACGCTCATGGAAGTTCTCCGTGTTACGGCGTATTGCCGCGTGTGGAGTCATTGTCGGGAGAGAGGCTGTAAAGGAGCGAGATCGAGGGGTGTGGCGGGAAATAAAGAAAGCGTAAAGAGTGGGTTTATGCCTTCGTTACAGCGGTGTCCGGGCGGGCGCCATCGCGAGCAAGCTCGCTCCCACAGGGGATCAGTGTTGTTTGGGCGAACGCATTCCAAATGTGGGAGCGAGCTTGCTCGCGATGGCGGCATAACAGACACCACTGCCCCCAACTGGCGCACAAAAAACAGTCATTCGGGGGCAAACATCCCCGATACGACGCCTTTCTGCACTTTACGACCGCCATCACAACACTGGCACGCCCACTGCAAACACCCTCCCCCGAGCTTTCCAAACCGTTCAGGGAGCAACGCATGAACACACAACTCAAACCCACGCTGGGCACGCTGCACCTGTGGGGCATTGCGGTCGGGCTGGTGATTTCCGGTGAATACTTCGGCTGGAGTTACGGCTGGGGCGTGGCGGGCACACTCGGTTTTCTGGTCACCTCCTTTATGGTCGCCACGATGTACACCTGCTTCATTTTCAGTTTCACCGAGCTGACCACCGCGATTCCTCACGCTGGTGGTCCCTTTGCCTACAGCCGCCGCGCTTTTGGAGAGAAAGGCGGATTGATCGCGGGGCTGGCGACACTGATTGAATTTGTCTTCGCCCCGCCGGCCATCGCTCTGGCGATCGGTGCCTACCTCAACGTGCAATTCCCCGCACTCGACCCGAAACACGCAGCGGTCGGTGCCTACATCGTGTTCATGGGCCTGAACATCCTCGGGGTGAAACTGGCCGCAACCTTCGAATTGGTAGTCTGCGTTCTCGCAGTGGCCGAACTGCTGGTGTTCATGGGCGTGGTCGCCCCGGCGTTCAGCTTCAGCAATTTCGCACTCAATGGCTGGGCCGGTTCCGATGTGTTTGGCGCCCCGGCGATTGCCGGGATGTTCGCGGCGATTCCGTTCGCTATCTGGTTTTTCCTGGCCATCGAAGGCGCGGCCATGGCCGCCGAAGAAGCCAAGGATCCGAAACGAACCATTCCGAAGGCCTACATCAGCGGCATTCTGACGTTGGTTTTGCTGGCCATGGGCGTGATGTTCTTTGCCGGTGGCGTCGGTGACTGGCGCACCTTGTCGAACATCAACGACCCGCTGCCGCAAGCGATGAAAACCGTGGTGGGTGAAAGTTCGGGCTGGTTGCACATGCTGGTGTGGATTGGCTTGTTCGGGCTGGTGGCGAGTTTCCACGGAATCATCCTCGGCTACTCGCGGCAGTTCTTCGCCCTCGCCCGGGCCGGTTACCTGCCGGCGTCCCTGGCCAAATTGTCACGTTTTCAGACCCCACACCGAGCAATCATCGCCGGTGGCGTGATCGGCATTGCCGCGATCTACAGTGATGGTTTGATCAACCTGGGCGGCATGACGCTGACGGCAGCGATGATCACGATGGCGGTCTTCGGGGCGATCGTGATGTACATCATGAGCATGCTCAGCCTGTTCAAACTGCGCAAAACCGAACCGAATCTGGAGCGCACCTTTCGCGCGCCGTGCTATCCGCTGGTGCCGTTCATTGCACTGGTGCTGGCGGTGGTCTGCCTGGTGGCAATGGTCTGGTTCAACACGTTGATCGGGTTGATCTTCCTGGCCTTCATGGCGGTGGGGTTCGTGTACTTCATGCTGACGGCGCAACTGCGTGCCGATGCACCGGCGGACGCGATGCTGACCGGGCTCTAACCTCCCCTGTAGGAGCTGCCGCAGGCTGCGATCTTTTGATTTTGGCGATGCAACTGACGCTAAAGATCAAAAGATCGCAGCCTGCGGCAGCTCCTACAAGGATGTACGGTGTCTACGGCAGATCAGGCATAGAATGGAACCACTGCGAAAATTAATCGCTCAAAGTGGTATGCACGATCGATTGGCGAAACCCGCCCATCGCCCTGCCCTTAAGGAGAGCCCTATGCCCTGGTATGCCTGGTTGATTCTGATCGTTGCAATCGGCTCGATCGTTGGTGGTTTGATGATGTTGCGTGACACCGCCAACAAGGTCGAACTGACCGAGGAGCAACGCAAACGCGTCGCTGAACGCAACGCGGAAGCGGATGCCAAGGATGCGCAGGACCGCTAAAACAAACATCGCCAAACGGCTCACCTGTAGCAGCTGGCGAAGCCTGCGTTCGGCTGCGCAGCAGTCGTAAAATCAGTGAACGCGGTATGTCAGTTAGACCGCGTGCATCGAATTTACGACTGCTTCGCAGCCGAACGCAGGCTTCGCCAGCTGCTACAGGTAGGTGTGTTTTTCGGTTATTCCCAATCGGCCTTGGCAATGTGCAAGCCATGCAGCCCTTTGTACGCAGCACGTTCAGGCTGACTCCAGCCCTCAAGCAACGAATCCTCCAACCGATAAATCTCCACCCCGAGCGGGCGACACACGCTTAGCGGATCCTGTGCATCCGGCCCCCACATGGCCAGCGACAGGTCACCGCCCGGGCAGGTCGAGAGCGCGCAGAGCAGATCGATTTCGGCAAAAAACTCCAGGTAATCGCCCTTCTGCGCCGGACAGGCTTTCATGAAGTACATGTCGTCGTGGTTAAGGCCCGTGCACTGGAAAATGTTCAGCACGTCATGCACGTCGAATTCGGTCAGGCCATGAGGCAGCACTGCGCGGGTAAGGTTCGAGTGGCAGTGATGGTGAAAGTCTTCGCCAGTGAGCATTTTGTTCACATAGGGATCGCAGCGAGTGCCGAGCAAATCGTGCAAGCGACCGCCATGTTCGTCGATCCCGTAACCGGCCAGGCTGTCATCGGTGATGGTCACCAGCGGCCGCAGAAAAGGCAGGTTCGACCAGAGCCGGTCATGGGTGCTGACGTGTGCGCCCTGTAACTGCCGGGTCCGTGCCGCCCACAAACGCTCCCGTGGATCGTTGGCATTCCAGACGTTGAAATCGCCCACTTGCGGACCGACGGGAGTGGTCACCCGGAACACGTGCCCGGCCGGCACTTTCCAGGCGCGACCGGTGCGGATCGGCACCTCGAATTCCTCGATCAGCGTGCGCCCGTCCTTCTTGTCGCGGATCCGCTCGTAGAAGGCTTTGTCCACCTGCAAGGCGGAACCTTTGCTGACTTGATAGGCCGCCGGATAGTCTTTGTACATGGCACGAATCCTCGATCAGTGATGGGAAACTGGAGCAAGCATTTGCAACAGGAGGTGTTCGGAATCGTCGAGATACAGGCTCATGGCGTCTTCGGCCGCGCGTTTGTCGCCCTCGGCCAACAACTCATGAATCTGCCGGTCGCGCGCCAGCCAGGGCGCCTGAAAACGTGATTCATCGGGGGCGGTGCAGAACACCAGGCGCAATTGCGCGACGACGTTGGTGAAGAACTCATCAAACAACGGACTGCGCAGCAATCCGACGATGTGTTGATGAAAGGCCAGGCTGTGGGTGCCGACAGCGCGCCAGTCTTCGCGCTCCCGGGCAAGCTCGGTGGCTTCCAGGGCTTCGAGCATTCGGTCGGATTGATAGTCGCGCAGCGGCTGACTCGCGCTGATGGCCTGCAGCTCCAGGGTGCGCCTGACCTTGAACAGATCCCGCACGTCCTCAACGCCCAGCCTGCGCACCATCACGCCCTTATTGCGCACATAACGGGTCAGACCTTCCTGCCCCAGGCGATGCAGCGCTTCGCGAATGGTATTGCGGGAGGCGTTGTAGGCAGACACCAGATCGTTTTCCACCAACGCCATGCCGGGCAGCAACCGGCCACCAATGATGTCGGCGCGCAACTCAAGTGTGATGTGGTCGGCCAGGGACAGTCCGCTGTTCATACTCATTGCCTCGTGATTGTTCAACAATCGTCAGTTAATGAGTAATCACTATTCGTGCCAGATCATTCTAAACAGCAGGACGGAGTTGGACTCATCTGCATGCTTTTTAGAAGTAGAAGTACAATCACCATCCCATTTTCATTGGTTAATATGGCGCATTGTTGCGGAGATACCCGATGCGTTACTCGCAGGACCATAAAGCCCAGACCCACCAACGCATCATCAAGGAAGCGTCAGCGCGCTTTCGCCGCGATGGCATTGGCGCGACAGGTCTGCAACCGCTGATGAAAGCACTGGGCCTGACTCACGGTGGTTTCTACTCGCATTTCAAGTCCAAGGACGAACTGGTGGAAAAGGCTTTGCAAGCCGCAGGCGAGCAGGTCGATGTGATTTGCGCCGAGCTCTTCGCTCAAGATCGTCCGCTGGAAGCGTTCATCGACGCCTATTTGTCCGAATGGCACCAGACTTCACCCGATGAAGGTTGCCCGTTGCCGACCATGTCATCGGAACTCGGCCTGCGCGGGCAGCAAAGCCCGACCACTGACGTGGTGCTCAACGCACGGCTCGAACAAGTGCAAGGCACTCTTGAAGACGAGGACGCCGCCGACCAAAGCATCGTCATCATGTCGACACTGGTCGGGGCTTTACTGCTGTCACGCAGTGTCGAGAACCCCGAGCTGGCGCAGCGGATTCTCGACGTGACTCGCGCCTATCTCAAACAGCCCCGGGATTAACCCTCCCAACGCTTGAACAGCACGCTGGCATTCACCCCACCAAACCCGAAGCCGTTGGACAGCGCGTATTCGATAGCCATCGGCCGCGCCTGGCCGTGGACGATGTCCACGCCTTGGGCGGCGGGATCCGGGTTATCGAAGTTGAGGGTGGCCGGCACGACCTGATCGCGAATCGCCAACAGCGTGAAGATCGCCTCGATACCGCCCGCTGCGCCGAGCAAATGCCCGGTAGCCGATTTGGTCGATGTCACGGCGATTTCATTATCCGTGCCGAACAACGCCTTGATGGCTGCCAACTCTCCCAAGTCCCCGACCGGGGTCGAGGTTGCGTGAGCATTGAGATGCTGCACCTGCGCCGGCGAAATGCCCGCCTGGGCCAACGCCAGCGACATTGCCCGTCGCGCACCGCTGCCATCCTCGGGACCTGCCGTCAGGTGATAGGCGTCAGCACTTGTGCCATAACCGACCAATTCCGCCAACGGTTGAGCACCGCGGGCCAGGGCATGTTCCAGGGATTCGATCACCAGAAGGCCCGCGCCCTCCCCCATGACGAAGCCATCGCGGTCACTGTCGAACGGCCGCGAGGCACGCTCCGGGGTGTCGTTGTAACCACTGGACAAGGCGCGAGCAGCGGCAAACCCGGCGAGACTGACGCGATCGATCGCCGCTTCGGCGCCGCCACATACCGCGATGTCTGCCTCGCCACAACGAATCAACCGCGCCGCATCACCAATCGCCTGGACCCCGGCCGCGCAAGCTGTCACCGGCGCACCCAATGGGCCCTTGAAACCGTGCTGGATCGATACATGACCCGCGGCGAGGTTGACCAGAAATGAAGGAATGGTGAACGGCGACAAACGTCGCGGCCCGCGGCTGTCCGTGGTGCGCACCGCATCCGCTATCGCACCGAAACCACCCACGCCGGAACCGATAATGGTTGCCGTACGCTCCTGGGCATTGGCGTCCGCCGCTTGCCAACCGGCCTGCTCCAGCGCCTGACGCGCCGCTTCCATGGCAAACATAATGAAGCGGTCCATCTTCTTCTGCTCTTTGGGCGCCGTCGCCCGACCCGGGTCAAAACCCGCCTCGGGATCGTCAGCCAGCGTCGGCACTGCACCGCCGACCTTGGCCGGCAAATCGGCAACCACCTCGTCCGGCAAATTGCGCAACCCGGAACGCCCTGCCAGCAGACGCGCCCAGACGGCTTCGACGCCAGAACCCAATGGCGACACCAAGCCCATGCCCGTTACAACTACTCGACGATCACTCATACCGCAAATACCTCAAGCCGATTCATGACGCCTCACGTGTAACGCGCGGCAGCCTTACTTTTGGAAAGATTCGGCGCCAGTACATGACGCGCCGCAACGAAGGCATCCCAGTCGGCCGCATCCGGCAACGAAGGAATGGTGATCAACTCACCCTGGTCCAGACCCGACAACGCCGCATCGACCATATCATCGGCTTCCATGACCATATCCGCCGGAATCTGGGTCGCGTCGATACCGGAGCGCTCCCAGATTTCGGTGCGTGTTACGCCTGGCAACACGGCCTGCACCTTGACCCCGGTGCCCTCCAGTTCGGCGTTCAACGACTGCGTCAGACTTAACACATAAGCCTTACTGGCGCTGTAAGTGGCATTGAAGCGCTCGGGGAACAACGCAACCACTGATCCGATGTTGATGATCGTCCCCCGGCCCGCCTTGGCAAAACTGGCGGCCGCTGCCGAGGCCAACCGCGTGACCGTTGTCACGTTCAGTTGAATCAAACGTTCCAGCTGATCCATGTCGGCATTGGCCAACAAACCATCCGCTGCAACACCGGCGTTGTTCAGTAACAGGCTGATACTCGAATCGCTGCGAAGACGCTGTTCAAGCTTCAGCACATCATCCTTTTGCGTCAGATCCGCCTTGAACACCTCCACCTGAACGCCATGCTCGCCGCGCAACTTGCTCGCCGCTGCTTCCAGCCGCTCTTGATCACGGGCAACCAACAACAAATCAAAACCACGCGCCGCCAACCGCTCAGCGTAAATAGCACCGATACCGGAAGAAGCACCGGTGACGAGGGCCGTACCTTGGGACTGGACAGAATTCATGACTGTGCTCCTGGGAGATGCCTATGGGAAAGACAAGCGCCTGAACCTCAGAACGCTTTGGCGAATGATTGATTTATTATAGGCATAATCTTATCCGGATATGATAGCCGTAATTTTTCTCGCATCGACGGAAGGTCCGCATTTGTAGGAGCTGCCGAAGGCTGCGATCTTTTGATCCACTCTCGCCAGAATGCAAAAAAGGCCGGTCAATGACCGGCCCTCTTGGCGTTGATCTACAAGCTTAGTTCACCTCAAGCTTCTCGCGATTCTTATCCAGAATCGCTTTACCGATTCCCTTCACTTCAAGCAATTCGTCCACGGACGCAAACGGCCCATTACTCTCACGATAGGCAACAATCGCCTTGGCCTTGGCCTCGCCCACACCGGCCAACTCGCGCTGAAGGGTTGGCGCATCAGCCTGATTCAGATCGACCTTGCCGGACTGTGCCTTGGGAGAAACTTCCAGCACCAAGGGTGCATTGCCAGCCTCGGGCTTGACCGCCGGCGCAGCAATGGCAGCAATAGAGGCGCTGGTGAGCAGGGCGAAAACCAGAGAGTAGAAATAGCCAGTACGCATAAATGAAGCTCCATGACATCGATTGAGAAAGCAGCTTTTCCGAAGCTGCCTTCCAAACTTAGGCGATGTCTGGAGCCTGTCAAAAATGTGTCCGTTACAGGATGTGAAACAATCAGGGTTCGAGGCGACGTTGCTGGTAGATCCAGTCAACGATATCGCCGTCGGGGGTGTAGCCGCTGACGGTTTCGCGCAGGAGCTGACGGACACGACTGTAATCGTCATGATCGACAGCAATCAGCAACTCCCTCAATCGGCCTTTGAGAACATCCCAGGGCAAATGATCTTCGTTGGCGCTCATGATCATCGGATGTTGCGTCGCTGCCACGTTGTCGCCGATCAGCAACTCCTCGTAAAGCTTCTCACCGGGACGCAGACCGGTGAATTCGATGGAGATGTCGCCTTGCAAATTCTTGTCCGAACGAACGCTCAAACCGGACAGGTGAATCATCTTCTCTGCCAGCTCGACAATCTTCACCGGCTCGCCCATGTCCAGAACAAACACATCACCGCCCAGCCCCATGGAACCCGCCTGGATCACCAGTTGTGCGGCTTCGGGGATGGTCATGAAATAGCGGGTTATTTTCGGATGCGTAACCGTCAACGGGCCGCCGGACTTGATCTGTCTGTGGAACAGCGGGATCACTGAACCGGAGGAACCCAGCACATTGCCAAAGCGCACCATGGTGAAACGGGTCTTGTTGACCCGGGAGACATTGGCCTTGTCGCCGAACATCACCGGGGCGATTTCACGACTCAACGCTTGAAGCGTCATTTCGGCGAGACGCTTGGTACTCCCCATCACATTCGTGGGGCGTACGGCCTTATCGGTGGAGATCAACACAAAGTTGGAGACACCTGATTGCAACGCAGCCTGAGCAGTGTTGAGCGTGCCAATGACGTTATTAAGCACGCCTTCGGCAATGTTGTGCTCGACCATCGGGACATGCTTATAAGCGGCAGCGTGGTAGACGGTGTCCACTCCCCAGGTTTTCATCACATCCAGAAGTTTGTCTTGATGACGGATGGAACCGAGAATTGGCAACAATCTGACCGTAACAGACTTACGAGAAGCGCGTTGCTCCAGTTCCGAGAGAATGCTGTAGAGGTTGAATTCACTGTGCTCGAATAGCAAAAGCGTAGTCGGGCCCAGTGAGAAAATTTGCCGGCACAGTTCCGCACCGATCGATCCACCGGCGCCAGTGACCATGACTGTCTTGCCTTTGATACAGCGTTCGAGCAGGTCTGGTTGCGCTGGTACCGAGTCGCGACCCAAAAGGTCCGCGATATCCACTTCCTGGATGTCTTCGACCTTTACCCGGCCGCTGGCCAGATCGGTGAAGTTGGGTACGCTTCGGATATGAAGCGGGTAACGCTCCAGGATAGTGAGAATTTCCCGACGTCGTGCGCGGGTTGATGACGGCAGAGCCAGAAGGATTTCCTGCGCGCCTGATTCATCAATCATCTGTTGGATGTGTTTGGGTTTGTAGACTTGCAACCCGGCTATCGAACGATCCGCGATGCTTGGATCATCGTCGATAAACGCCACGGGACGCATGACCCGGCCCATACGAAGCGCCGCGACCAGTTGATTGCCTGCTACGCCTGCGCCATATATTGCAACCTTGGTGAGACCGTCATTTCGATTGGTAAAAGGCACATGCTGAGCGCCGGTGAACCAATCACCCATAAAGTATTGGCGCATGCAAAGACGCAGACCACCAATGATGACAAGGCTGAGCCACCAGTAATTGAAGATGATGGACCGCGGCACTACGGCTTCATGGTTGCTGTACCAGTAGACCACGACCGCAAGGATCAACGAGGACAGGCTCACAGCCTTGATAATGGCGATCAACGCATCGTTGCCAAAATAGCGCATGACCGCTCGGTACATGCCGAATCGGATAAATAAAGGAATGGCTACAACCGGCGCACATGCGAAGAGCCAGAAGTGGACCTTCAAGGGGTTGTACATGTCGTCGATGCCGAGGCGGACGATGAAGGCAAGCCAAAGAGCCATCCACACCAGCACAACGTCGGTGGCGACTTGAATCAGCCGTTTTTTCCGGCGAGGAAGACTAACCAAAAAAACCCTGAGTCTATCCGTAACGTCATCGAACACTATTCCCGCTCCCTCTCTCGGACGTTGCTACAGTGTACCTGCGCGAGCACTTCGATCACATGGAAATGCCCGACTGCCCCAACAACATGACCGATTTCAAGGCGAATGCCAAAATTTCATTCACGAACATGAGCGGGCATCCTGTTTTCGCATGACAGCGATCAGCGCCCCTCGTAGCATGTGTATCACGACCCTCACCACCTAATCCGTAGAGCACCGCTTTCACAATGTCGCGGACGCATGGAATTGATCATGCAAAAGGGGCGAAGTGCCGCTGACACAGACATTTTGAGCAATCCACCTTAAAATGCCCAACGCCTCACTTTTTCCACGGATAAAAATCTCGATGAGCTAATGCCTTACCTCAAAAAATCCAATATCCAAAATTGTGCATCCTCACCGAGTTCAACTGAATTAGAAGTCTAATCTCCTGTTGAGACTAGTACGACTCGGCAATGCTTGAGATTTAAAAATGAACACGCAGCCACATCGCTCGAGCTCAAGTCAGATGACTCATGATTCTCTAGCGGTCGAGACATCCAGGGCGAAAGTCGCTATTTTGCTTTGCACATATAACGGATCCAGGTTTCTTGGTGAGCAACTCGAGTCGTTTCTCAGGCAAACGCATAAAAACTGGATTGTTTACGCTTCCGACGATGGGTCGAACGATGACACGCTAGTCGTGCTGAACAACTATCAACAGGTGCTGGGCAAGGACCGTCTGATCCTATTGAGCGGACCGCGTCAAGGCTTTGCCAGAAACTTTCTATCGCTGATTAAAAATCGGTCAATCATCGCCGACTACTACGCGTTCAGTGATCAAGATGATATCTGGTTCGAGGACAAGCTCGAACGAAGTATTGCCAAAGCTGCTATTCCCCGAAGCATTCCTGCCCTTTATTGCTCCAGGACACGCCTGATTTCAGCTGACAAACAGGTACAAGGCTACTCTCCCCTTTTTTCCGCTGCGCCTGGGTTCGGTAATGCCTTGGTTCAAAGCATTGCCGGGGCAAATACCATGCTCATTAACACCCAAGCACGCGAATTGCTGGCCAAGACGCCGGACGACGCAGTGATCGTCGCCCATGACTGGCTGACCTATCTGCTCGTCACTGGTTGCGGCGGAAAAGTCTTCTATGACCCTCAGCCCACTCTTGATTATCGCCAGCACAACGAGAACCTCATCGGCGCAAACAACGGGTTGCGGGATCGATTGGTCCGCCTGGCAAAAATGTGCACGGGAAGATTCAGTGAATGGAGCACTCAAAACCTGCGAATCTTGAACAGCTTCCGGCCAAAGCTGACACCTCAAAGCCAACAGACGATGGAGCGATTTGAACAAGCTCGCCAAAGCTCGTTTTTTACGCGGCTTTACCTGATGAAAAAATCAGGAATCTATCGTCAAACGCTGCCAGGCAACATCAGCCTCTTCATCGCAGCGTGCTTGAACAGAATCTGAGACGCACATTCAAGGGTCAACCCGTATGGGGCATGGATGCCTCTGCGTCTCACATATGGTAAGGTGCCGCCCGCCATCGGCGAAGGGTCGTTGAGGGATCGCCACGCCATGCGAAAATAAGGGCAATGCTCAGTCAGTATCAGCCCGACATCCCGCACAGAGCTTGCCCGATAATATTGCCGAGGCGCCACTACCTTCGGTAGGCAGCGATGGACTCAAGACCTTTATGTAAACCAGTCGTTACATTCAGTTCCGCCATTGGGCAGCATTTAATACAGGTTCTTCGAAAAAGCAACGAAAACCGTCGAATAGACACAATATTGATTAAACTTGGTAACCACTGAAGGAACGAAATGAAGCGAGATGGAGTGATTCCCACTGCACTGTCAGGTGGCAACAAAACTATGCGTGGGATCAGCCCCTTCAACTTTCCATCAGCACGCCCAAAAGAGCCGGTGAGTGCCTACTCGCCAGAACCTGTCCCTGCCAGGACAGGTTCGCTCCTCAAAGTTCTGTTGACACTGCCAATGCGCCTCTTGCAGATGGCCATCGCAGTGACATCACCCTTTTTTCTGGTTGAGAATCCATGACGATAAAAACAACATTGCTGGCCATCCCGGAGGTCATCCTTTTTGAGCCAAAAATCTATGGTGACGACCGCGGCTTTTTTTATGAAAGTTTCAACAAAAAAACCTTTGATGATGCAGTAGGCCGCGACGTCCAGTTCGTCCAGGACAATCACTCAAGCTCGGTAAAGGGTGTGTTACGCGGACTCCATTATCAGATCAAACAACCTCAGGGCAAACTGGTCCGCGTAACGGTGGGCGAAGTCTTTGATGTTGCCGTTGACCTGCGCAAAAGCTCACCCACTTTCGGTAAATGGGTCGGCGCCTATCTAAGCGCTGAAAACAAACATCAGCTATGGGTACCTGAAGGGTTCGCCCATGGCTTCGTTGTTCTGTCGCCAAGCGCCGAATTCTTGTACAAAACCACCGAGTACTACGCACCTGCCTATGAACGCAGCCTGGCATGGAACGATCCTGCCATCGGTATCGAGTGGCCACTTGAGGAAGCACCTACCATGTCCGTCAAGGATCAGGCAGCAGCCCTGCTCAAAAATGCTGAGGTGTTTGCCTAGTGAATCCACATCTGTCTCCGGCAAGCGGACCTGCCAGCCTCGTCAAAAGCTTGTGGCATAACCGGCAACTTATCGCGCAAATGACCACCCGCGAAGTCGTCGGGCGCTACCGTGGCTCGGTAATGGGCTTGGCTTGGTCCTTCTTCAATCCGATATTGATGCTGGCCGTATACACCTTTGTTTTTTCCGAGATCTTCAAGGCCCGCTGGGTCGGCATGGATACAGGCAAAGGTGGTTTTGCCATCCTGTTGTTCGTCGGCATGATTGTTCATGGCTTGTTTGCCGAATGCGCAAACCGCGCGCCGTCGCTGATTCTGACCAACGGCAACTACGTAAAAAAGGTCGTTTTCCCTCTGGAAATTCTTCCGGTCATTACCTTGGGTTCGGCCTTGTTCCATAGCAGCATCAGCCTGCTGGTCCTGTTGATCGCCCAGGTGATCCTAACGCATACGATGCAATGGACGGCTCTGCTGTTCCCATTGATTCTGGTGCCGCTGCTATTGGCAACCCTAGGCTTCAGCTGGTTTCTCGCATCCCTTGGGGTGTTTCTGCGCGATGTCGGGCATGTCATCGCGGTACTGACAACCGTGCTGCTGTTTTTGTCACCTGTGCTGTACCCCGTTGCGGCGTTACCCGAGGTTTATCAGCCTTGGCTGAGGCTCAACCCGCTGACCTACATCATTGAAGAAAGCCGAAACGTTCTGCTTTTCGGACATTTGCCTCAGTGGGACAGCCTGGGCATAGCGATGATCATTGGCGCACTCATCGCCGCTGCCGGGTTCTGGTTCTTCCAAAAAACACGAAAAGGGTTCGCTGATGTCCTCTGATAATGTCGCAATCAGCGTACAAAACATCTCGAAGTGTTTTTATACCTATGACAAACCCCGGGATCGCCTGAAACAGGCAATCATGCCGCGCCTGCAACGCTGGGCGGGTGACGAGATCACCACATACGGCAAGGAATTCTGGGCATTACGCGACATCAGCTTTGATGTAAAAAAAGGCGAAACCGTTGGTATCGTGGGTCGCAACGGCTCTGGTAAATCCACGCTTCTGCAAATCATCTGCGGCACCCTGACGCCCACGACCGGTTCGATCGAAACCCGAGGACGTATTGCCGCGTTGCTGGAGCTTGGCTCCGGCTTCAACCCGGAGTTCACCGGACGCGAAAACATCTATCTCAACGCCGCAGTATTGGGCCTGACCCGGGATGAGGTTAACGAACGGTTCGACGCGATCGCAGGCTTTGCAGACATCGGCGAGTTCATTGACCAGCCCGTGAAAGCCTATTCAAGCGGCATGGCCGTGCGTCTGGCGTTTGCTGTACAGGCCCAGGTAGATCCCGACATTCTGATCGTGGATGAAGCCCTTTCCGTTGGCGACGCCCGCTTCCAGGCCAAGTGTTTTGAACGCCTGCGGCAACTCAAAGACAACGGGACCAGCATTTTGCTCGTCACCCACGCCAGTGAGCAGGTGGTTACTCACTGCTCTCGTGCGATTCTGATCAACGACAGCAGAATCGAACTCATCGGCGAATCTCGGCCGGTGGTCAACCGCTACATGGACATTCTCTTCGGCCGCGAAAAGCGTCCGGAAAAAAAGGAAGCACCCGAGCCACTGGCTGCGCTGCCAGCCCGATCTTCTGAAGCGGTGAAGCTCAGCTTCGAGCAAAATGCCTATGCGAGTCGGCCCGGTTACAACTCCCATGAGTATCGCTGGGGCGACGGCGCTGCCAGACTGCTGGACTTTCATTTGAGTGCTGCGGGACGCGAGTACCCGAACACGATTGAAACGGGTGAAGAAATCGAACTTAATCTCGCGATACAATTTAATCATATGGTTGTCAGTCCGATACTTGGCTTCACCATCAAGACCAAGGAAGGGGTAACGGTTTACGGTACGAATTCATACCTGCTTGATTGCGAATCGATGCAAACGATCGGTTCCGAAGGCTCCCAAGCTACAGCCTGTTTGAAGTTTGTTAACCGGCTTGCAACAGGTGATTACTTTATTTCCGTAGGGATCGCATCCAGGTCCGGTGAAGATATCTTGCCTCACGACCGACGCTACGACTCTATTCACTTTGTCGTAGCCCCCACTCCACAAGTGTTGGGCTTGATAGATTTAGGTGCATCCTTGGAAATCAAATTGGTAACTGAAAATGTTTGAACTTGATCGCTACGGGTATACCCGCGACGAACAGACCGGCGTATGGGTGCGTTCCGATTACCAAGGTATCGCTTACAGCGACGGTGATGTGACTGAAAACAAACTCGCCGCGATTATTCGCGATGCCGGGGATGTATCCGTCCTGTCTGAAGAGTTACCTCAACACTGCACCGACTGGGCGACGCTTTACCACCTAAGCTCCATTCGCGGCAATATCCTGCGCCCGTTCGAACATCTGCTCAAAGGCAAGGTCCTGGAGATCGGTGCAGGCTGCGGTGCAATCAGCCGGTTCCTGGGCGAATGCGGCGCACAGTTGCTGAGCCTCGAAGGCAGCCCGCGACGCGCGTCCATTGCCGCCAGTCGCACCCGCGGACTGTCGAATGTGACGGTTTTGGCAGAGCGCTTCGACGACTTCAAGACTGACGAACAATTCGACGCCATCACGCTTATCGGTGTGCTGGAGTACGCCAGCATGTTCAGCTCTGATGCTGACCCTGCCTATGCCATGCTCAAACGTATTCGCGGCTTGCTCAAACCTGATGGGCATCTTTTTATTGCCATTGAAAATCAGCTTGGCTTGAAGTATTTCGCCGGTGCGCCGGAGGACCATGTCAGCGTCCCAATGTATGGCATCGAAGGCCGATACGCCGCAGGCCAACCCAAAACCTTTGGACGTAAAGAGCTGGCGCGACTGATCGAGAGAGCAGGCTTCAAATCCTCGACGTTCCTGTCCCCGAGCCCGGACTACAAACTGCCGAACTCGATCATCACCGAGGCGGGTTTCGCGTCAGAAGACTTCGACGCTGCAGCGCTGGCCTGGCAGAACGTAAAAAAAGACCCGCAACTGCCCGAATTAACCCATTTCAATCTGGAAAAAGCGTGGCCGGTTGTCATCGATAACGAGCTGGGCATGGATTTGGCCAACTCGTTCCTGGTGGCAGCTTCGTGTGCCGGAACCGCTGCGATCTCGGATACAACGCTCGCTTACCATTACAGCACCGGCCGAAAAGCGGCGTACTGTAAGGAGTCGCTGTTTGTTCAGTCGAACCAAGGTATTGAAGTTCAATATCGACGCTTGGGGACAGAAATAGACCCCGAACAGGATAAGACTTTCAAGTACGTACTTCCAGCAACAGATGCCTACGCCAAAGGAAAAATCCTCAGCCTGCAGTTTTTAGAAACGGCCACCACCATTGATTGGACGACCCTCAGTTTCAATCCATTTCTCACGGTGTATCTCCAACATTTGAAAGTACTCCTGGCAAAAGAAGGGGTTGATCTTGGTCTTGAAAACATCACGGATCTGTTGCCTGGGCGATACATTGATGCAGTCCCCCACAACATCGTTATTGATGACAACGGCAACCCTTCCCTGATCGATGTCGAATGGGAAATGTCCGATGGTGTGGAGCTGGGTCATCTTTTGATGCGCGGCCTGCTGCTGCTGCTGGCGTGCGCCAACCCCCTTTCTGCCAGCGCCTCAACCCTGAGCAGACAGGCGTTCATCATCCAGTTGTTAGAAAGCGTGAACATTCACATCACGCCTGAAGACCTTGAGCGTTACATTGTCAAAGAGGCTCGTTTCCAGGAAAAAGTGACAGGCCGCAGTATCACCAATTTTCTTGACTGGTCTCCCGACAAGACGATTAATACGTTTGGCTCAGCTCAAATCAAGCGGCCGCGCGCCACCCTTTATTACAGCAGCTCATCAGACTCGTTCTCTGAGCGTAAGACAATCAGCCAGGAAGTACAAAACGGCGAACAAACACTCGCTTTTTCGATGGCTGCGATTTCCACTGACAGCAACGTACTGAGATTTGACCCGATCGACGCTCGACAGTCATTTACCATCAGCCGAATGAAAATTGTCCGTGACGCTCAAACCGTTTGGCTGTGGCAAGGTGAACACACGTCCGATTCTGGCGTAATAAAGTTCAGACGCGCCGACAAGAGCGCGCTGTATCTGTCCCTCAACAGCGACCCGTATCTGGTCTTGCCTGTCGATCTTCAAACACTGGGAAGTCTTGAACAGCTGACACTGGAAATAGACTTGACATTACTTATGGATGAGCAAATCGCTCAAGAGATTACCGTGCTTAGTGAAACAGCATTGAACGAAGCCTCAGCCAGGCTGACAAAACCGCTGGAGCGGGAACTAGAAGCGGCAAACATCAGATATGCAGAATTGCAACAGTCCACGCAGAAACAGTTAGAACTGCTAAGTCAAAGGAATTTGGAGTTGGAGCAACTGCAACTCAATAACTCTCAGGCCGACGAGCTCAATGAAAGAGCTCTGCACATTCAGAACCTGGAAGGCAAGCTCACGCTTCAACAGGTGCAAAAAGATACACACATCCATAATCTGAATTTACAGATTATTAGTATGCAAAGCTCTTCCAGCTGGAAGATGACTGCCCCCCTGCGCCGATCTATTCTGATCATGCGCCGCCTGCGTAAAATACTTCGGATACTGCCTTCAACCATCCGTCGGGGCGGCGGCATTCAAAGCACGGCTCAAAAAGCTTTGGCTGTCTGGAAACTCCAGGGAACGGCAGGCCTTATCGCCCGTCTTCGGTGGCTCAATGGTGCAAGCGAGTTCGCATTTATTGGACAGGAAACTCGCGAAGTACCGGACCGTCACGATTATTCAAGGTGGGTCGCGTACTACGATACTGTTGATGACAACGGTCGCTGGCGCATGAATGAAGAAATCAGAAAGTGGGCAAGGAAGCCTTTGATTTCGATCATCATGCCCGTGTATAACCCGCCTATCGACCTGCTTCGTGAAGCTGTAGAAAGTGTACAGGCTCAGTTGTATCCAAACTGGCAGCTATGCCTTGCTGACGACGCGTCGACACAACCCGCTGTGCATGAATATCTTAAATCGCTGACAAAGGAAGATAAGCGCATCAAAGTGGTTTTCCGCTCGGAAAACGGCCACATCTCCCGCGCCAGTAACTCTGCGATTGAAGTTGCCACAGGGCAGTACATTGCTCTGATGGACAATGATGATCTGCTGCCCGAGCACGCACTCTACTGGGTAGCTCGCACAATCATTGAAAATCCAGACGTAGGCCTGATTTATTCCGATGAAGACAAGATCGATACCGACGGAAAAAGAAGCTCGCCTTATTTCAAATCAGACTGGAACGAATTTCTGTTTCGCTCGCAGAATATGGTTTGCCACCTGGGTGTCTATCGCAAAGATCTGGTGGAAAAAGTCGGTCAATTTCGCCCAGGCTTTGAAGGTGCACAGGACTACGACCTGGCGCTACGTTGCAGCGAGCAGTTGGAACGCGAGCAAATCATCCACATCCCGCGAGTGCTGTATCACTGGCGCATACATGCTGGCAGTACTGCAATGGCGGGCGATGAGAAGCCCTACGCAGCCTTGGCTGGTGTGAAAGCACTGGACGAACATTTGCAACGTAAGGGTAATATTGGTTCGACAGAACTTCTGCCAATGGGTATGTACCGTGTTCATTATCAGTTGCCTGAACAGTTACCATTGGTCAGTTTGATTATTCCGACCCGTAACGCCCACGGCTTGGTAAAGCAATGCATCGATAGCATCAAGACGCTGACCACCTATCCTAGCTACGAAATCATTCTGATCGACAACGGCTCTGATGATCCCGAGTCTCTGGAGTATTTCACTGAAATAGATCGGGAAGACAATATCCGCGTCCTGCGCGATGACGGCCCCTTCAACTACTCAGCTCTGAATAATGGTGCTGTACGCCAAGCGCGCGGGGAGTTGATTGGCCTGATTAACAACGACATCGAAATCATCACCCCGGAATGGCTTGATGAGATGGTATCTATCGCTCTGCAACCTAACGTCGGAGCTGTGGGCGCACGCCTGTGGTATCCCGACGATCGCTTGCAACATGGCGGCGTAATCGCGGGTGTTGGCGGCGTTGCAGGGCATTCACATAAATATCTGCCCAAGGGTGATTACGGCTACTTCTGCAGAGCAGCACTGATTCAAGAACTCTCAGCAGTAACTGCAGCTTGTTTGATTATTAAAAAATCAACATTTGATCAAGTCCATGGACTAGACGAAGAAAATCTGAAAATCGCATTTAATGACGTGGATTTCTGCCTACGCATTCAAGAGGCTGGCTACATCAATGTATGGACGCCATTCGCCGAAATGTATCACCACGAATCAGCCACACGTGGGCTTGAAGATACGCCCGAAAAGAAAGAGCGTTTTATGAAAGAAGTAACTTACATTCAAGCGCGTTGGCCAGACATACAAAATGATTATGCATACAATCCAAATCTGACGCTTGACCATGAAGATTTCGGGCTTGCTTGGCCACCAAGGGTAAAACTATGACCATGCAAACGCATTAAGTTTGGCGCGCCTTTTTAGGCTCCTTGCCAACTTAACTCAACTATCCCTTGAGACG
The DNA here is from genome assembly GCF_044760065.1 of Pseudomonas sp. NPDC098740. Lineage (NCBI taxonomy): Bacteria > Pseudomonadati > Pseudomonadota > Gammaproteobacteria > Pseudomonadales > Pseudomonadaceae > Pseudomonas > Pseudomonas sp. NPDC098740. Next base: position 13,762 of record NZ_JBIWAM010000002.1, on the reverse strand, counting down.
CCCGGACAACAATTTAGGTACTTCAATGCACCAACAACAAATAGCTCTTGATTCCAATACGCGGGAGAAATTGATAGTTTTTTTAAGCTATTTATTGATTGCGCTTCCAATCCTCAGCCTGATCTTGAATTTGACTTCATGGTTACGATTCGGCATTGACATGCCACTTATGGATGATTGGCGTCAGTATCGTAACAACACAATGGGAGACATCGAGCCAAGCTATTTATTTAAGTCCGTCAATGACACATTAAGCCCCGTTGGTTTATTTCTGGATGCGATGGCGTTCAAGTTTTTGGACGGCAACACAATTGCATACCAATTTATATCCATGCTGACAATACTTGGATCACTGCTACTTCTACAGTGGAAACTACTAAAAATATGCGTAGAAAACATATTCGTTAGATCCTGTGCATTCAGTACAACAATTCTGATGCTCCAACCTGATACCTATTGGGGATGGTCAAACTTAGCTTATCACCAAGCCATTCCATTAGTTTGCATTTTAGCATGTCTATATCTGACATTATCGGAACGGTGGCCGGTCAAAAAAACGATCCCTTTAATTATCGGCATTGGTTTTATTTCAGGACTTTCATATATCAGCGGTGCCTTCGCTATTTTAGGATTGAGCCTCACCTTTATTATTACACAGATTTTTATAGCAACATCTAACAAGAGGAGGTTATTAACATCAGGCTTAAGTCTTCTCATTCCAGCAATAGTTACGACTTGTGCGCAACTTTGGGTGATTGTTGGCGTTCAACACGGTACGCATCGAGCCGATGCGCCTATGGCATATCCATGGGAGAGTGATTTCTGGTTTTTTTTGTTAGGCAAAGTCGCACGTTCTTTGATGCTGCCCGTCAACCATCCTCTTTTGTCTCTTAGTGTGACTCTTGTCGCTTTAGCAATTGTTGCCATTACTGTCGTTATTCTCATAAAACAGTGCCGTCGAAAAACTCAATCGCCTGTAAACGCCTCTCTCACTACCGTTATCTCAAGTTTGATTGCAACCATCTCCCTATATTTGTTGTTGATAGCGGCCGGCAGAACAAACCTAAGACCTGAGAATATCACAACCTTCTTAGATATCTTTTCTTTTGGATTTTATCGCTTTCACTTTTACTGGGTAACTTTACTATGGCCATGGATGACGGCAGCCATTTTGATTTGGCTCCTACGAACCAAGCCTAGCGGCATAGCAAAAAACACCACCGCCATTATCTTTACGGCACTGATGCTTTCCGGCATCAAATACACAAATATATTTGAACATAAAGAGTTTTATTTGGCGACAATGCAAAGCCGCCTGGACGGAATCCAATGTCTACAAAACAAAATCCAAGCCAATGAAAACTTGCTTTGCAAACAACTGGAATTGAGTGATTTAAATAAAGCCATCGCAAATGGCAAGCGTACTGGCGCATCATTCTCACGCAATCTTTTCTATATCCCAATTGCACTTGGAACAAATACACCAGCACCACTATATAGACTTTCTGAACATACAAATGAAATCCACCTAACTAATGCTCAGCGGACAAATAATTCGTCCAATGAGATAAAAATCCGGACAGAGATCGATCCTAACTTACTAATAAGGACGGGGAAGCCTGACCAACTCCTTAACTGCCGCTCACTCGAAGTAAATGTCAAAATAAATACTATGGAAAATGATCTCTCTCAATTATTTTTCCTGCCTATTGGAAAATCATCTTTCACTGAGACGGACTCAAAAACCATACCCATCAGCCATAATGACGGTGTGATTTCGTTCAATATGACGAGCGAGAGTGGATTCTTAGATACCCTGCGCTTCGATCCAGTTACAAGTCCGCAACTGCTATCACTGAGCGATCTAGAAGTACGTTGCCGCGAAAATATAACTCACTAATACCTTTTACACTTGACACACAGGGTTCTACAACCATGACCAACAGTAAAGTCATCCCCCTTTTCTCCGCTCCAATAGCTAACGCAGGATTGGACTTTTCTACGCCTATCAAAAATGTTCTAAACAGTCACTGGTATATTCTTGGGGAGGAAGTGAATAAATTTGAAGATGAATTTTCAAATTTTGTTGGTGTGGCGCACTGTATTAGCGTCGCTAATGGATCAGACGCCTTGGAACTCGCGCTTAGAGGTCTTGGTGTACAGCCCAAAGATCGTGTCGTCGCTGTGGCAAACGCTGGTTTCTACGGCAGCACAGCGATTCACGCTGTGGGCGCAACCCCTCTCTACGTTGAAATAGATCCGGTGTCTTTGACACTTTGCCCCAAATCTCTTTCTGCGATTATTGACACTAAACCATCGGCCATTATTGTCACTCACCTCTACGGGCAGCTTGCCAACATCGAGGAAATAGTCAGAATAGCCTCAGCCGCTGGCGTACCCGTTCTTGAAGACTGCGCACAGTCTCACGGGGCACGCCGAAATGGAAAACAAGCCGGCAGTTTTGGTACGGTTGCCTGCTTCAGTTTCTACCCAACAAAAAACCTTGGTGCTTTGGGTGATGGCGGTGCAGTGGTTACGAACGATAGCGATCTAGCCGCAAAAATTAAGCAGCTTCGCCAATACGGCTGGTCACAAAAATACCAGGTAGCAATCCCTGGAGGCCGAAATAGCCGTCTTGACGAGATTCAAGCAGCCATTCTTCGAGTAAAACTACCGCATCTGGATGGCTGGAACGCCCAGCGGCGGTCTATTGCCAAACGCTATAATAATGCCTTTTCCGGGCTCGACCTGCAGCTGCCATCGTCAGTCGCAGAAGACTATGTTGGTCATCTTTATGTTGTGCGGGTCAAGAATCGAACCGCGTTTGCAGCGGCACTTAAAGAACAACTAATAAGCACCGACATGCATTACCCGATCGCCGATCACAACCAACCTGCGTACGTCGTTACCGGATTAACCTCGTTGGAAGAAACTGAGCGTGCATGTGAAACGGTTATTTCACTACCTTGCTTCCCTGGTTTGACTGACGAAGAAGTTGAGCGTGTAATCAACGCAGTAACCGCTTACTTTTCCAAGGAGAAATGACCTTGTTAACGCTGGTGATCCCTGTCTATCGCAACGAGGGCTCAATTCCGGACCTGCTTTCGGAGTTGAGTTCGATGAATAAAGAACTCAACTCTGAATTGGAGGTTGTTTTTGTAATCGATGGCAGCCCTGATCGTTGTTACGAAATTCTGCGTGAATCGCTTCCTAGTGCCGCGTTCAAATCAAAACTGGTGCTTTTAAGCAGGAATTTTGGATCTTTTGCAGCCATTCGAGCAGGGTTGGAAGTCGGTATTGGTGACCGTTTTGCGGTGATGGCTGCAGACCTTCAAGAACCACCCGAATTGGTCGTAACCATGAATACCCGGCTAATCGAAGATAGTTCGACTGATGTTGTCGTAGGGGTAAGAGAGGGTCGTAATGACCCGCTTTTTAGTCGATTGGCGGCTGGATTATTTTGGGGACTCTATCGTCGTTATATCGTTCCTGAAATCCCACCGGGTGGGGTTGATGTCTTTGCGTGTAGCCTGGCCTTCCGGGATGCACTGCTACGGCTGGAAGAAAGGCACAGTTCGCTGATTGCACAAATTTTCTGGTTGGGTTACAAACGTCAGTTGATTACTTATACGCGGCAAGAGCGGCAACATGGAACATCGGCTTGGACACTGAGAAAAAAAATCAATTACTTAATGGATAGTGTTTTTGCCTTTACAGATCTACCTATACGTCTACTGACTAGAGTAGGAGGTGGGACGGCAGTTCTCGCTGCTCTCTTTGGTTTTTTTGTTATATTGTCCAAACTCATAGGTGAGATAACAGTTCCAGGGTATGCCGTTACTATTCTGTCAATTGTATTTTTTGGATCAGTAAATTTATTCGGACTGGGTATCGTAGGTTCCTATGCTTGGCGCACCTATGAAAACACCAAACAACGACCTTTAAATGTGGTTCTTAACACACATGAATTTATGGGTAAACATCCATGAAACATTCAGGTTTTCTTATTGCGCAAGCGGCTCAGTTTAGCCCTACTAGTTTTTTCCATAAGTTTCATAACTCTCTGGGCAATGACCTACTGTTAAGTTTGGAGATCGATGTCGAAAAAGGAAATATCGAACTATTTTCTGACAATGAAAACCAAACAACAGTCTATTATCGCCACCTTCAATGGGACTCTGATTATTTTGGAATTCCAACCTATCGCATTGAACTAATGTGCAGCGAGTCTGTTGCAAAACCGGCAATTGACTCTTATAGAAAATGTATCAGCGAACTTTCAATAAAACTTAAAGAGATTCATGGGAACGCATATTTATTTTGTGAAATTCCCTCCGAAGCCATCTTCGCAATTCAGGCACTTTGCCTATCAGAGTGGCGACTCGTTGAGACTCGCCTGACTTATTATACAGATCAGATCCAAAGTTATAACTATCCAAAGCGCTTTCCTGTAAGAAACGCAACACCAGTTGACATTGAAAATTTGAAATCTACAGCAATGAAATCACGAAATGATTTTGATAGATTTCACGCCGACTATTTTTTCAGTGAGCTGACTGCAGATAAATTTCTAGCAACGTTCGTAGAAAATTCCGTGCATGGATTTGCTGACATCACACTTGTACCCAATCCAGATAAAAACAGCGCAGATGCCTTTCTAACTGCCAATCTACTTCCGGCCAATCCATCAATACCGGATAAATCATCAGCACGCATGATACTGTCTGCCGTAGGTGAAAAACGGCGAGGTTGGTATGTCAAACTTATTTCCGAAATGTCTTACATTTTTAAAGATAAGGGTATAGATGTAGCGTTCATGACTACACAGTCGACGAACAAGGCTGTCATTAGAACATGGGAAAAGCTTGGATACTCCTACGGAAAATCCTCGCACGTATTCGTTAAAGTCATTTGAGGTGTCTTCGTGAACATAATCAAAGCAGGTGCATACATTGCAGATTCCACCATTCTTGAAGATCAAATTAAAATTGGTCACAACGCCGTAATTCTCTCGGGCACAGCCGACAAAATTACAAGAATATGCTACGGAGTAATCATTGGTAGTAACTCGACGATTTATGAGGGCGTAACTATCGGGTCCAAGGCCCTTGTACGGCCTGGATCAGTTGTCAATCGTTCCATCCCTCCACTTGCTGTCGTTGAAGGTAACCCAGCAAAAATCGTGGGCTATGTCGAAACATCTACTTCTCAAGTAGATACTAAAGTCGATAGACTTCCCTTGCCTGGCGTTACTCGAACTTCAGTTAGTGGCGTAAACATTCACAATTTGCCAAATGTACCTGACATTCGAGGTAACCTTACGGTCGGAGAATTTGAAAAGCAGATTCCCTTTTGTACTAATCGCTATTTTTTAATTTATGATGTTCCTACAGCCGAAACGCGGGGCGAGCACGCGCATATCGAATGCCATCAATTCCTGATTGCAGTTAAGGGTACTGTTCATGTTGTGGCCGATGATGGAAAAAGCCGTGAGGAGTTTATACTAGATCGTCCCTCGATGGGAGTTCACTTGCCTCCGATGACATGGGGAATACAGTATCGTTACTCCAATGACGCAGTTTTATTAGTCTTCGCCTCACACTATTACGACTCTGCCGACTATATCCGCAACTATGAAGAATTCGTATCAATCAAGAAAAACATGTTCTTCCAATGACCAACTTATTAAAGAAACTTCACGATTTTAGTTTTACGCGCTTCTTAGCCTCAGGAGCCTTTAACACATTGGTCACATACGCATTATATTTAGCACTGCTAAATATAATGAACTACAAAACCAGCTATACCATAACGTATCTCTTCGGAATTTTATTATCATACATTCTTAATCGACATTTCGTATTCAAAAGCACCGCAGGAGCCCGCTCTATATTGTTATACCCATTAGTATATCTAGCACAATACTTGGTTAGCATGGGAGTGCTGTGGCTGTGGGTTGACTATCTACATCTTAATGAAAAAGCCGCCCCAATTATTGCAGTTATAATTACGATTCCGCTTACTTATTTATTATCCAAGGCTATTTTTTCGAATAAAAAAATCATTAACGGTGAATAACGCTCAATGCTGGAATCAGTGATTTTCGATGATATCTGGCAAGCTGATTTCGGCGAGCGGGCTATCGAGACCCAGTATTTTCCGGCATTCCAGCGTTGTACTTCCATACAAGACAACACACTGGCACATAAGCAAGTATTAAACCTAAGCAACCATCTATTCCTTGCACCCCTACCCACATAGACATGGGAAACAGCCAAAGAAAATTAAGCCCGACCACCCCAAGTGTAACTGTCTTATGTTTTTTAAGTTGCCGAGATGCATACTGGTAGGCGTGACTGCGATGTGCCTGATATACCTTTTCCCCTCGAAGCAAGCGCCGTACGAGTGTCCACGTAGCATCAACGATGAACACACCTAGTAATATCAACCAACTCCAAAGCAGTTGGGGCGCAGCCCACATCGCCTGAATAGACAAGAGCGCAAGAACGATACCAAGAAATCCACTGCCCGCATCCCCCATAAATATCTTCGCTGGTGGAAAATTCCAGCAAAGAAACCCTGTAACTGCTGCCGCCAAAGTCAATGGAGCCCAGATCAGCTCGACATAACCATTAAACCAATAAACCAGGCAAATACCGAGACACACGCTAATCGCCTCAGCGCTGGCCAAGCCATCAATACCGTCCATGAAGTTATAAAGATTTAATACCCAGACCAGATAGAATAGTGCCAGGATATCTCCCACCCAACCTAGATCAACCGAAACATCGAAGATTAAAACAGGAGGGAGGCCATTCAACCAGAACAATGTCCAAGCTCCCGCGATAAAGTGACCCAGCAGCCGCCATCTGGCAGCTATATGTCCGTGATCATCGGCAAACCCAATGACCGCTACCAGTAATCCTGAGCCCAAGAGCGCGATTAGCGCGGGTGCACTTAACAAGCCCAAGGCCGTCAACACAGGAAGAACCAAGGTAAACGCGACGACGATAGCCACCCCTCCTCCACGTGGCGTGGGGACGGAATGAGAGCTGCGCTCGTTAGGTATGTCCATCAAACTCTTCGCCAAAGCATAGTGGCGCAAGACTAGCGTCAAGACCCAGGAAACGGCGAATACCGCTAATAGAAGCCACCAAACAGTCATTTCGTTTGCTTTTCCAGGTAATGGCCAGCGGTCTGACGCATGGCTTTGTCCATGTTGACGGGTGGGGTCCATCCCAGTAAGTCGCGATTTTTACTGATATCGACTTGTAGCGATCCACAAACCCTCTGTGTGACGGCCTGCTTGCCCATTATTGAGGCTGCCAGTTTCAACAACCACTCGGATAGCGGCAGAAGTCTGGCAGGCTTACCCAGCGCCTTGGACAGACGACGCAGCAGGTGAGTTGTAGATAAGTCTTCACCGTCGCTTACCAGAAAGGTTTGGTTGGCGGCTGCAGGATGATCAATACACGTAACAATGAGGCTCACCAGATTTCCGATCGAAACCAGGCTTCGCTGATTTCTAATCGCGCCTAAAGGCAAAGGAATACCTTTGCTAAGCCAGGTCAGCATGCTCAGGAAATTGGCTTTCACGCCAGGACCATAGACCAGCGGAGGACGGATGATCACCACCTCCATGCCGGTATCTCGACCTAATTGCTTTAAACCCTCCTCAGCTTCGTACTTGGATACACCGTACGGATCCTGCGGATTGGGTCGGTCATCGGCTTTGAACGGTTTGCCCGCAACGGTACTTTCGCCATTGACCTTGATTGAACTGACGAAGATGAAGCGCTTTACCCCTGATGCTGCGGCGCGTTGCGCCAAACTGAGGGTGCCTTCCACGTTGATCTTACGATACTCGGCCAACGCGTCTAATGCGGTTTCATTCATGACATGCACTCGAGCAGCGGCATGAATGACTACTTGAACATCATCAAGCGCAGGCAGGGCCTTGGCGTGGATCAAGTTGAACGGTTGGACCGGACAAAGTCCGTTCAAGCGCGTGGCACCGCGTGCAGCTGCGATCGGATAGAACTTCTTATCCACCAACAGCCTGAAAACCACTGCTTCTCCAACAAAACCGCTTGCCCCTGTAACCAATACCTTCAGGGCGGTCATCTAGCCTTATTCCCTATCAACGCAGTAACCCAGCAAATACAAAAGAAAAACACTTTATCCCGCACCCGCCGTCGGCAACGCCAGGCACTGAAGGAAAGCGTCATAAGTTGCCTGCGCCGCAATTTCAGCCAGGTTTGCACAAAAGGATCAGTACCCTGCCCGACCAAGTGCGCAATCAACCGCACCTGATTGAACCACCAACCGTCATGGATGGTTTTGTAACGGGAAATCAGCGGACTCAAACCCTTGTTGGCGCCTACCTGGTTACGCTCGTGTTGGCGATAATCCATGGACGGTTCAGGGTCGATGTACCAGCGGTAACTATGGCTACGGGCGAAGGCGTAGCAATACCAGTCGTGCAAGGTGACATCTTGTAGTTGCTGCCAGTTGGTAAGCATCGAAGCCTTTAGAGAATCCGCGAGGCTTTTGCTCATAACGTAAGTACAACCAGGCCCTGCAGCTTCGAACAAGAAATCCCATTCAACCTGAGGCTGCGCCTTGTCCAGCAAATGGGTTTTACCATCTGGCCAAAAAGCCGTGACGTTACTGGAGTAGGCATCAACATGACGGGATTGAATGACATGGGTCGCACGCTGAAGCTTATTCGTATGCCAGATGTCATCCTGGTCGGCAAAGGCAACGAAGTCGTAACCTTCAAAGTCGACATCGCGGATGAGTCGGAAGAAGTTGCGAGATGCACCACCAAAACTGCCGGTAGCCGGCAAGACCAGAACTTCGGGGTGTTTAGCAGCGTAAGCCGCGCACCACGCTTCGGTACCGTCAGAGGAGGGGTCGATACTGATATGAACGGTGACGTCGACAGCTGACTGGCCGAGGATCGAGGCCAACTGCTCCTCGATCCACTGCATGCCATTGTAGGCAGCCAGCAAAACCGCAACCTTGGGATGTTTTACTGGCATGCCATTCCTGCTTGCACCGGTTAAACGCTACTGCTCGAAAGGATTGATCTTTCGAATCAGTGGGAAGGCGAGTCCAGCAGCTTCTGCAGGTACTGACCGTAGCCAGTCTTCTTCAGGGCGTCGGCTTGAGCGCCCAACTGCTCGGCAGTAATCCAACCGTTGTGGTAGGCAATCTCTTCCAGGCAAGCCACTTTAAGGCCTTGGCGCTGTTCGATGGTGTGCACGAAGTGACTGGCTTCCAGCAACGAATCATGGGTACCGGTATCGAGCCAGGCGAAGCCACGGCCCAGCATTTCGACATTGAGTGTCTTACGCTCCAGGTACGCACGGTTAACATCGGTGATTTCCAGTTCGCCACGCTCGGACGGCTTGATGCTCTTGGCGATCTCGACAACATCGTTGTCGTAGAAGTACAAGCCGGTCACCGCATAGTTGGATTTTGGCTTCAGCGGTTTCTCTTCGATACTCAGCGCCCGACCGGTTTTGTCGAACTCGACAACACCGAAGCGCTCCGGATCGGAAACGTGGTAGCCGAATACGGTAGCGCCATGTTGTTGAGAGCTGGCGGAGCGCAAGTTATCCGAGAAGTGCTGACCGTAAAAGATGTTGTCGCCCAGGATCAGACAGCAAGGATCTTCGCCGATGAACTCTTCGCCAATGATGAAGGCCTGTGCCAGACCATCAGGACTAGGTTGCTCGGCATAAGTCAGCTTGATACCGTACAGGCTTCCGTCACCCAGCAACTTACGGAAACACGGCAAGTCTTCAGGCGTGGAGATAATCAGGACTTCACGCATGCCCGCAAGCATCAATACCGACAGCGGATAGAAGATCATCGGCTTGTCGTAGATCGGCAGCATCTGTTTGGACACGCCGAGGGTCAACGGATGCAGGCGCGTACCCGAGCCGCCAGCGAGGATGATGCCTTTACGATTTGTCGTGCTCATTTATTCAGGACTTCCCTAAGCATTCGGGTTACACCACTTTGCCAATCCGGCAAGTGTAGAGAAAAGTTGTCACGCAGCTTCTGAGTATTCAAACGCGAATTCAGAGGGCGGCGCGCAGGTGTTGGATAAGCCGTCGTTTCAATCGGATTGATCGCCGTTACGGCGAGCTGCTCGCCGTTGTCTTGGGCGAAACCGATCACATGGCTAGCATAGCCGTGCCAGGACACTTCGCCACCGGCCGCCAAGTGATACAAGCCCGATAGCTCGGGACGTTGCAGAACTTGCGGAATGGCCAACGCAGTCACGTCGGCAATCAGGTCTGCACCCGTCGGGGCTCCGATCTGGTCGGCGATGACGCTAAAGGTTTCGCGATCTTTGGCCAGATGCAGCATGGTCTTGGCGAAATTCTTGCCGCGAGCGCCATAGACCCAACTGGTACGGAAGATCAGATGCTTGCAGCCCGACGCGGTAATCGCCTGTTCACCAGCCAGTTTGCTGGCGCCGTAGTGATTCACCGGCGCGACTGCATCTGACTCTTGCCACGGCGTTGAACCCTGGCCGCTGAAGACGTAGTCAGTCGAATAGTGAATCAGCCAAGCACCCAGAGTCTTAGCCTCTTCGGCCATGACTTTGCTTGCCTGACCGTTCACACGGTCGGCCAACTCGGTCTCGGATTCGGCTTTATCGACAGCGGTGTAGGCCGCAGCATTGACGATGACATCGGGTTTGACCTGGCGGATCGTCGCGCGCAAAGCGTCGAGATCAGACAGATCGCCGCACAAACCATCGACAACATGACGGTCCAACGCGATCAACTCGCCAAGCGGCGCGAGGGAGCGTTGCAGCTCCCAGCCCACCTGGCCGTTTTTTCCCAGCAGGAGTATTTTCATGCCTTGTTCGAACGATCTGCGTAGTTCTGATCGATCCACTGCTGATAGCTACCGCTCTTCACGTGAGCGACCCATTCAGTGTTGGTGAGGTACCACTCGACCGTCTTGCGGATGCCGGTTTCGAATGTTTCTTCCGGCGTCCAACCTAGTTCACGCTGAATTTTGCTGGCGTCGATCGCGTAACGCTGGTCATGGCCCGGGCGATCCTGAACGTAGGTGATCAGGCTGGCATGTGGACGGTAAGCAGAATCGGGACGCAGTTCGTCGAGCAGCGCACACAGGGTATGCACCACTTCGATGTTTTGCTTTTCGTTATGACCACCGATGTTGTACGTCTCGCCGATCACGCCTTCGGTCACGACTTTGTACAGTGCGCGAGCGTGATCTTCGACGTACAGCCAGTCGCGGACCTGATTGCCTTTGCCGTAGACCGGCAGCGGCTTGCCTTCCAGTGCATTGAGAATGATCAGCGGGATCAACTTCTCTGGGAAGTGGCACGGACCGTAGTTGTTCGAGCAGTTGGTGACCAAGGTCGGCAAGCCGTAAGTACGGCTCCAGGCGCGAACCAGGTGATCGGAACTGGCTTTGCTGGCGGAGTAAGGCGAGCTTGGCTGATACGGTGTGGTTTCGGTGAAGAGGTCTTCCGGACCCTCGAGGTCTCCGTAAACTTCGTCAGTCGAAATATGGTGGAAACGGAAGTTGGCTTTACGCGCATCATCCAGCGCCGCCCAATAGTGGCGTGCAGCTTCCAGCAGGGTGTAAGTGCCGATGATGTTGGTCTGGATGAATTCAGACGGGCCGGAGATCGAGCGATCGACGTGAGACTCTGCGGCCAGGTGCATGATCGCATCCGGTTGGTGTTCACGCAGGACACGGTCGACCTGATCGCGGTCGCAGATGTCAACGCGCTCGAAAACGTAACGCGAGTTCTGGCTAACTTCGGCCAATGACTCAAGGTTACCGGCGTAAGTAAGCTTATCGACGTTAACGACAGCGTCGGTAGTGTTGGAGATGATATGACGGATGACTGCCGAGCCGATAAACCCGGCGCCGCCGGTTACTAGAATTTTCACGCGAGAACCATACCCTTGAGTTACTGACAGGGCCGCCAACCGAGCACTGTCTAATCCATGAATGCAGAAGCCATCAACTCAGCTGAGGCCTCTGACAGAGTCAGTTTGAACCGACATGGGCATATGCCACTATCGGACAAGCGCAGCATTTTACAGCTTAATGACGGTTTTACTAATGGATATAGACAAGCTGTGGCTAAAGTTTAGTGCGCCTTGCGCGTCATGCCGCAATCAGACAAGGCGCTTGCGTGAGACTCTGGCCGTACGCCCCAGAAACCAGCCCAGAATCGGCCCAATCACCATCCCGATCAGCAGCGCAACAACCATGATCAGCGATACCGGAAGTTGCGGCCCCGCCCAACCCAGGAACAGCAGGGAAACCGATTGTTGATTTTCCAGGACAAACGCCAGAACCGCCAGAATCAGCAACAGGATAACTACGCCAAGGAGTACACGCTTGAGGTTACGCATGCGCCGACCCTTTAGTTATGGAGGTCAAAACCTTCCTCCTCTTCCTCGTTCACCCGATCACGCAGTTCCTTGCCTGGCTTGAAATGCGGCACGAACTTGCCGTCGAGGCTGACGGACTGACCGGTTTTTGGATTGCGACCTACACGCGGCGCGCGGTAGTGCAAAGAGAAGCTACCAAACCCACGGATCTCGATGCGATCACCGGTGGCCAGGCATTGGGACATTTGTTCAAGCATGGTCTTGATGGCCAGCTCCACATCCTTGGATGAGAGCAGCCCTTGATGGGTGACAATTCGTTCGATCAACTCCGACTTCGTCATATTTTTCCCTTCTTTTTCAAGCAGCTAGATCAGCGCTTCAAAGGTTTTAGCACGCCCGGATCAATTTGAACAGCCCGAGTTTTTGACATTCTCCACCCGCAATGAGATGCCCTATTCCAGAGCAGCGGAACACTGGTCGTGCACTCTCGCCCTCATCTACAGATCACCAGCATGGTGCGCGTCAGATAACCCGCAGGATTAAAGCCAAAGGGGTACTCATCTTCGTCTTTGGCATCATCGGACCTGGCTACAACTTTGTATCCCGCCGCCTTGCACTCCTTGTTCGCTCGCTTGCGACACTTCTCCCATCCCGACCCCAGTCCTGAACAATCAATCTCGATACCACTGACCCCACGCACCGCGTGAGTCTTGGCATTAGTGCCACAACCTGCCAGTGTCAGTACCGCTATGACGACAATGAGCTTGTTCATTCACTTCCTTAGGCCGGACACGCCGCCCGACGGTCGTTCGCTTCAGGCTAAAGACTAGCTGCAAATAAATGATTGATCCGATTAAAGAAAGAGACAACTTGCGGGGACGATTGGTTTCACGGCAAACAATCGCAGCGCCGCGAAACCATCAGAATCACCAAATCACAGGCACAAAAAAGGGCGACCGAAGTCGCCCTTTTTCTATGGTCTGACAGAACTTAGTTCTGTTTTTCCATTTGTGCACGCAACAGGTCGCCCAGAGTGGTAGGACCAGCAGCGATGCTATCCGAAGGCTTGTCTTTCAAGCTCTGGATTGCTTCTTTCTCTTCAGCATCGTCTTTCGACTTGATGGAGAGCTGGATTACGCGGCTCTTGCGGTCAACGCTGATGATCTTGGCTTCTACTTCCTGGCCTTCTTTCAGAACGTTACGCGCGTCTTCAACGCGATCACGGCTGATTTCGGAGGCTTTCAGAGTCGCTTCGATAACGTCGGCCAGAGTGTTTATTGCGCCGTTAGCGGGAAAATATTTAACGATGCCGTTAAAGATTTCGCCATTGTGGTTGTCTTGAACCGAATCGGTGAAAC